>JBBQNZ010000072.1:0-20956 GCA_038330415.1 Actinomycetales bacterium | reverse complement strand
GAGGGCAACCCGGCGCAGGGCTACAACCCCAACGTCACCTACGGCCGGTCCAAGCTGGCCAACCTGCTCTTCGCGCTCGAGCTGCAGCGGCGCGCCACGGCATCCGGGTCGAAGCTCACCTCCACCGCGGCCCACCCGGGGGTCTCGGCCACCAACCTGGTCGCCAGCCCCGACGGCCTGGGCTCGATCCCGGTCATCGGCACCATCGGCCAGTGGGGCGTGCGGCTGCTCTTCCCGAGCCCCGAGAGGGGCGCCGAGGCCATCCTCTACGCCGCCACCGACGCGGCCCCCGGCTCGTACTCCGGCCCGACCGGCCTCGGCGAGACCCGCGGCCCGGCCGGTGAGGCGAAGCAGAGCGACCTCGCCCGCGACGAGACCCTCGCCGCGCTGCTCTGGGAGCGCAGCGAGGAGCTCACCGGCGTCACCGTGACCCCGTAGCCCGACGGCGACGGCGACGGCGACGGCGACGGCGACGGCGACGGCGACGGGCGCAGCCTGATCCGCGAGTTCTGATCCGGCGGTCGATGTCGAGATCCGGGGGCGCACTCCGTCCCTAGGGTGTCAGCATCGACAGAACGGGCCCCGAGCCCGTCGACCGGAAGGGGCCACCCGTGGCCAGGTACCTGCTCATCGTCACCTTCGAGCCCGGCGTCGCCGACTCCCCGATGGAGGAGTGGCAGCCGGAGGAGATCACCGCCCACCTCGACTACTACCGAGCCCTGAACGACCAGCTCGTCCGCAGCGGCGAGCTCGTCGGCGTCACGATCCTCACCCCGCCGGATGCCGCGCACGTCGTGCGTGCCGACGCCTCCGGTGGCCGCGTGGTCACCAACGGGCCGTTCCAGGAGTTCAAGGAGTGGGCCGCCGGCTTCCAGGTGGTCGACGTCGAGACCGAGGAGCGGGCGCTGGAGATCGCCGCACTCGTGTCGGCCGTCCCCGGGCCGGGAGGCGTGCCGCTGCAGCAGCCGATCCACGTGCGACGGGTCATGGATGACGGGCCGTCCGACGCCGAGTCGATGGGCGAGTGGCTGGAGGGCGCTGGGGGCCGGCGCTGAACGCCGCCATCGACACCAAGGGCCCAGTCGGCCACGGTACCGACGGCGGCCATGGCCCCCGTACCGACGACCTGCTGCGCGACCTGGCGCCGCAGGTCGTCGGCATCCTCACCCGCCGGTGCGGTGACTTCAGCGCCGCCGAGGACGCCGTCCAGGAGGCCCTCGTCGCCGCGCACACGACCTGGCCGCGCGACGGCATCCCGGACAACCCGCGCGGGTGGCTGCTCACGGCGGCATCTCGACGGCTCGTCGACGAGCAGCGCAGCGAGGTGGCTCGTCGGCGGCGCGAGCACGACTGGGCGGCAACGCAGCCCCCGGGCGCCGACGCGGTCCAGCACGACGACTCGCTCTCGGTGCTGCTGATGTGCTGCCACCCAGCCCTGTCTCCGGCGTCGGCGGTGGCGCTCACCCTGAGAGCGGTCGGCGGGCTCACGACCGCCGAGATCGCCACCGCCTACCTCGCGCCGGAACCGACCATGGCGCAACGGATCTCGCGCGCCAAGCGAACCCTGCGCGAGTCCGGCGCGACGTTCGAGCTGCCGGCGACCGACACGCTCGGTGACCGCGTGCAGCGCGCGCTCGCGGTGGTCTACCTGCTCTTCAACGAGGGGTATGCCGCGAGCACCGGTGCCGACCTCACCCGCACCGACCGCTCGGCGGAGGCGATTCGGCTGGGCCGCCTGGTGCACCGGTTGCGGCCCGACGACCCGGAGGCGACGGCGCTGCTCGCCCTGATGCTCCTGCTGGACGCACGACGACCGGCGCGCGTGACGGCATCCGGAGACCTCGTGACGCTCGCCGAGCAGGACCGGCGCCTCTGGGACCGGGCACTTATGGCCGAGGGCACCGCACTGCTCGACTCGACGATCGGGACCGGCCGAGGGGTCGGGGCCTACCAGCTGCAGGCCGCCATCACCGCGGTGCACGACCGAGCGACGATGGCGGCCGACACCGACTGGCCCCAGGTGCTGGCGTTGTACAGGCTGCTCGAGCAGGTGGCGCCCAGCCCGTTCGTCACGCTCGCCAAGGCCGTGGCGCTGGCCGAGGCGGATGGCCCGGATGCCGCTGTGCCGGTTCTTGATTCGCTCGACGGCACGCTCGTCGACCACCAGCGGCTGCATGCGGTGAGGGGCCACGTGGCCGAGCTTGCGGGCGACCGTGCTGCGGCCCGGCGGCACTACCTCGCCGCGGCGGCCCGTGCGACGAACCTGGCCGAGCAGCGGCACCTGATCCGGCGCGCGGCGGCGCTGGCGGCCGAGCCCTGAGGCGCGGCGCTCGGCGTCGACACGGTATCCCTCACCGCCGGCACCGGCTGGTCATGGGTTGGTGACCCCGGCCGTCGGTCTGCATCGACGGTCGGTTCGGATGCGTCCGACTTCGCGTGAACTTGTCTGTCCACCAGGGAAATTGCTCATCTCGAACTCTTGTATGATTACTGGTTGCCCGGTAAACTCGAGGACAGGGGAAGGGGGCAGCATGCAGGCGGAGACGACATCGGTACGAGCCGGCGCTGGGATGCCGGATGAGGTGCTGGGTGCCCTGCACGGTGCCGAGGCCGCCCTCATCACGAGCCCGCGCCCTTCACCGGTGCACGGAACACTTGCCCAGTGGGCCGAGGTGGTGGCTGTTGCCCAGCGGGTGGTCAACATGGCCACGGCGGTGCAGGACGACGCCATGGTGTCGCTGGCGGCGATCGAGTCCGAGGTGCTCGACGACGGCACGGTCGTGCAGTCCCACCGCGCCCCGGGGCACGTGGCCCTCGACGCACCGGCCATCGTCTCGGGTGCCCTGTCGGTCTCGTCGGTGCACGCGGAGCACCGGGTGCGTGCGGCGGTCCGCCTGGCCGCCGACGGGCCTGCCGGGTCGTCCACCGCCACCGGGCTGCGCGCGCTGCACGAGGCGATGGGCGATGGTCGGCTCGACGCCTACCGCGCCGGCGTGCTCGCCGATGAGCTCGAAGAGGCCCCACCAGAGGTCGCCTCCGCAGTCGTGGAGGCACTGGGCGGCTACTTCGAGCATGAGACCGGGCCGCAGCTTCGCGGCCGGTGTCGCCGGGTGCTGGCCACGATCAGCCCCGACCTGATCCGGCAGCGGGCCACGAAGGCCCGTGAGCAGTGCAGCCTTCGGCGGTGGGCCGACGAGCCGGGCGTCGACAAGTGGGAGGGCACCTTCCCGTCCGAGGATGCCGCCCGGGCCTGGGCCGCGATCGACGCCCGTGCGCAGCAGCTCCGGGCCGACGGCACCTGCCCGCGGATCGAGCGGGCCCGCGCCCAGGCCCTCATCGACCTCGTCACCGGGTCGGCCACCATCACCACCGTTGTCACCCTCACGGTGCCCGCCTCGCCGGAGGGCCCGCACGGCCAAACCATTGCACCCACCGACCCGGGCGGTCCGGCTCAGAGCCCGCACGACGAATCCCCGGCACCCAGCGGCCCGGGCGGTCCGGCTCAGGACCCGCACGACGAATCCCCGGCACCCACCGACCCAGGCGGTCCTTCCCAGGACCCGCACGGCGAAACCCCGGCGCCCACCGGCTCGCCAGAGGACCTGGTCGAGGTGGCGATGGGCACCCGCGGCGAGCGCGTGCTGGTGACCCGCGCCTTCCTCGACGTGGTGACGGCGGGCCTGGGCGCCCAGACCGTCGAGCGCCCCTGCCACCGGGCCAGCGGGGCGCTGCTCGACGACACAGTGAGCTCCGCGTACCGGCCACCGGCGCGCATGGCTGCCGGTGTCCGGCAACGCGACGGCCGCTGCCGATTCCCCGGCTGCCATGTCGCCGCCCGGTTCTGCGACCTCGACCATGTCAGGCCCTGGCCGTCCGGGCCGACCACGCCGACGAACCTGATCTGCCTGTGCCGGCGACATCACCGCATCAAACAGCGTCACGGATGGCGGGTCCGCCTCGCCATGGACGGGCAGTGCACCTGGACCGACCCCACCGGCCGGGTCCGCACCACATCGGCCATCGACGCCCTGCACACCCTGGTCCTGCCGGCTCACGTCGGCACGCAAGAGCCCCTCAGCGACAACGGCTCGACAACGCTCTACGACCTGCTCAGCGGAGGCGACCTGCACAGCGCGCTCGAGTTCACGCTCGAGCACCGCGCCGCGACCATCACCGCCGCCGACCTCGCCCGAGCCGCCGACCTGCGCAGCGCGTCACTCCAGGCGACCGGCCACCGCGCCCGCCTCACGATGGACGTGCACCACCCAAACGGGCATCGCCCGCGAGCAGACCGGTTCGTCCTCGCGCAGTCATCGCCCAGTGCGCCGGGCCACCGCAGGAGCAGGCACCGCCCCGGGTCCGACCGCACCCGCGGTGACGATGAGCCGCCCTTCTGAGCCGCCCTTCTGAGCCGGCACGGGCCACCCGCCGGCCAGCGGCACCTCGCCGCCGAGGTCCCCTGGGCTGGGCCCACGTCAACGGTCGAGCTGGAGGCGGTGCCACGACCAGGCAGTGGCAGTCGAGGCCATCGCGGCGAACGCAGCAGCGCCGCAGAGCTGGATGGGCGACACGGCGACCCCGCCCGACACGGCCCAGAGCGCCGGGGCGGCCAGCGGCAGCCAGCCACCCCAACCAGCCAGCACCCCGACCTGCGCCACGACGACCAGGCCGATCGCGACCGAGACCCCACCGAGGAGCGACCGGGTGATGGTGGCCACCCACGCGGTCGGCACGGCCACACCAGCGCTCAGCACTCCCAGAGCCAGCAGGCGGCCGAGCTCCTCCCAGACAGCCGCGTCGGGCGCGCCGAACCCCAGCCCGAGGCCCAGCAGCAGCACCACCGCGACCACCCCTACGCTCACCCCAGCCCCCCACGCCGCGTAGACCGCCAGCTTGGCGACCGCGATGGTGCCACGACCCACGGGCAGCCCGAACAGACCCGTGATCGTGCCGTCAGTGAACTCGCGGCCGAACAACCACGCCGCCACCACACCGAAGGCGAGGAGCCCGCCCGCACCGGTGACCTGGGCGGCCGTCCCCACCAGACCCGGCCAGTCACGGCTGGCATCCGGGCCCAGCTTGGCGACCAGCTGCGGGTCGCCGGACGCCAGGGCGGCCATCATGACGGCGCACAGGGCTCCGATACCGAGCACGACCGCGGCTGACCCGATGATCCCCACTGGCGACCGGGTCAGCTTGAGCGCCTCGACACGCACGGCCGCGTTCATGCCGCCGCCTCCCGACGGACGTCGTCGAGGCGCACGTGCTCGAAGAAGGTTCGTTCGAGGTCGGTGCTGGCCGGCGACAGCTCACCGATCAGCCGACCACCGTTCACCATGACGATCCGGTGCGCGATGCGTGCGACCTCGTCGAGGTGGTGGCTGCTGACGAGTACCCCGGCGCCCTCGGCCGCCCGACGCAGCAACGCATCTCGCAGGACGAGCACCCCGGCCGGGTCGAGCGCGTTCGTCGGCTCGTCGAGCACGACGAGCCGCGGCTCGTGCTGCAGCGCGGCAGCCAGCCCGACCCGCTGCCGGTTGCCCAGCGAGAGCCTGCGCACCCGTCGGTCCGCGTAGGCCGTGAGCTTCCACTGCTCGATCGCTGCGTCGACGCACGACGCGGTGGCCCCGTGGAGGCGGGCCGCGAGCGCCAGGTTCTGCCGCGCGCTGAGCTCCGGGTAGGCCAGCGGAACCTCGACGAGGTGACCCACCCGGCACCAGGCCGCGCGGGGCGCCCGGTTCAGTGGCCGGCCGTCGAGGAGGACCTGTCCGGAGTCCGGGCGCAGCATGCCGAGCGCCAGCCTCATCAGGGTCGACTTGCCCGCACCGTTGAGGCCGACCAGCGCGACGATCTCGGACGGCGCGAGCACCAGGTCCAGGCCGTGCACGCCGGCCCCGCCGCGGAACACCCGGCTCACCGCCTGCAGCTCGAGGACGCTCACGACAGGTCACCCAGGGCGGTCAGTGCAGTCATGACGGCAGTGCCCAGGTCGGGGTCGGCGCTGCGCGACCAGTCGAGCAGTGCCGCGTTGAGCCCGGCGACGACGGCAGCGGCCACGACCCGCGCCTCGGCAGTCGAGGCTCCCCGCCGGCACAGGGCGTGGGCGATCGCCTCCTCGGTCTCCCGGCTGCTCCTGGCGAGCGCACCGGCGAGCGACGGCGTCGCCGCGACGACCTGCAGCCGCTCGCGCACCTCGTCGGTGGCCGGCTCCGGGATGGCGCGCCACGCGTCCCGAACGCCTCGTACGGCAGCGGTCAACGGCCGTTCATCGGCCGGTCGTGCGGTGATGGCCTCGCCGATCAGGGGGTCGTACGGGTCGTCCACGAGCAGGGCGTCCTTGGTCGCGAAGTGACGGAAGAGGGTCATCTCGCTGACCCCCGCACGCCGCGCGATGGCGGCTGTCGTCGTCGCGTCGTACCCCTCCTCACCGAACAGCTCGAGAGCTGCCACGAGCAGCGCCGCGCGGGTGTGTTCCTTCCGTCCCATGCGTTGGAATGTTAGTGACTAACATTCGACGACGTCAACCACTCAAGGACCACAGGGCCGCAGTGGTCACACCCGGGGCAGAACCCGGGCGGTGAGGTGGGAGGCTGGACCCATGACGTTGCGGCGCGCCAACATCGCACGAATCGAAGGTGGCCTCTTCGACGTGCTCGTCGTCGGGGCCGGCATCAACGGAGCGGTCTCGGCGGCGGCCCTGGCCGGCCGGGGTGCCTCGGTGGCCCTCATCGACCGCGGCGACTTCGGCGGCTTCACCAGCCAGGAGTCGAGCAACCTGGTGTGGGGCGGCTTCAAGTACCTCGAGCACTACGAGCTGCCACTGGTCTTCGGGCTGTGCCGCTCACGCAACCGGCTGATGAAGGCCTACCCCGACAACATCAAGGAGATCTCCTTCCTGGCGACCCTCGACCGCACCGCGCCCTACCACCCCTGGTTCGCGGCGCTCGGTGCCACCGCCTACTGGGGCATCGGGTTGTTCGGCACCAAGCCGCCGCGGGTCTTCGACGCCGAGCACCTCGAAGAGGCCGAGCCGGTCATCGACACGAGCAGCGCGCGCGGCGCGATCCAGTACCAGGACTGCTACCTCGTCGACAACGACTCCCGCTTCGTCTTCTCGTTCGTGCGCTCGGCCGTCGAGGCCGGCGCCGCTGTCGCCAACTACGTCGAGCTGGTCTCGGCGGAGCGGGTCGGCGACCGGTGGGTGTGCCGGCTGCGCGACACCGACACCGGCGACGAGGTCACGACGTCGGCCCGGGTCGTCGTCAACGCCGTCGGCCCCTTCGTCGACGTGCTGAACACCTCCTGGGGTCTGAAGACCCAGCACCGGATCGTCTACTCCAAGGGCATCCACCTGATCGTGCCTCGGCTCACGACCACCCGGCACGACCGGGTGCTCGCGTTCTTCGACGACACCCAGCGGCTGTTCTACGTCATCCCGATGGGGCACCGGTCGGTGATCGGCACCACCGACACCCGCATCGACACCCCGTTCACCCATGTCACCGACGAGGACCGCGACTTCCTGCTCGGCCAGATCAACGCCCGCCTCGACCTGCCGGAGCCGCTGACCGCCGACGACGTCATCGCCGAGCGCTCCGGGGTGCGCCCCCTCGTGGTCAAGGCCGAGGGCGGCGACCAGACCGACGCCGACTGGACCTCGCTGAGCCGCAAGCACGAGATCGAGCGCGACATCGCGCGCGCCGTGGTCACCGTCTTCGGCGGCAAGCTCACCGACTGCCTGAACGTCGGCGAGGAGGTCGCCGAGCAGGTGGAGGCACTCGGCATCCCGCTCGAGAAGGACCTGCGCAACTGGTACGGCGAGCCCGCCAAGGCCACCCGCAAGGAGTTCTACCGCCAGGCCCGGCTGATGCGCCTCGACGCACTGCGCACCCGCCCCGAGGTCGAGCCGCTCAGCGACCGGCTCTGGCGGCGCTACGGCCGCCGCGCCTTCGACCTGCTCGAGATGGTGCGCGCCGACCCCACCATGGGCCAGGACGTCATGGGCTCCACCGACTACCTGCGGGCGGAGCTCTACACCGCGGCCGAGCACGAGATGGTCGTGACCCTCGACGACTTCATGCGGCGGCGCAGCAAGATCGACCTCGTGGTGAGCGACCGCGACATCCTCGGGTCGCCGGGCCTCGCCGAGGTCGCCGAGATCCTCTTCGGCGAGGATGCCGGCCGCCGCCTGGCCGACTACGTCGAGTCCAAGCAGCGCACGTCGGTCGACAACCCCTGACCCGCGCGCGCTGCCCCGCTGACAGCGACCTCACAGCGGCACCCGAGCCCACACCGAGGGTGCCGCCCGAGGGTAAGGAGATGGCAACGACCCAGCTACCGTCCATCCGAGACCTCATCGCCGACCTGGCGGCCACCGAGGACGTGCTTCGCGGATGCCGTGGGCCTGCCGGCCCGCGCGAACGCTCGGCACGACGCCGCCAGGGTGAGCTCGTCACCGAGCTGCGGCGCCGGCGCGGCCAGTGCAGTGTCGGGTGACCGTCGGCCGCCGGATGACGGCCGGCCGCGGCGCCGGCGCACCGCGCACCGTGCGAACGCGAGGTGGCGCACACAGGTGGCCCTGCCGAAGGTGGCGCTGCCCGGGATGGCGCGGCAGGGCTACTTCGTCGACACCGAGGGCAACACCTTCGGTATCCACCAGACCGACGAGAACGCTGCCTGAGCGCCCCCGGGTCAGTCGCCGATGGTGTGCTTGGCGCGGCCGACGACCTTCGGGTCCGGGGCGAAGACGACCTCGGGGTCCTTGTCGGCGTAGTCGAACTGGTGCAGGAAGGCCCGCAGCGCGTTGACGCGGGCCCGCTTCTTGTCGTTGCTCTTCACCGTGATCCACGGGGCGTACCGCTTGTCGGTGTGCTCGAACATCGCCTCCTTCGCCGAGGTGTAGGCGTACCACCGGTCCAGGCTCTCGAGGTCCATCGGTGACAGCTTCCAGCGCCGCACCGGGTCGATCTGCCGGATCGCGAAGCGGGTTCGCTGCTCGTCCTGGGTCACTGAGAACCACAGCTTGGTCACCGTGGTGCCCGAGTCGACGAGCATCCGCTCGAACATCGGCGCCTGCCCGATGAACACCGAGTACTCCTCGTCGGTGCAGAAGCCCATCACCCGTTCCACGCCGGCCCGGTTGTACCAGGAGCGGTCGAACAGCACGATCTCGCCGGCCGTCGGGAGGTGGTTGATGTAGCGCTGGAAGTACCACTGCCCGTTCTCGGTCGACGTCGGCTTGGTCAGGGCGACGACCCGCAGGGCCCGCGGGTTGAGGTGCTCGGTGAACCGCTTGATGGTGCCGCCCTTGCCGGCGGCGTCGCGGCCCTCGAAGACGACGACGTGCTTGGCCCCCGTGTCGATGGTCCAGTACTGGAACTTCAGCAGCTCGATCTGCAGCAGGTACTTCTCGACCTCGTAGCTGTTGCGGGTCATCAGCTCGTCGTAGGGATAGTCCTCACGCCAGGTCTCGACCGCCTTGCCACCGGGTGCGATGAGCACCGGGTCGTCGCCGTGGTCGTCGCGCACCGTGTATCCCTCGGTGCGCAGCTGGTCGATGTAGGCACGCAGGGCCATCTTCTGGGGCATGGCCCCATTCCAGCGGTCAGCGGCGCCGGTGTCACGCGTTTGGTGGTGCGCGTTCGCAGTGCTCTACGTCGCGGCAGCGGCAGGGGCGGTGCGGTCGGTAGCAGGCGGTCAGGGCCAGCGGCGTCAGTGGTGACGACGACCCATCGAGGCCGGCTGGTCGCTGCGTGGCCCCACCGGCCCGGATGCACCCGAGAGCCGGTGGGTGCCCGCCAGCGTCTGCAGGCTGCGCGCGTAGGTGGGCACGACGGTCGGGTCGACCCGCGGGTCCGGCGCGGCACTGGTGGGCACCGGGGTGTGGTGGTAGTCGGCCTGCACCCGCTCGGGGGTGACGTCGATGACGACGAAGCCGTGGCTGACGCCATCGATGTACTTCAGCCACGGGTTGAGCAGCTGCGCGGCGCCGATGGCCTGCTGGGTCGCCCCGACGACGACCTCGGTCGGCTGACCGGCGAGCTGCGGCGTGCCGCCGAGCACCTCGAAGAAGCCGTCGCTGGTGACCGAGGGGCAGACGAACTCGACGGCCGCGGAGTCGTACGCCGCCGACCCCGGCGTGGCGGACAGCGGGATCTCGCACGAGAAGGACGCATGGATGTCACCGGTGAGCACCACCACGTCGCCGGCCGAGTCGGGCTGGGCCGCAAGGTGACCCAGCAGGTCCCCCCGGTCGGCCGAGTAGCCGTCCCACTGGTCGGCGTTGACGAAGGTGAGGCCGGGAGCGCCCAGGGCCGCTCCCGGGTACAGCACCGGCGCGATCATCACCTGGTTGCCGAGGAGGTGCCACGGCTTGCCCTGCTGCGCGACACCGTCCTTGAGCCAGGTCAGCTGCTCGGGCTCGGGCAGGTGTCGCAGCGGCGAGGCGAGAGCCCCGTCGATGGCGGGGTTGAGCCCGACCGGCACGAACCCGTCGAAGGGCACGCCCGGCACGGTCACCTGCTGGCTGCGGTTCTGCCGGGTCTCGAGGATCGACAGGTCGCCCAGCGCACCGAAGGTGAACCGCTTGAAGAAGCGGGTCCCCTGGTGGGGCACCGACTGGTCGGGCATGCGGAACGGCATCCACTCCAGGTAGGCCTGCATCGCCTGCGCCCGCCGGGCCGCGTAGGCACCCTCGTCGGCCTGGTGGTTCTCGGCACCGTTCGCCCAGGCGTTGTTCGCCACCTCGTGGTCGTCGAAGATCGTGATCCACGGCAGCGCCCGGTGGGCCGCCTGCGCGTCGGGGTCGGCCTTGTGCAGGGCGTGCCGCAGCCGGTAGCCCTCGAGGTCGATGGTCTCGGTGTCGGGCCTGCCGTCACGGACCCCGACCAGGGCATCGGGACCGTAGCGGTCGGCGCCGTTGCCGTACTCGTAGATGTAGTCGCCCACGTGCAGCACGAGGTCGAGGTCGTCCCGCCGCGCGATGGCCCGGTAAGCCGTGAAGTAGCCGCCGGTGTAGTTGCTGCAGCTCACCAGCGCGAAGCGCAGGGCGTGCACCTCGCCGCGCACGTCGGGGGCGGTGCGGGTGTGCCCGACCGGGCTCCGCTCGCCGCGGCTCTCGAACCGGTAGTGGTAACGGGTGTAGGGCTTCAGACCCCGGACGTCGACCTTGACGGTGTGGTCACTGTGGGCCGAGGTGCGCGCCTTGCCCTTGGCCACCACGTGGCGGAAGTCCTCGTCGCGCGCCACCTCCCAGCGCACCTCGAGGGGCTTGCCCAGGCCGCTGCCGGGGGTCGCCACCGGCTGGCCGCGGCGGTTCGGGGGCGTGGCGCGGGTCCAGAGCACCACGGAGGTGCCGGTGGGGTCGCCGCTGGCGACGCCGTAGCCGAAGATGCCCTTGGCTGCCGGGGCGGCGGCCGCGGCGGGGTCGAACACCCGGGGGACGGTGAGCGCCGCGGTGCCGGCGGCGAGGCCCTTGAGTGCGGAACGGCGGTCGATGCGCAGCGGAGACATGGACTGGATACTCCACCAGCAGGGGGTCCCCTGACCAGACCCACGGCTCGACCATCTGGCGAACTTCTCGCTGGTAGTGGGGACGCGGCGCCGGTCGCGGTGGTGACGGACGACACGGGGGCTCCTCGGGACGGACCGCCCCGAACGGGACCCCGGCCGGCGCGCTGATGCCAGCCAACGCGACGTGGGCCGCGACGGGCTGTTCCGGGGTGCGCTCGGGGTCGACTCAGGGTCGTTCCGGACAGACCGCGCCGACCCGGCCCGGCCACGCTGGCGGGATGACGACCACGACCTCCCCGACCCGCCCGGCCGGCACCGTGACGCGAGCCGCACGGCCGGCCCGGGCCGCCGCCCGACCAGCAGCCACCGACCGCCGGCCGGCCACGATCGCCGCCGCCTCCCTCGTCGCGGTCACCGTGCTGTCGTTGCCGGCCACCGCGCTGCTCGACACCGCCGGCACCACCGCCACGCGGGTGGTCGTCGGTATCGGCTTCGTCGTCGTCGCGGCCCTCGAGGTGGTCGTCGGGTGGGGCCTCTACGGGGTGCTGCACGAACGGGCCCACTCCTGCGCCTATGCGGCCCTGGTCAGCAGGGCCGGGTATGCCGTGCTCCTCGCGGCCGCGGCCGGCCGCCTGCTCTGGCCGGGGGGCGACGGCGTGGCCGGGTTCCGGGCCGACTGGTCGCTCGCGCTGCTCGTGCTCGGGGTGCACCTCCTCGTCACGACGGTCGCCCTCTGGCACTCGCACGAGGTGCCCGGCGCCGTGGTGGCCGGCACCGCCGTCGCGGGCACGGCGGCCCTGCTCGGCGACGTGGTCGGCCCCTGGCCGGTGCCCGACGTCGTTCCCGGGGCCGGACCCCTGCTTCCCGGGGTCCTCGGCGGCCTGGTGCTCCTGGCCTGGCTCTCTGCCGTCGGCGGACGGGTGCGCGAGCAGGTCAGCGAGCGCGACGCCGGCTGAGCAGCAGGTGGGTGACGCCGGACCCGCCGGGCAGCACGTCCACCTCGAAGCGCTCGTCGAGCCCCTCCTGCCCGCCCTACAGCCGCTGGCCGCGACCGAGCACGATCGGCACGAGCACCAGGTGCAGCTCGCCCCCTTCGTTCAGCCCATCGTGCTCCGGTTGATGCCCAACGTCGACAGCAGGTCCTCGTGCAGCTGGATCCACACCGTGTGGCACGAGTCGACCTCCACCCCGTCGACCCAGCGCAGCTGGCCGGCCTCGGCGCGCGCGAGTGCGGCGGCATACCGCTCGTCGTAGCCGGCGAACCGTTCGAGGGCCGCGGTGAGTTCGGCGCACAGGGGGCCGAGCCGGCGGCGGTAGGACGCCAGCTCGTCGAGCACCCGGCCGTCCCAGACCGGGTCGTCGTGGTCGTTCGCCGCCAGCCGGTCCCACGGCTGCGGCCGGATCTGCCAGCCGGTCAGGGTGAGCAGGAACCGCTCGTTGAGCCGGGTGAAGGTGTCGTGGACCCGCTCCACCGCAGGGCGGGCACCGGTGCGGTCGAGCTCGTCGGCGAGTCGTCGCTCGCCCTCGAGCCGGCCGGTCTCGGTGAGCGACCACCCGGCGAGGTCGGCGAAGGCGACGCGCTGCACCCAGCCGCGGGCCTCGTCGTCGAGCAGCAGGTCCTCGACCACCTCGCGAGCGAGCCCGGTGCGGTGCGCGATCGCGAAGGCGTCTGTCATCCCGGTCACGCGCACGGCGTGCAGGGTGAGGAGCTCGGGTGACGAGGGGTGGCCCACTCCGGGAGCCTAACCGCGCGAAGCCACCGCGCCGGGCGGCCGGGCGGCCGGGCGGCCGGGCGGCCGGGCGTAGCGTGAGCCGACGCCACCCCGCTCCCACACTGACCAGAAGGCAGGCCGCCATGCCCGACATCGCCCTCGTCACCGGCACCTCGAGCGGGATGGGCCTGGTGGCCGCCGTCGACCTGGCCCGCGCCGGGCTCAGCGTGGTGGCGACGATGCGGGACACCGGACGGGCCACCGCACTGCTCGCGGCCGCTGCGGCCGCCGGCGTGGAGCTCGACGTGCGCACCCTCGACGTCACGGACGCGGCTGGAGCAGCCGCCTGCGTCGAGGAGGTGCTGCGCGACCACGGCAGCATCGACGTGCTCGTCAACAACGCCGGCCGCGGCTGTGTGGGCACCGCCGAACAGCTCGGGATGGACACCGTGCGCGACCAGCTCGAGGTCAACTACCTCGGCGTCGTCGCGCTCACCAAGCTCGTGCTGCCCGGCATGCGTGAGCGCGGGCACGGCCGGGTGGTCACGGTGACCAGCGTCGGCGGCGCCGTGGGGCAGCCCTTTGCCGACGCCTACTGCGGTGCCAAGTTCGCGGTCGAGGGGTTCATGCAGTCACTCGCCGTGGTCGCCGAGCGGTTCGGTGTCTGGGTCAGCGTCATCGAGCCGGCCGCGGTGGCCTCCGACTTCGTCGCCAACGTGCAGCGCCCGGCGGCCGGCGACGACCCGTATGCCGAGCTGTTCGCCGCCTACCTCGCGCGCACCCAGGGCGCGTTCGACAACGCCCAGAGCGCGGCCGAGGCCGGTGCGGCGATCGCGGCCTGCGCCACCGCGACGTCCTACGCCTTCCGGTGGCAGACCTCCGCCGGCGCGACGGCCTTCGTCGGCATGTCGCTCGCCGACCTCGACGGCGAGCGGGTGCTCGGCGCCACCCGTACCTGGATCGCCTGACGGCATCCGCGGCAACGGCCGAACGGCGCTGCGGGTCAGCCGGATTCGGCAACGCGCTTGAGCTGGGCCAGGCCCTTCTCGAAGTCCGGCCCGATGAGGGAGTCCATCGACTTCACGATGGAGAACAGCCGCGTGGCGCCGCTCAGCTCGCCGTCCATCCGCCACTCGACCGTCGAGGTCGTCTCGTCGACCGGGGTGAGCAGGAAGGCGAACTGGTTGTGCTGTTTGAACGGCTTCTCGAAGTGCAGGGCCACGTCGAGGCGGTCGGGGGCGTCACCGGTGACGGTCATGTCACCCTTGCCGGCCCTGCGGTTCCCCTCCCAGGCGTAGGCGGCGCCGACCCCGGCATCCGGCCCGGTGTAGGTGCGCCGCATCTGCGGGTCGAGCCCTTCCCACGGCGACCACTGCTGCCACTCGTGGAAGTCGCTGACGAGCGCGTGGATGCGCAGCACCGGTGCGTCGATGGTGGTCGTCCTGGTGACGGTGTACGGCTTGGCCATCGGCCCAGTGTGCCCACTCACGTGGCCAGGAGCGAGGCCATCTTCGTCGCGATGACGTCGGTGGCGCGTTGAGGCGAGAACCGCGAGAGCCGGTCCAGACTGCATGCGTCCTTGCCGATGACGACGCGGTAGCTGCCCTTCTCGATGCCCTGCACGATCTGCCGGGCGGCCTCCGGACCGCTGGTCATGCTGGCCGCCAGCTCGCTCGGCGCGGCATCCATGCCCGGGGTCGCCACCCCCGAGTTCTGGGCGATGCCGGTGTCGACGCCTCCGGGGAAGACCACCGTGACGGCGACGCTGGTGGCGCGCAGCTCGGAGTACAGCCCCTCGGTGAACAGCTTGACCGCAGCCTTGCTCGCGCCGTACATCGTCTGGCCGGGGACCGGCGCCAACGCACCCATGCTCGAGACGTTGACGATGCAGGCCTCCGGCCGCGCCACGAGGTGGGGCAGGAACGCCTTGCAGGTGTGGATGACGCCCCACAGGTTGACCGCGAGCACCTTCTCCATCTGCGGGTAGTCGAGGTCGGCGAACGTCACGAACGGCTGGATGATGCCGGCCACGTTGACCAGACCGTCGACGCGCCCGTGGGCCTCGTGCACCGCAGCGGGAAGCCCCTCCACGGCGGCCCGGTCGGTGAGGTCGACGACGTGGGTGCTGAGGCGGTCGGTGGATGCCGTGGTGGCCAGGCCGGCCGTTCCGTCCAGGCCCGCCCGGCTCACGTCGACGGCGGCGACGCGGCCGCCACGGGCGAGCAGCGCCAGGACGACCTCGCGGCCGATCCCGTTCCCCCCGCCGGTGACCACGAACACGTTCTCGGGGATCTGCACTGGTGCTCCATCGCAGGTGACGAGGCACGACCGGTGTCGCCCTCGCGCTCAGGCTATTGCGGTGGTCACGGCACGAAACCCGCTTCGTGGTGCACGAGACACCGCTCATGTCGCGGCCGATGCGCGACAGGCGAGTCAGGCGGCGACGGCCGCCTTGGCGTCGGTGGCGCCGAGGATCTCCGCACGGCGGTCGTACGCCCAGCCGGGACCGCGCAGCAGGAACGACCACCGCTCCCGCCAGGTCGCGGCGCCGGCGACGTCACGGCTGATGTCGCGCCACTCGTGGGTGGCGATGGTGACCGGGTTGTAGGTGTCGATGTTGGTCGTCAGGCCGTAGACGACCCGCTCGTCCTCGCGCTCGAAGGTGCCGAACAACCGGTCCCAGAGGATGAGGATGCTGCCGTGGTTGCGGTCGAGGTACTGCCGGTTCACGCCGTGGTGCACCCGGTGGTGCGAGGGCGTGTTGAGCACGTTCTCGAGCCAGCCGATCGACTGCACGGCCTCGGTGTGGATCCAGAACTGGTAGATCAGGTTCAGCGCCCGGGCGTTCTCGATGACGCTCGGCCGCACCCCGGCAAGCGCCAACAGGCCGTAGGGCACGCTCATCGTCAGGCCCTCGGCCACCGGCTGGCGCAGCGCCGTGGAGAGGTTGTAGCGCTCACTGCTGTGGTGCACCACGTGCATCGCCCACAGCCAGCGGCTCTCGTGGTTGAACCGGTGGTTCCAGTAGTAGATGGCGTCCCAGCCCAGGATCGCGATCGCGTTGGCGGCCAAGCCGGTGCCGAGGTCGCGCTTCGTGAGGCCGAACAGGCGGGTGCCGCTCGTCTGCGCCGACCACGTCGTCGCCACGGTGAGCGCGGTGGAGGCGACGGCGGCCACCGCGGTGGCACCGGTCACGCGGCGGGCGAGCGGCGCGTCGCGCAGGTGCGGCACGGCATCCGGGCCGCTGCGCGGGGCTCGCGGGTCGGATGCCGGCAGCGCGCCGGCATCCGGCAGGGCACCCTCCGCGCGGCGGCGCCGCGCCACGTCGGCGAGCGTGGTGGCGGCCGAGGCGCCGACGGCGACGCCCATCAGCACCTTGGCCCAGCGGCCGCGGCCCGGGGTGACGGGGTCGAGCAGCCGCGCGGAGACGAACGGTGCGACCAGGCTGCCGACCCCCATGGTCAGGCTGGCGATGGTGTCGGCCAGCTCGTAGTCCCCGGCGCGGGTGGTTCCGGCCGGCGCGGGGTTGCGGCGCTGCCAGAGGATCTCGGCCGCCATGGCGCCGACGAAGGCCGGGATGGCGAGCACGGTCCGGTCCGGTCGGCGCATGCTCGGTGGCCTCCTTCGGCAGCGGACGGGGTGGCACGGCATCCATCGACCGCGACGTCCGGCCCGCAGACTAGCCCGGCCCGCGCGTGCCCGGCGAGGGCGCCCGGGAGTGACGCGCACCACCCGACGAGGGCTGTGCAGCGGCGCTGCGAGGAGGAGAATCAGGATCGGGTCCCGGGGCCGCCGCCACCGCCCCGGCACCTCCCTGGCACGGTGACGACGTGTGTGAGGAGCAGCCATGAGGGCGAGCCCTGGAGACCACATCATCCTGGCGGGCGAGCAGGTCGACCACCCCACCCGAGCGGGGGAGGTGCTCGAGGCCCGCGGCGCCGACGGTGGACCGCCCTACGTCGTGCGCTGGGACGACGGGCACCTCAGCACGATGTTCCCCGGCCCCGGCGCCGTGCTGCGGGTGACCGAGTCGGACTCCGTGCACTCCGAGGAGGTCGTCGCCCGGCCCGAGCTGGGCACGCTGCGCGAGTGGTCGGTGCGGGTCACGATCTTCGAGCAGGGCGACGACACCACGGCCACGGTCGCGCTGCTCGCCGACAGCCCCGAGGCGCTCACCGCGCGCGGCACCAGCCGGCGCGGCGGTCATGACGCCGAGGTCGCGCACATCGGCGACGAGGTCGCGGTCGCCCGGGCGCTGCGCCGGCTGGCCGACCACCTGCTCACCCGCGCCGAGCACGACATCGAGGGCACCACCGGCGAGCACGACGTGATGGTGCGCGCCCGCTGACCTCGGGGTCAGTCCTTCGGTAGCCCGGCCAGCCAGTCGATGACGGGGGTGGCCGCCACCGCCGCGGAGTAGACCTCGCCGTGGTTCACGCCGGGGATGACGTCGAGGGTCACCTGGTGCCCGCCGGCCCGCAGTGCGTCGGCGAAGTCGGTGCTGAACTGCGGTGCCACCAGCTCGTCGGCGTCGCCGTGCAGGAGGAGCACCGGCACCTCGGGCCGCCGCCCGGCGAGGAGCACGGGGTTCGCGCCGGCCCAGGTCGCGTCGGTGGCGTCGTCGGCGAAGAGGTTCGCCGCGGCATCCGAGAAGTTGCGGATGTCGTAGGGGCCGGCCAGCCCGACGAGTGCGTCCGGCGCGACGACCGGGTCGTCGCAGTCCGGGGGGTAGCTGTCGGGGTCGAGAGTTGCGACGGCGGACAGGTGAGCGCCCGAGGAGTGCCCGAGCAGCACGGCCCGGGTGGGCTCGATGCCCGCCTCGCGGGCGGTGGCGACCCCGTCGGCCAGGGCGCAGATGACGTCGTCGACCGGCACCGGGTAGACCACGCCGTCGGCGCCCGCGCGGATGACGACCGGCATCGCCACGACGCCACGGCTCGCGAACGCGGCGGCCAGGGACTCGAGCCCGCTCGGGTCGGCGGTCTGCCAGCCACCACCCGGGATCATGACGACCACGGGGGCCGAGGTGACTCCCTCCGGGAGATGCGGGAAGGCAGCCAGGCCCGGCCGGTACTCGTGCGAGACCGGGCCCGCGCTGGGGGTGCGGGTCGGCGTTTCGCCACCCGGGTCCGCGCCGTCCGGGCCCGAGGCGCAGGCGGCGAGCAGCGCCGGCAGCACCACGAGCGCGGCGGCGGCGCGAACCCGGCGCAGCGGTCGTTGCCGCCGCCCCCGGCGCAGCGTTGGACCTGTCTTGGAGTGACATTGGAGGGCCGCGCCGGTGTCGACGGTCCCTTCCGGCTCTCCGTGCCACCTCACCCCACCAGTATCGAGCCGATGCCGCGCCGCGGCACGGTGTCGTCACTCACCCCGGGATCGGCGCGCACCGAACGCACCGCCGCATGCGGTCCGGCGGCACGATGGTTGGGGTGGCTGGTCGGCGACCGGGTCGCCCGGGGGCGGGCGGATGGCCAGGTGCCGGCCCCAGCGACAACGAGAGGACGAACGCCATGCCCGAGCTGATGGTCGACCTGATCACCTCCCTCGACGGGTACGCGTCGGCCGACGGCTGGCCGGGCTGGTGGGGCCTGGAGGGTCCCGAGTACCTCGCCTGGCTCGAGGAGGACCAGCCCGACGGCGGCTACCTGACGCTGATGGGCGCCACGACCTACCGGGTCATGGCGCAGCTGTCGGCGGATGCGGCCGAGGGTGGCGGGGGTGACTTCGGCGCCGAGGAGATGGACAGCCTCGGCGGGCTGGACGCCCTCCAGAAGGTGATCTTCTCGTCGACCCTGACCGAACCTCCGGTGTGGCCGAACTCCCGTGTCGTGACGGGCGATGCGGTCGAGGCCGTGCGCGCGATGAAGCGCGACGGTGACCTCCCGCTCCGCACCCTGGGCAGCATCCGGCTGTGCCGGTCGCTGCTCGCCGCGGGGCTGGTCGACCGGTTCCGTCTGGTCATGTTCCCGGTGATCACCGGGGCCAGCGGTCAGGAGCGGGTCTACGACGGCTATCCCGACGTCGCGCTCGAGCTCGTCGAGAGCCGCACCTTCGACGGGCGCTCCCAGCTGCTCGACTACGTGCCGAGAGTGCTCGACGGCCCGCCGGGCGACTGACCCTGGCGCACCGGGAACACCAGGTGGGTGACCCGGTCGCCGCGGATGACGGTCGTCGGGTCGCCGAGCATGACGTCGGTGATGCCCATCGCCCCGAAGTAGGGCTTGCCCTCACCCATGACCACCGGCACCAGGTCGACCGCGACCTCGTCGAGCAGCCCGAGCTCGAGGCACTGCCGGGCGATCGTGCCCGCAGCCACCCATCGTGTGCTGGCCGCCCCAGCCGTCGGCGACCTCGAAGAGCACGCGGCCGACGACGATCGCCCCGACCGAGCCCATCCACCTGCGCCAGTGCTCGGCCGACTGGGGCGTCATGTGGAAGGTCATGCCGGGGGTGGCCGTGGGCACGTCGACCTCGCCGTTGTTCAGGGAGTCGAAGAGCCGGCCGATCGTGTTGTCGGACTTGGCGATGTAAGCCGTCCAGCGACACCATCGCGGACGAGACGACCTTTCCCATGGTGCGCTCCCTTTCATTGGTCAGGCGTCCAGCCTGCCGCACCCGGCCGGCCCATCGCGGGTTCCACACCTCGCCGTGCGGGGGCGTGGGGCCGCCCCGTGGGACAGTGGCCACATGTCCGTGCGCCGTGTCGACCGAGCCGTGGCGGACTACACGGCCCTGCGGCCGCGGCTGCTGCCCGCCACCGACGAGTTCGTGGCCCTGGTGACCGGCACCATCGACGACGCCGGCATCAACTACCTCAGCGTCACCGGGCGCACCAAGGCGATCGGGTCGTTCGCGGCCAAGGCCCGTGGGGTGCTGGCCGACGACAGCACGGCCGACCCGCTGCGGGCCGTCACCGACCAGGTCGGGGTGCGGGTGATCACCTACGTGCAGCGAGACATCGACGCGGTCGCCGGCCTGCTCGCCGAGCAGTTCACCGTGCTCGACGATCGCGACCTCGGCGAGGAGACCGCGCGCGCCGGTCGTTTCGGCTACGCCAGCCGGCACCTGCTGGTGTCGCGAGCGCCGGGCGCGCCCACGGCATACGACCCGTTGTTCTGCGCCTCGATCCAGCTGCGCACGGTGCTGCAGCACGCGTGGGCGGAGTTCGAGCACGACATCCGCTACAAGGGCACGGTGCCGCCCGAGCAGGTGCCCGACCTCGACCGGCGGTTCACTCTGGCGGCGGGGCTGCTCGAGCTCGCCGACAAGGAGTTCGAGGCGATCCGCGACCGGCTGCAGGCCGGGCTGGGCGACAGCGACGTCGACAGCGGCGACGAGCACGACCCGCGGATCAGCGCGCAGGAGCTCGCGACCTTCCTCGCGGGGCGCTACTCGAACGCCGGCTGGTCGCGCACCGAGCACTACGAGTGGATCTCCGGGCTGCTGCTCGAGCTCGGCATCGCCTCGCTCGACGAGCTGGGCTCGACGCTGCGCGACGTCGACAGCGCGGCGGTCACCGCGGCCATGGACTACCGCTACCCACCCGGCGCGGTGCGCCGGCTCGACGACGACCTGCTCTCCCACTTCGGGGACACCTACGTGGCGCTGCACGCCAACGCGCACCGCCGCGAGTCGCTGGAGTCCCGGCGGGCCGCCCCCCCCCACCTCGGCGCGGGGGGGGGGCCGGCCCGGGGCGCCGGGGGGGGGGGGGGCGGCCCCCGGGGGGGCGGCCGGCC
>JBBQNZ010000071.1:0-20981 GCA_038330415.1 Actinomycetales bacterium | reverse complement strand
TTGGATCCTGTGCCGGAGCGCGAGGTCCGAGAGCGTCTGCGGGCCGTCTTGGTCGGCGGACGACCCTCGGGCAGTGACGCGACGTTGCTGGCGATCCTTCAGGGGCTGGGGGTCGCCAAGAAGGTGCTTGAGCAAGAGTCCCAAGGAATGTCTCCCAAGGAACTCAAGCGTCGTGTGGAAGAGGCATCGAGCGAGGTCGCCGTCGGGGTGGCGATCAAGCGGGCCATCGAGAGCTTGAACGCAGCAATCCTCGCTGCGGTCATCGTGCCAACGATCATCGCGGGCACCGGGGGCAGCTGAGGGAGCCGCGTTCACGGGCAAGATGCCCCGGGCCAACTGGAAGAACCCGCATCTCAGCGCCGACAGCTGACCGGGCCGTCGATGGGGAGTGCGCGTGGCGCGACTACGTCCCGTCGAACCGCCCTGAGTTCACAGCGGCGACGAGTTCAGATCGATCTGTTCCACAACGCTCCGCGCGCGGGTCGATTCCGCCGAGATATGCGCGAACAGCCCTATCGAGGACCCGCTTCACATCGCCGCGTGACGACCAACCCGTGCTGCTCGAACCGTGGGGCCGAGCAGCGGGCAAGGCGGCCGGCGCAACCGCGCATGGTGGCCATCAGAACGACGCATCTGCGGGCCGCCAGGTATCAAGGCTCCCAGCGAGCCGCTCCTCCATGCGAGAAGGACCAGGCATCTGAGCGGTCTTACCGCCGTTCCACGCATGCCGGCGGTGGCGAAGCCCTGCGAGCGAGGAGACCGACGGTGAGGTACCTGTTTACAGACCACGTGCTACGGGGCCGCGCCGGGGACGGTGCGGCGGTCCGGGCGTCCGTGGTCAATGAGCACCAGGTGCGTGCAGCGGCTGGCACCACGATGGCTCTGGCAGCCGTGGCGTTCGCCTACGCCTACTTCGAGCATCGGTACCTGGGTCTGCAGGTCGCGTCCTCGTTCTTCTTCGTCGAGTTCCTCGTCCGGGTGGGCGCCGGGATCTCCCGCAGCCCGGTGGGTCTGGCGGCCGGGTGGATGACCCGGCGGCAGCCACCGGACTGGGTGTCGGCCAAGCCGAAGCGCTTCGCGTGGACGCTCGGGCTCGCGATGGCGGGCGCGATGACGGTCATCACCAACGTCGGCATCCGTGGCTGGCTGCCCCGGTCGATCTGTCTGGTGTGCCTCACCCTGATGTGGCTCGAGTCGGCTCTCGGGCTCTGCCTGGGCTGCGAGATCCACGGGCAGCTCGTGCGGCGAGGCTGGGCGCGCAAGGACGAGGCGTTCGAGATCTGCGCGCACGGAGCCTGTGACGTCGCGCGCCCGCCCGCGTGGGGTGCTCGACGGCCGCGGTGAGCGACCGGGCCCAGGCCCCGCTCGTCCAGGTCGACAAGGCTGGCAGCTACTCAGCCCGGGTGCGCGGCATCGACCGGTTGGGTCGTGAGTCAACGGTGACGGTCAACTACGTGGCCCGGCCGCGAGCCGACGTGCCCGAAGTTCCCCGCGCCTCCAGGACCTGGGCCCGGCTGCGCGAGCTAGCCGAGTTGGTCGGCGGAGGCGTAGCGGCCACCCTCCCGAGCCAGCGTCACTACGCCGCCTGCTGACCCCTCGAAAACGGCTGTGAGAGAGCACGTCATTGCGGCTAGCGTGATGGCGTGCTCGACCTCAGGGCCTTCACCCCGGACTGCTCCCGATGTGCGGGACTGTGTTGCACCGCGCTTCCTTTCACCGCCTCGGTGGACTTCGCTGAATCCAAACCCGCGGGGACCCCCTGCGCGAACCTCCAACCGGATTTCAAGTGCGTGATCCACGCCGAGCTTGCGCCCCGCGGGTGGAGAGGATGCGCGGTGTTCGAGTGCTTCGGCGCAGGTCAACAGATCACCCAGCACATCTTTGGCGGCGTCACAAGGCGCGACAATCCCGCCAAGGCATCCGCGATGTTCGGCGCCTTTGAGAGCCTGCGGCTCATTCAGGAGATCCGCTACTACCTCAGGGTGCTCGTCGAGCACCCGCTGCCCCGGACGCTGCTAGAGCAGGTGACGGCTCTGGATGCGACAGCCGAGAGCCTGGCTGAGGCCTCAGCCGACACCATGGCCAGCGAGCCCGTGGAGTCCTTGCGCACCCAGGCAGGTCTCCTCCTCGGCCGCGCCAGTCAGCATCTGCGCGGTCGGGCCCCCACACCGGGTACGACTCCGTCGCGAATGGGCGCGCACGGTGACCTGGCCGGGGCCGATCTTCACGGCGCGACTCTCGACCACGGCGACCTGCGTGGAGCTGTGCTCATCGGGGCCGACCTCCGGCAGGCGACGCTGCATCTGACGGACCTGCTCGGAGCGGACCTACGCCACACGCGCCTGCACGGCGCTGACGTACGCAACGCCCTCTTCGTCACGCAGACCCAACTCAACGCAGCCCAAGGCGATGCCATCACGACGATCCCGCCTCACCTGCGCCGACCGCATCACTGGGAAGGCGACTGACCCCCGCGGCGGCGCCGCCAACGCCGAGTGGTCAAGCTCCTGATCAGGCCAGCTCCTCCAACCGGGCCGGGGCCAGTGACCACGGGCGGACAGGTCGCAACAGGGGACGAAGCCAGTCATTGCGGGGGTCACACTCGCGGTCACCAACCACAGCCCAGCACCTTCAGGGCCGTAGGCGCGACGGTGATTACGGCGTTGATGGCTGCCACGGCGAGCAGGTGAACAGGGCACGCGACCTCATGCTCTGCACAGTGGGTGGGCCTCACGTTGCCGTGCCGGCTCGGACTATCCCGCGCGTGAGTCGACGAATCGCAGCCAGTTCCGCAGCTCGACTTGGCGGATCTGTGGGTCTATGAGGTCGTCGCCCACGCCGAGCTCGGTACGAAGCTCGGCCGAGCTGGGGTCGGCTGCGAGGGCCTTCATCTGGGTGGCGTACTGAGCAACCGCGTGCGCGTCGGGAAAGAAGCCCTCACGCACAAGTGGTTCCGCCCTCGCGGCGATCAGGCGGCCCATCTCGTGCAGGTCGTACTCGGGGTGGTACTGAGTGGCCCAGAAGGTTCCGATGATCGCGGCCTGTACAGGCGTGTGATCGTTGGTGGCCAAGGCAGGGATGCCGTCCGGAAGTCGGCCAACCTCGTCAAGATGCATGATGAACGCATCGAACGAGATGGGTTTGCCATGGTGCATCGGCGCTGTCGCGGCGTCCTCGGTCAGGGTGATGTTCCGGGCGATTCCCCATTCGCGGCCCCGTGGGTTGACCGCCACCTCGCCGCCTGCCACCAGCGATGCGAGTTGGATCCCCCAGCAGCTACCCCAGCAGGCCTTGCCCGCATCCAGTAACTCCGTGGCGAAGCGAATCTGCGGCGCGACCCGGGGGTCCTCGGGATGGTTGAGGCTGAGGTCCGAGCCGGTCCAAATGAACGCGTCGAAGTCCTCGATCGTGGTGCCGCCCGGGAGAGTGAAGTCCGGGTCCGCGATGTAGACGATCTCGGTGCTCACGTTTGGCGCCTCTTTCGCAAGGAACCTCAGGAACATTTCGTGCGGGTGGCCGACGTCGGAGTGGTCGAACTGCTCTCGGCTGGCCTGCGGGTAGCAGTTGACGATCAAGATCCGGTAGGCCCCGGTGGTTGTTGGTGACGTCATGCTGGGGCTCCTCGCTGGGGGAAGTCGGTAATGATTCCGGTAACACCCAGCGCCACGAGCTCGGCGATCTCTTCGGGCTCGTTGGGGGTGTACGGGTAGATCTTGATCCCGCGGGCCAGGACCTCTCGTAGCTCATCGACCGTGACCCGGGTGATCCGGGGGTTGAACGAGCTGAAGAACGGGTCGGAGAAGTCGATCGGGTCCTGGGCGAAGAGCCCCAGGATGGCCTGTACCTCGAACTCGGGCCGGCGAGCCGCCAGGGCCTTCAGCCACTCGTGCCTCGCCGAGGAGAACACCAGGTGCTCCGGCCCGATGCCCACCTTGTGGACCACGTCGAGGACCGCGCCCACCAGGTCCACCGTGTCGTTGGGCGCCGGCTGAGCCTTCAGCTCGAGGTTCATCCGCCAGTTCAGCTCCAGGGTGAGGTCGAAGGCCTCCTCGAGGGTGGGGACCTTCTCGCCGGGGAAGGAACCCAGCTCGGCGGCAGTGACGGCGCCCTCCGCGATCTGCCCGAACGGGTCCTCACGCTCGAACCACGAGCCCGCGTCGAGGGTCCGGACCTCGGCGAGCGTGTAGCGAGAGAACGGGGCCGGGACGCGGTCCGGGAACCTCTGGACCACGTCCGTCGTGCGCATCATCGCGTCGTCGTGCATGAGCACGACGTAGCCGTCGGCCGTCATGGCGGCGTCGGTCTCCCAGAGGTCCGCTCCAAGCGCATGCGCCTTGCGGGCGGCAGCGAGGGTGTTCTCCGGCGCGAGGCTTCGTGCCCCGCCGTGAGCGATGATAGTGACCAAATCTGATGCCTCGATCGCCCGGTCGCGCCGATTGCCCTAGCTGGTTGCACGCGCGGCAAGCGCTTCCGGTGGACTCCCGCCCGGAGGGCCCGGACGGACGATCTCACCCTACGACCGGCCGCCTCCGTGGCGACGAGAACCACTCGCCGACGCGCTGGAATCCAGGACCACAAGCGCACGAGCCGCCTGTGCCACCACAGCGCGCAGCCCAGCTGTTGAGAGTGGGGCCTCGTCGCTTGGCGACGCCTGAACGCTCTCCCGGTCAGACAAATATCACTTGGGCCTGTTCGGCAGCGCCCGGACGCGGCGCCCCTGGTGCCGCCTCGAAGTACCGTGACGACGTGTCCCGCTCCACGTCGCAAGCCAAGTCCTTGGCCCAGCAGCTGCTCGACGCGCAGGTGGCCTACCACCTCGAGCGGTTGACTGGAGACCAGCTCGAGGCCACCGTTGCCGCTCTTGCCGAGGACCTCTTGGCGGCTGGAGGGCTTCACCAGATCGAGGACCTCGTCGATCGGGAGGCGGTCACGTCAATCGTGGTCCGAGCGCTGGCGACGGTGCCCGCCAGCGCCGCGGTCAGCGGCATCCTCGAGCTCGTTACGGCAATCGTGCTCGAGGGCCCTGTCGATCCGTACCCAGTCGGGGAGCTTGTCGACCGCGACCAGGTCGAGGCGCTCCTGGACAGTGTCTTGGCTCTTCATCCGGTGCTCGAGCGGGTGGGGGAGTCGTTGGCCGACGTCGCGCTGGTGGGGACCACGGCATCGCGGTTCATGGGCCGCATCGTGGGCGAGGTGGTGCACGCCAACCAGGCCGTGGCCGACAAAGTGCCCGGGCTGGGGTCACTGATGTCGTTGGGGACCACCGCCGCCTCCCGGATGATGGGCGCGGCGGACAAGCAGTTCGAGGGGCTGATCGGGGACACCATCGGCAGGGGCGGCGCCTTTGCCGTCCGTCGCCTTAACCGGATCGTCATCGAGACGCTGCTCGACCCCACGACCCGTCTGGCGGGGCTGCACTCCTGGGACCTGCTGGCTCAGCAGCAGGTGGTCGGTCTGAGCCGCCACGCGACGCCGGAGCAGATCTCCGACGTGGCCGACGCCCTGCATGAACTGGCGATCACGGCCCTCGCCACCGATCACGCTGCACACCTCGCCGAGGTGATCGTCGACGGCTTCTTCGACCGTTTCGGCGGGTACACCCCCACCGAGCTGCTCGACCAGCTCGACCTGGACCGGGAGGCCCTCGTCGCCGACCTGGTGAGGGCGGCCCCGCCGGTCGTGGGCGCGCTGCGCGAGGCCGGCGATCTGGAACGGCTTCTGCGAGCGCATCTCGAGCCGTTCTTCACCTCGGCCGAGGTCACCCGCCTGCTTGGCTGACCCGGCCACCCGGCCACCCGGCGTCTCGGCGCGAATGTCGGTGCCACTGGCTGCAGCCATGCGCAGCCGACGTTCCAAGTGAGGGATATGCGTCTATTCGCCGCGAGACGACCTGCGACGAATTTCCCTGATGCTCAGTTGGACTGGTGGTTGAGCCCGTGACCTCTGGCGGGACGGATGGCTCGCGCCGCGGCGCACGTCAAGTTTGCCTGAGCACTCGTTCTGACCGAAGATCGGGTCATGGTTGCTGATTCTTGGCGTGTCCGAGCGAACATGACGCAGGGCGGGCGAGCGGTGGGTGGACACCTCAGTGTCGCCGAGCGGCGAATCGCCTTCACCCCCCACGGGTTCGACAGGGCCACCGGCGGGCAGGGCTTCGATCATGCTCTCAACGAAATTGGGTCCGTCGATATCGCGCCCAGAACCTTCCACCCATTCGACGGCGGTCTCAGCAAGCGGCTAAGACTCAACATGCGTGACGGGTCCGAAGCCCTGTTCGTAGTTCGCCGAGCGGCAGGCCTTCGCGACCAGATCATCCGCAGCGTCGAGACCGGCGGCGGTTCCTCGCAATCTGAGGCCTGAAGGCCACGCGCCCCAGAAGCGGACGCTGAACGTGGAACCGGCTGCGCCAGAGCGCCGCGTGACGGCAAGAGCAGGGGCAGCAGCCGGGTCCGAATCTAGGAGGTCTACTTCACGGCCTTCTTCCCACCCTTGAGGGCGGAACCCCTATTCGCGTTACCGCCGAGTCGACCCGACTGGTGGAGGCTACCTCGCTTACAGTCTCAGCGCCGCCAGGCGACCAACGTCGCAAGAGCAGTCACCACCTATATGGCACCGGGAGCGACCAGGTCGGCGCGGGCCCGGCGTTGCCTCGGCCACGTCTGCACCAACGGTGTGAGCATGGGTGGGCGGTCATTCGTCGACCAGGCTGTCGTCGTCGCATGTCGGTGACCCTCGGGGGCAGAACGCGATGCTGAGGTCGTCGACCGCTTGACCCGTCCCACCGTCATCGTCCTCCCATCGAGCGACCAGACGCTTCCCATGGGTGACGTGGGTTGGGTCCGTGGTCCGAAGCGCCAGGACGAGGTACGTGGTCATCTCCGGGCCGTCCTCGGGTTCGGCCGTGCACGGGGTTGTCACTTCCCGGTCGGCCCCCGACAGTCCCACCGCGGACAGCTCGCCTCGGTCACTGCCGATGCGGTCTGCGGACGCCGGCTGGTTCACGACGGCGAAGTCCGCGATGTCGACGCCGCCGTCGTCCTCCCAGGCCAACTCCAGCAGGCGCACTGGCCCATTGGACACACACCACGGGGCGGTACCCACGAGCAGGGTCTCCTCGCCGTCGTCAACGTGCCCGAGGCCGTAGGGGTTGGTGGCGACCGGACGCAGCTCGGTGGATGACCCGCCTACCACGCTGCAGCCGCTGGCGAGGAGCAGCGTCGACAGAACGACGCCGGCTCGGCCGGCCGCGCCCCGCTGCCCGATGTTGAACACGGCACGACACTACGAAGTCCCGGAACCCTGCGCACGGTCATCGGCACGCGCTGTTGCCTGCCCCACTTCGCCGCTAGCCGACCGCCCTCTGTGCTGCCTTGCCGGGCCTACCGCGAAATGGGGCTCGGGTCTGGCGTCGGGTGGTCCGATTGCCTGGCCGCGTTGGCGGCGAGCGGCGCCCGGGCCGAATGCCACGGTCGCCGCGTGAGGTGATTCCATGTCCACTCCGACGACGCTGCTGCCGTTCCAGCTGGCCACCATGTCGTCCGCCCAGCTCGCGGCGGTCTCGGTCCTGGCCCGCTACTCCGCGCGAACCCACCACTTGTATTCGTTCCAGCTGCGGGAGTGGTTCGCCTGGTGCGAACGCAACGGGCTGGACCCGCCGGTGGGTGTCCAGCGGGCTCATGTCGGGCTGTACATCCGCTGCTTGGGCGAGCGCGGCCTGATGGACTCGTCCGGGGTGTCGATGATGAACGGGGTGCGTGGGTCCTGGAGGCCTGCCGCGGGGAGCGCACCGATGGGCCGTTGATCCTGCGGCCACTGTCCGGCAGCCCCATCGACCGGCGGGACGCCTACCGGATGGTCACCAAGATCGCGAAGGCGGCTGGCATCCCGCGGCACATCAGCCCGCACTCACTGCGGCACGCGGCGATCACCAACGCGTTGGATGCCGGGGTGCCGGGGCGCGACGCGCAGATCCTCGCCCGCCACGCCGACCCAACCACCACCGAGCACTACGACCGCGCCCGGGGCCACCTCGACCGGCACGCCGTGCACTTCCTCACGACCTACGTCGCCGGCGTCTGAGCGCGTTGCCCTGGCACCGAGTCGGCGCCAGGAGCTCACCTGGTTGTCGTCGAGCTGGAACTCGCGTCAGTGGGGTGAACTTACCCGGCCGCTGACTTCCGCCAGACGGCCGAACGGCCGGTGCCGTCGGGCGTGATCTGACCTTCCTGCTTCAGGGACTCCAGCGCGAGCCTGATGGTGGGGTCGCTGATTCCGGGGAGCGCCACGCGGATGTCGCTGAACCTGAAGATGTCGGATGCATGGTTCACGACGTAGTCGCGGACCCGTTGCTGCTTGGTGCCGGTCGAGCGGTCCGACGACGCACGCCTGTCGAAGGTGTCGTATGCCGTCGTCAATGTCGAGACGAAGTAGTTCAGCCACGGCCACGGGTCGTGGGCCCGCTCGTGCCATCCGTGCGTGGAAGCCAAGAGCGCCTCGTAGTACTCGTCGGCGGTGTTCGCAATGATCTGTTCAAGGGAGACGTACTTGCCCACGTTGTACGCAGCGTCCGCAAGCAGCGCGTTGGTGAGGGCGCGCACGACGCGACCGTTCCCGTCTGAGAACGGGTGAATTGTGAGCAGGTCCAAGACGAAGAGTCCGATGAGCAGAATCGGATGTTGCTCACCTCGGCTGATTGCTTCGTTGAACTCGTCGACGAGTTCCTTGGTGTACTGCGGCGTGAGCCTCGCGGGGACCGGAACGAAGCGAATCTCGGTGGCGCCGTCAGGTGAGCGGTCCACGACCAGGTTGTCGTCACCCTTGAACGAGCCCCCTTCGGCCTTGGTCTGGCCCCACAACAGACGGTGCACATGTAGCAGGAGGCCGACGTTCAACGGTCGCCAGTCCTGGGTGACGAGGTAGTCCAACGCGGCGCGGTATCCAGCGAACTCCTGCTCGCTGCGGTTTCGCAGCAAAGCCACCCTGCCCTCGATGATCTGTCGAGCCCGAGCCTGGTCGGCGACCACTACACCTTCAAGAGCGGAGGATGCCGTGATACTTGCTACCCGAGCGCGCGCTGCCAGCTCCGTCAAGAGCTGTGGCAGCTGGTCACGGTAGAGCTGCTCGCGGCCCCGACCGGTATCGACCCTGCTCAACCGCATCACAAGCGGCCCCGGGACGGATGCGAGCAACTGGTCCACGCCAGCGAACGAGCGCACCGAACCCTCCAACCCTCCGCTTAATCGTGCTAACAGGACGAGATCTTAGCGTCTTTAGGAGGTGCTTGGCCTCTACTGTGGGCCCACGGTCACCGCGGCAGTGCCATCGAGGTCTGCCCTACTCAATCCAGGCTTCGAGGTGCGTCTCACCGTCGTGTGACGGCGATGTCTGGTGCGCGACACCTTCCGCGCTGGCCCGGGGAAGCGCCGGACCGACGCCGGGGCGGAGGAACTGGCCCTCCTAATCCGCACGACCTGTTCTGGGCCATCGCAAGAACCGCCTGAGCGTCGCCACGTCGCGCGATGGGAGGTCACTTCGCCGCGTGTTGGTTAGCGGTCGCCGGATGGGAGTCGGTCGAAGACGTCTGTGAGCATCGGATCTGAGGGTGTCGGTGCGGGCCAGGCCACGGATGCCCATTCGCGGCGGACGATGCGTTCGAGGCGATGGTGGTTGACGGGCGTGTCCACCATGACGTGTAACTGGCTGCGGTGCTCCAAGATGCCGGCCACGATGCGGGGCGCTACTTCGCCGCAGTCGACGACCAGGCCGATCTCGGCGTCCGGGACACCGCGGCCGTGGTAGACCCGGCCGGGCTCGAACACGGGAAGGTCGAGCGAGCGACGTTGCTCTTGCCAGCGGTCGAAGACGGTCTCGGGCAGCACGTGGTGGAGCAACCGGCGGAAGCCGGGTCTGGCGGTGCCTGCCAACCGTGCGAAGGCTGTATCAGTCGCCATTCCGACCGCGATGTGGTCGGGGTGGCCGGTGATGCCGTCCGGACCGAAGGTCGCGACCACGTCGGGGGCTTCCTCTTCGAAGACCGCAGCGATGCGATCGGCGAGCTCGTCGACCGGCACGGACGCCAACGAGCCGTCCGGGTAGCCGAGCCAGTCGTGGCGGTCGGGCTCGCGACCGACTGCTCGCCACGCGGCCTGACACTCGGCACGCCGAATCTGACCCAGCGTTTCTCGGGTCGCAGGGAATCCCGCAGCGATCTCACCCGCCTCACCATCAGTGGCGTGGACCAGCACGAAGCGAAAATCGGCTTCGGCGGCATGCAGCGCGACGGTACCCGCCCAGGAGAAGGCATCATCGTCGGGATGCGCGACCACCAGCGCAAAAGTGCGACCACCGTGCACGAGTCCCATCGTGCACCCCCGGCCGGGCGCATGGCATCCCGTGAGCCTGAGGGCCCACCCGGAGGTGCGTCTCACCCCCGCCGGCCGACCATCCTGACCGCGGCGGTTGCGGACGTTACGTTACGCATCCAAGGTTCGGCTAACTGTGGAAGCGCAGTCACCTCGCCAGGTAGCCACCGTCAATGGCGTAGTACGTGCCGGTGGCGAAGGACGAACCGTCGCTGGCCAGCCAGGTCACCAGTTCGGCAACCTCTTCGGGTGTGCCGAGTCGCTGCAGGGCGTGTTGGGTGCCAAGGAAGTCCTGGGTGGGCTGGTCGAGATTCTTGCTGAGCAGGGGAGTCATGATGAAGCCCGGCCCAACGGCATTCACCCGTACCCCGTCAGCGGCGTGTTCCCACGCTGCTGCCTTGGTGAGGCCCACGACCCCGTGTTTGGCAGCCGTGTAGGCGCTGGCTGTCGCGAAGCCGACCTGGCCCAGGATCGACGCCATGTTGATGATCGACCCGCCCCCGGTTGCCTTCATCGCCCGGATGGCAGCTCGCTGGGTGTAGAAGACGCCATTCAGGTTGATCCCGATGACCTGCTGCCAACCCTCGTCGGAGTAGTCGCCGCTCGTGTTCGCCTCGCCACCGATGCCGGCGTTGCACACTGCGATGTCCACCCGGCCCAGATTGGCGACCACGTCCTCCATCGCTGCGTCCACGCGTGCGCTCTCTGCGACGTCGACGACGGCGCTATGGGCGCGGTGACCGTACTGACCGAGGCTCGAGAGAGCGTCGCTCAGGGCCTCCTTGTCGATATCCCAGATGCTGATGTCGGCGCCGGACCGGGCCATCGTGTGGGCACAGGCGAGCCCGATACCAGAGGCGCCCCCAGTGACTACAGCGACCTTTCCGTCCAGTTCATAGTTGATCATCGCGGTTGCCTTTCAGTGGTGGAGGCAACGCCTTGGGCGCTGTCTATGACCAGACTCATGCGCGACCCGCTCCCACGGCAAGTGTTCGAGGCAGTGCGTCTATCGGCCGCCGGATCGTCAGTCGCTCGGCTCAATCAGTTCGGGCTCATGAGCCACAACCGGGGCAGTGGAATCGAAACGCTGGTGAAGGGCAAACTCGCGCGCCGCGGAATGGCCGGATCGAGGCTGCCACCGCCTGATCGGTACGTCACAGCGGTGCGTCTCAACGCCGCCTGTCGCCGCGCGCTTGCTCTCAGACGTCGGCCACGGGCGGCCACTGGTGCCCGCCAGCGGACCCGCATGGGCTGGTTGGATGGGACCATGGATCCCGTCGTGCGTGTCACCGGTGGCCTCGTGCGCGGCTCGAGCCGCGAGGGGGTCAACTCATTCCTCGGCATCCCCTACGCCGGGCCCGCTATCGGTAGGAACCGGTACCGCCTCCCGCAGCGGGTGGCGCCGTGGGACGGCGAGCGAGACGCGACCGCGCCCGGGCCCACCGCGGCTCAGACGGCGTACCCGCCGCCGATGGACACCGTGCTCCCCAGCTCGGTGTCGCCCGGTGCCGACTACCTGAACGTCAGCGTGTGGGCCCCGGCCGAGGGGAGCAGCAGGCCGGTCATGGTCTGGCTCCCCGGGGGCGCCTTCGTCCGGGGAGCGAACTCCGTGCCCATCTACGACGGGTCGGCGTTCGCCCGCGACGGCATCGTGGTCGTGTCGGTCAACTACCGGCTGGGCGTCCCCGGGTTCGCCGTCCTCGACGGCGCCCCCACCAACCTCGGCCTGCGCGACCAGATCGCGGCCCTGGAGTGGGTTCGTGACAACGCGGCCGCCTTCGGCGGCGATGCCGACGACGTCACCCTGTTCGGCGAGTCCGCCGGCGGGATGAGTGTCGCGACGCTGATGGCCTGTCCCGCAGCCGAAGGCCTCTTTCACCGCGCCGTCATCCAGAGCGGAGGGGCCACGGCCGTCTGCACGTTGGAGGACGCCCGCAGGGTGAGCGCCGAGGTCGCAGCCCACCTCGGCGTGCCGGCGACAGCCGACGCCTTCGCCGCCCTCGACCCCGAGGTGGTCGCTGCGGCACAGTCGGCCGTGGCCCTGGCCATCCAGGGTGACCCCGACCCGCGGCGGTGGGGCGCCAGCGTTCTCAGCGGCGGGCTGGGCATCATGACCCTGTTCCCCGTCATCGACGGCGAACTCGTCCCCGACGTCCCGCTGAGGCGCATCTCGCAGGGGTCCTCCGCCTCCATGCCACTGCTGATCGGCACGACCCGCGAGGAGTTCCGGCTCTTCCTCGTGCCCACCGGCGTCGCCGCCACGGTGACGTCGCAGGCGCTGCCGTTCTTGGCCGCACGCTACGGCTGGCCGCCGCGGGCCGTCGAGACATATGCCGCCAACCGTCCGGGTGCCTCCCCGGGGGACATCGCCTGCGCCATCCTCACCGACGCTGCGTTCCGGGCACCATCGGCACGACTGGCCGCCGCCCACCACGCCGCTGGTGGCACGGTCCATGCCTACGAGTTCGGTTGGCCCACGCCCGTTCTGGGTCTCGGGGCCTGCCACGCCCTCGAGCTCCCGTTCGTCTTCGACACTCTCCACGAGGGAACGTCCATGGTCGGGGAGACCGCTCCGCAGCACCTCGCCGACGAGATGCACCGGGCCTGGGCCGCCTTCGGGCGCGACGGAGCTCCGGGATGGCGGCCCTGGACGCCGCAGGAGCGGGCAGTCATGGTCTTCGACGTCGCGTCCGAGCTGACCTGGGCACCTCGCGATGCCGAGCTGGCCCTCTGGGACTGACCACCCGATCAGCCCACCTGCCAGTGCCCACCCCTCGAGCCGCCGCCCGACTCCCTGGGGTCGTGGGCGCAGCGGCCGCGGGCAGGTGGCCCGCCGGCAACCCGGATCGGGTCACGTCGAGCGCAGGGCGTCCTTCCACCACAGAGCACTTGCCCACCCCTGCTCGGCATCAACGCGTTGCGCGCGTCGGAGGCTGCGGCGGTGCGGATCGAGGACTACGCCGACACCCTGCGCGGGCACCGCATCCTGCGGCTGGTCGGCAAGGGCAACAAGCCCGCGACCATCCCGGTCACCGTCCCGGTCCTGCGAGTGCTGGAGGCCTGCCGCGGGGAGCGCACCGAAGGCCCGCTGATCCTGCGGCCGATGAGCGGCCACCCGATCGACCGGCGCGACGCGTACCGGATGGTCACCAAGATCGCGAAGGCGGCCGGCATCCCGCGGCACATCAGCACGCACTCGCCCCGCCACGCCGCGATCACCAACGCGGTCGATGCCGGGGTGCCACTTCGCGACGCACAGATCCTCACCCGGCACGCCGACCCCAGAACCACCGAGCACTACGACCGCGCCCGCGGCAACCTGGACCGCCACGCGGTGCACTTCCTGACCGCCTACGTCGCCGGCGTATGACCCCGTCATCGCCGGGTGCGCGAAGGTCAGTGCCACGCCTTGAGAGCGGCTGCGATGTTCTCGACCAAGGGTTCGCTGCGGGCGACGGCCATGACGAGCTCGTACGCGTCGTCGTCGGACGCGTCGAGCGTGACGTCGTTCAGCCCGTAGAACACGACCGTGGCCAGCCACCCGAGGCGCTTGTTGCCGTCGACCAGTGCGTGGTTGCGCACGATCGACTCGAGCAGTACAGCCGCCTTGGTGTCCAGGTCGGGGTAGGCCTGCTCTCCATGGAGCTCGACCTTCGGCCGATGAGCCGCGGCGTCGAGCAGGCCGATGTCCCGCACCGGTCCCACGCCGAGATCGCTGGCCAGGGTCAGCAGGTCCTCGAGCGAGAGGTAGATCGTCACCGGCCGAGGCGCTCGAGGACGTCGGCGTAGCGATCACGGGCCGCGGCGGAGAGCTCGCTCACCCGGCCCTCGTGGACACGACGAGCGGCCGCGTCGCGAATCGCGCGCACGGTCGCCTCCTGCTTGCTGATGCCCTGGGCCTCAGCAAGCAGAGCGAGAGCCTGCTCGTCCTCATCGGTCAGTCGCAGCGTCATGGCCATCCCCGATGGTACCAAACTGGTATCAGCCCGTCGCCAAATGCGTCACCTCGGCTCCCCTCTGTTGTCATGAGGCGGGCTCGAGGGGTTTGGCGGTGGTGATCTTTCGCTTGTGCGGGTGTGAGCCGGCTGCGCTGGATACATGAGACGCCCCGCGGTGCCCTCCCGGACCCGCGTTCGCGTCGGCTGCCGAGGTCGTGTGGGCGTCGGCTCGGAGTTGTCGGCACAGGGCGTCGGAGATGCGCCTCTTGAGGCAGCGGATGGCTTTCAATGCCGGGTCTTGCCAGCGGCGAGCTTGCGCTGGTTGTAGGCCCGGCCGGGGCCGTCGAGGCGGATCTGGCAGGCCGCGGCGATGTGGATGACGTGGTTCGCCTTGCGGTTCCCAGCGCCTTGAGTGCTTTGCTGTAGGCCTTCATCTTCTTCTCGACCGCGACCATCTCGGCGAGCTGCTCGAGCGCGAGCCGTTTCCGCGTCTTGCCGACGGAGTCGCGTGGCCGCACCGACGCCAGGATCTCCTTGGCCTGCAGCGCAGGTGATGTCCTGGTCCGGCGCCGCGCGGGCGGATCGGGCTCACCCGACGTGGTCGACTGGAATCTCGGAGACGAGTTCATCCCGTGAGCCCGACTGCGGAAGCGTCATCGAGCGTGCGGCAGCGACAAATGCCGCCAGGGCGGCGAGCAGGCCGACTACTCCCGCCCCGACACCTCCGGTGCTTCCTGCACCAACGAAGACGACAGCGGCGATCACCGCCCAGATCGGCACCCGCCGTGCCCGCCGCAGACCCAGGAAGAGCACGATCGGGCCGATGACCATGCCGAGCATGAACAGTACGATCAACAGGACCAGAAGCGGGTACGACTCCGAGGCCCGGTCCAGCGCGTCCACCTGCGGTCCGGGCGTGCCAGCCCGGCCGTACAGCGCGTAGGGCGAGTAGAACGCCACGGCGTGACCGACCGACGCGATCGCCCCCACACCGACCAGTAGCGCCCCGACTCTCGTGACCCGGGATCCTCGGCCCGAGGCCGTGTCGATGAGAGCGACCATGCCTGGGATGAGGCAGAACGCCGCCGCCACACTGAAGAGCGCCGCGAGGGACCAGGCAAGGGCATGCTGGTCGACGGCTTCCGCGATGGCCGTGGCGGAAGCAGTGCCAGCAGGCACGACGATTCGGCGCAGCAGGTCGCCGAGAGAAAAGAGCAGCGCACCGACCACCAGGCCGACCGCTGCGACGCGTGTACGTGTTGATGTATCCATGCCAGAGACACTGCGCCCTGCTGGCCCACCAGCGCCTCGCCCCCACTGGTGATCCTCCTCCGCATGGAGGCCGAGATCGATCCCCCTGGAAGGGGACCCGCGAGCGGGCGAGGCGGTCCTAGCATCGGGGTATGGCTCGCCTGCTGTTGCCGCGCGCACTCGGCCGACTTCCAGTCACGGACGTCGTGCTCGCCGTAGGCCTGTGCGTCCTGGCCGTCGGCGGGCTGGTCACCGGCCAGGTCGAGGAGCAGCCCCTCGCGATCACCATCCCGATCGCCGCCGTGAGCACCCTGGTCATGGCGGTGCGGACGAGGTTCCCTCTGTCCGCGGCCGGTCTCGTCTCAGCACTGGCGGTGGCCCAGGCGCTGCTCGCCGGCGCCGCCTCCCACACGCTCTGGTCGCTGGTGGTCTTCCTCGTCAGCGCCTACACGGTCGCGGCGGAACGCGACGAGGGTGGCGCCCTGGTCGGATTGGGCATGGTCCTCGGGGGGCAGTTCGTCTGCGAGTGGCTCGACCACGGCTCGGACTACGCGTTCGACACCTTGGTCTTCGGTGGTGTCTGGCTCTTTGGTCGGGGCACCCGCTCGTGGCGCAACCAAGCGGTCCGCGCCGAGCAGCACCGCGATGACCTGGCCCGGATCGCGGTCGCGGAGGAGCGAACCCGGATCGCCCGGGAGCTCCATGACGTCGTCGCCCACAGCCTCACCGTGATCGCCGTGCAGGCGGATGCCGCCGAGGCCGCGCTGGCCAGGGAGCCGGCCCGGGCAGCTCAACCCATGCGCGCCATCAGGGACAGCGCGCGCGAGGCCTTGGTCGACATGCGTCAGCTCCTGCACGTGCTGCGGAGCGAGGAGGACACCGAGGACGCGGAGGATCTCACCCCGGCCCGCGGGATCGCGGACCTTCCCCAGCTGGTCGCCGGGATGAGCGCATCCGGCCTGTCCCTCGATGCCGACATCCGCCCGACGGGTCGCCTCTCCTCCGGGATCGAGCTGGCGGCATACCGGATCGCCCAGGAGGGGCTCACCAACGTGCGCAAGCACGCGGGCGATGCCGTCACCCACCTCGTCGTGGCCCGCGAGCAGACAGACCTGCGCATCGAGGTGCACAACGGGCCACCATCGGCAGACCGATCCGTCAACACCTCACCCGGGTCGACCGGTCACGGCCTGATGGGTGTCCGGGAGCGCGTGCACGCCGCCGGCGGAACCCTCGAGGCCGGCCCGAACCCCTCCGGCGGTTTCGACCTCGTCGCGCGGCTGCCGCTCGACGGCAGGGACGGGCTCCGCACGTGAGCACGACACCGATCACCGTTCTCCTGTGTGACGACCAGGAGCTCGTCCGAGACGGCTTCCGGCTGATCCTCGACCTCGAAGACCACGTCGAGGTGGTCGGCGAGGCCAGCAATGGGCAGGAGTGCCTGCGACTCACCGCGGAGCTGTCACCACAGGTGGTGCTCATGGACGTGCGGATGCCGCGGATGGACGGGATCGAGGCCACCCGTAGACTCGTTGCCGCCGGCTCCCCAAGCCGGGTGCTGATGCTCACCACGTTCGATCTCGACGAGCTGGTGTATGCCGCCCTGTCGGCCGGGGCCAGCGGCTTCCTCCTCAAGGACGTGCCCCGGGAGCAGCTCGTGGGCGCGGTGCGCATGGTCGCCCGCGGTGACGCGGTGCTGTCCCCCGCGCTGACCCGTCGCCTCGTGGCGCGTTTCGTGGCGGCACCCCCGCCAACGCCAAACACACCCATTGCGCTCGCGCGCCTCAGCGGACGCGAGCTCGAGGTCTTCGCCCTGCTGGCCAGGGGCCGCTCCAACGCCGAGATCGCGGGTGAGCTGTTCCTCGGTGACGCGACCGTGAAGACCCACGTTGCCAGCATCCTCGCCAAACTCGAACTCCGGGACCGGGTCCAGGCCGTCATACTCGCCTACGAGATCGGCTACCTCCGGCCGGGGCAGCACCCGATCTGAGCGCGGTTCCGTCCACCACCCGCCTCGATCGTCGTCGGTCGCTCCGGCACCCCGCGGTTAGACGCAAGTCGCCACGGCCGACTGGGCCGCCCTGCCGCGGCTACCTGTCAGCCGACTGGTGGGCGGGTGTAGCGAATCGTGACACGCGAATGCCTCTGTGGGGCAAAAGGATTGGACTTTGCTGACACTCGTTGTGCCCTTTCGTCGTTCTCTGCCTCGTGATCCTGATCGCGCTGCGCTACCAGGCGGTAGGGGGCGGGTTGGCCCTTGTCGGTGCCGCTGACACCCTTGGGGGGTGGGGGCTGTGGTACCTGGTGCAAGCGCTCTCGCCGGATAGCCGGCTCGGCAACCAGCTGTACGGGCTGGCCGTGGCCTTCGGCGTCGCGGCCACTCTCGCTTGTCCCGTAAGGGCCCTGCCGAGCGGAAGGCCGCACCTGCGTCACTACGGCCGCGAGAGGCCGCCTCGCGCCACGCCTGGTTACTGTCGGGTGTGTCTACCTTCATTTTCATTCCTGGAGCCGGGGGGTCGCCGTGGGTATGGAGTCGGGTGACTCCGCTGCTGGTCGAGGCCGGCCACGAAGCGATCGCGGTTGATCTGCCCGGCGACGACGAAACTGCCGGTCTGCCCCAATACGCCGACTTGGTGGTCGACGCGATCGGTTCACGTTCCGAAGCCGTCCTGGTCGCAGGGTCGCTGGGAGGTTTCACCGCGCCGCTTGTCTGCGAGCGGGTGTCCGTCCGCGAGCTGGTGCTGGTTAACGCGATGATCCCGGACGTTGGCGAGTTGGCTCGCGACTGGTGGGCCCACACGGGCGCGATCGAGGCCCAGGCCGAGGCGGCCCGGGTGGGGGGCTACGGCCCCTTCGATCTGGCGTCGTACTTCCTGCACGACGTGGACGCCGAGATCGTGGCTGAGGGCGAGGCGCATCAGCGGCCCGAGGCGGACATCGCCTTTGAGTCAGTGTGTGACTTCAGGGCCTGGCCTCCGGTGAAGATTCGTGTCCTCGTCGGCGCTGACGACCGCTTCTTCCCGGTCGGCCTGCAGCGCAAGGTGGCTCGTGACCGGCTCGGCGTCGAGGCCGACGTGATCCCGGGTGGGCACTTGCTGCCCTTGGCGCAGCCTGAGCTGGTAGCCGAATATCTGCTGCAGACGACGCGTCGCAACGTGGCTACTGCGTCATAGGGCCGCGTGATGGTTCCTCGGGCCGCTGCGATGCAGCACTGCTGAGGCTCTGGATGGGTCTCCTCCTGAGCGGAGTCAGACATGAGCGCCGTGAACGGGGCTACGGCCCGGTCCGATGGCCGTAAGGGCCGACGTCACGGAACCAGGAGCCACTGGCGGCGTCGGTAAGGCCGTTGGGCGAGGTGCCGGATGATCTGGACCACGGCAACCGCGCACAGATAGCAGAACGCCGTATACAAGATCCCGATCCAGCTCCGCGCGTTGACCCAGGCGGTCAAAGCCAACAACGCCCAACCTCCGACGGGGGCGACGATCAGACAAGCGGCCAAGTAGCGGCGCCAGAGGCCGTCTGCGTCAAGCGACATGGCGTTCCCGTCGAACGAGCCTGGCCGCTGACGATCGCATGGGCGGATTGTCCCCCAAGGGAGGGTCAGGTCGCGGATCGGCTCAGGTAGGCACTCCTCCTGCAGGCGCGTCTGCCGCGGCCAGGGGCTGCCTGCGCCAAACCCTGCTGCATACCGCCGCGTCTGTGGCAAAGCGACAGGACGCCGGGTGAATACTGCAGCATGGCCGACCCCCCTCGTCGTGTGAACTTCTTCAACGGGATGATGCTGACCGCCGCAGACCTGGCCGTCGAGCAGGAGTACCACCGGGGGATGCGGTATCTGCACAACCGTCTCCACGGCTACGGCACGGTTTCCGGGCTGGAAGTCACGGTGTCGAGAGGGCGGGTAGTAGTCAGCCCTGGGCTGGCCATTGACGCCTGTGGGCGGGAGATCGTCGTCGCGCACCCGTTGTCCCTGCGGCTGGAGCCGCGCGGAAAGGCTCAAGGGTGGGTTCGGGATCTCGTCATCGAGTGGCGCGAGTCGGCCGACAGCCCGGTGCCCAGCCCGGATGGCGCAAGCGACTTCGCTCGTTGGGTCGAGGAACCCGAACTCTCGCTTGTCGCCTGCGGGATGGGAGCATCAGAGGCGCTGGTGCTCGCGCGCCTGGCGAGTGCGGCCCGCGGCGCAGTGGGCATGGATACCTCCATGCGTCGACCTCTGGGGCTCGGTTAGACAGACCGAGTCGAGAGGACGCTCAGGGACTTGCCAAAAGGGCATGCCCCGCGCACGTGTCAGCCGCGTATCGCCTGCCTATGCAGTGGTGTCGATGTTCAGGCTGGCTTGCTGAGTTCGTGTTCGACGGCGCGTCGGATCCATGCCGACACGGATCGGTCGTCGGCCTCGGCGCGACGCTTGACCTCGTCGAGGACTTCGGGTGGAAACCGGACCGGGATCGGTGCGGTGAGCCTTTTCGAGCGCCGCTGGGGCGGGCCCTGCGGTGCTTGGTTGGCCGGCTGGGCGTAGAAGTCGTACTCCTGGTCAGGAGTCATCGGGTCAGTGCTCATTGCGGTCCCTCCGGTAGGTGGTGGCGAGGCCCGAAGATGCCTCGTAGCAGCCGATCGGTCTGCACCTGGCGAGGTCCCCGGAGCGCGAGGGTGCGATCGGCACGACGAGGACTTTGCCTCCTACCTCGGCCACCATGAGCCAGTGCGCCGGTGGTTTGGCGGGGTAGAAGAGCGGATCACTGGACCAGGCGTCGAGGACGTCCTCCAGGCCGAGGTGCGGGTGTTTGAACAGGTGCGCGGCCTGACTGTCGACCTCGAACGGGTCCTGCTCGTCGAGCAGTTCGGGATCGAACAGTTGAGCCACTCACTGAGTGTATAACAAACGACTACGCGCGGGACGGCGTGGTGCGACGCTCCTGCGCTCAGCAGCGCCTCGTCGCGGCACCCCTCTGCCGCCCACTTTGTGCTGCCCGCGGGTCCTGCGCTGGTCTGGCAGTTCGATCCGAGGTGGGGTCACGGTGGAGGTGTCCTCTGATGTGGAGCATCCGAAGAGCGTGGGCGGGCTCGGCCCTTTGAGGGTGTGACACAGTGGGCTTCGTGTCCAAGGTTGCGGTGGTCGGTGCGGGCGCGGTGGGAACGGCGATCGCTTACGCGGCGCAGATCCGCGGTGTCTGCCGTCAGCTGGCGTTGTTTGACCTCAATGCTGACAAGGTGCGGGCCGAGGTGCTCGACCTGAACCACGGGATGCAGTTCACCCCGATGGCTGAGATCACCGGAAGCGATGACCTTGCGGTGTGCGGTGACGCCGACGTCGTGGTGATCACGGCCGGCGCGAAGCAGAAGCCGGGTCAGACCCGCTTGGACCTGGCCGCCGCGAACGTCGCGATGTGCCGTGACCTGGTCCCCGCGCTGGTCGCTCTGGCACCAA
>JBBQNZ010000070.1:0-21033 GCA_038330415.1 Actinomycetales bacterium | reverse complement strand
GGCGAGGAGGGCCGCGAGCGCGAGGTGCTCGCCCACCTGCTGCGCACCTCCACCGCCGAGACCTGCCGCGCACGGCTCGGCGGCATCGACCTGCACCTCATCGTCGACGCCATCGAGGGCGGCGCCCTCGTCACCACCGGTGAGCGGGTCAGCGCCGCCGAGTTCCTGCGTGGGCTGCCCGTCATCGGCGAGTCCGACGTCTACGACGCCGTCTGCGAGCGGCTCGACGCCACCACCGACGGCGAGCGGGCCAGCGCCATCGAGCTCGCCCTCGAGGGCCTCTACCTGGCGCGCCGGATCAGCAAGGACAGCGCCGACGGGGAGACGGTCTACGGGTGAGCGGAGGAAGCGGCTCGGGTCGCACGTCGAGGTACGCCCGGTATGCCGGGGGGCCCGACCCGCTCGCGCCCCCGGTCGACCTGCGCGAGGCCCTCGACGCCATCGGCGAGGACGTCATGGCCGGGGTCTCGCCAGAGCGCGCGATGCGCGAGCTGCTCCGGCAGGGCACCCAGTCGCGCGTCGGCCTCGACGAGCTCGCCCGGCAGGTGGCCCAGCGGCGACGCGAGCTGCTCCAGAAGCACCAGCTCGGCGGCACGCTCGAGGAGATCAAGAAGCTCCTCGACGAGGCGGTGCTCGCCGAGCGCAAGCAGCTGGCCCGCGACCTCGACGACGACGCGCGGTTCGCCGAGATGCGGATGGAGGGGCTCCCGGCATCCCCCGCGGCGGCGGTCACCGAGCTCGCCGACTACGAGTGGCGCAGCAGCGAGGGGCGCGAGAAGTACGACCAGATTAAGGACCTGCTGGGCCGCGAGCTGCTCGACCAGCGCTTCGCCGGCATGAAGCAGGCGCTCGAGAACGCCACCCCCGAGGACCGCGAGCGGGTGGAGGAGATGCTCAGCGACCTCGGCGACCTGCTCGCCGCGCATGCTCGCGGCGACGACACCACCGAGCAGTTCCGCGACTTCATGGACAAGCACGGCGAGTTGTTCCCTGAGGACCCCGAGACCGTCGAGGAGCTGATCGACGCGCTGGCCGCGCGGGCGGCCGCGGCGCAGCGGATGCTCGCCTCGATGACACACGAGCAGCGGGCCGAGCTGGCCGAGCTGTCGCAGCAGGCCTTCGGCTCCCCCGGGCTGATGGACCAGCTCGACCGGCTCGACGACCTGCTGCGCGGGCTGCGCCCCGGCGAGGACTGGGACGGCTCGGAGCAGTTCAGCGGCGAGCAGGGTCTCGGGCTCGGCGACGGCACCGGCGCCCTGCAGGACCTCGCCCAGCTCGACGCGCTCTCTGACCAGCTCGCGCAAGCCCACCCCGGTGCTCGCATGGATGACGTCGACCTCGACGCCCTGGCCCGCCAGATCGGTGACGAGGCCGCCGTCGACGCCCGCGCCCTGGCCGCGCTCGAGAAGGCGCTGCGCGAGAGCGGCTACCTCACCCGGGCCGCCGACGGCAGCCTGCGCCTGTCACCGCAGGCGATGCGCGAGCTCGGCAAGTCGCTGCTGCGCGACGTCGCCGGCCGGCTGTCCAACCGCTCGGGCGCGCGCGACGTGCGCACCGCGGGCGCGGCCGGTGAGCAGAGCGGCGCCACGCGGCAGTGGGAGTTCGGCGACACCGAGGCCTGGGACGTCACCCGCACGATGACCAACGCGCTCACCCGCACGGCCGACGAGGGGCGTGCCGTCGGCGACGGCATCCGGCTCGACATCCGCGACGTCGTGGTGGTCGAGACCGAGGCGCGCACCCGGGCGACCGTCGCGCTGCTCGTCGACACGTCGTTCTCGATGGCAATGGACGGCCGCTGGGTGCCGATGAAGCGCACCGCCCTCGCACTGCACCAGCTCATCTCGTCCCGCTTCCGCGGCGACCACCTCGAGCTGATCGGCTTCGGCCGGCACGCCGAGGTCATGCAGATCGAGCAGCTCACCGCGCTCGACGCCATGTGGGAGAAGGGCACCAATCTGCACCACGCGCTGCTGCTCGCGAACCGGCACTTCCGGCGGCACCCACACGAGCAGCCGGTGCTGCTCATCGTCACCGACGGCGAGCCGACCTCGCACCTCGAGCCCGGCGGCGAGGTGTTCTTCGACTACCCGCCGCACCCGCGCACCATCGCGCTCGCCGTGCGCGAGCTGGATGCCGCCGCGCGCCTCGGTGCCCAGACCACCTTCTTTCGGCTCGGTGAGGATGCCGGGCTGGCCCGGTTCGTCGACTCGATGGCCCGGCGGGCGGGCGGCAAGGTCGTATCGCCCGAGCTGGGCGACCTGGGTGCTGCCGTGGTCGGCTCGTACCTCGGGTCGCGGTCGCCGTCGACGCCGTTCGGCTCGTACCGCGACACGTTCGGCACCCGAGGCTTCTGGGCCGACTAGGGCGGGAGGCTGGTCCTGCGGCGATGATCTTCCCGGGTGCTGTCGATCCGCCCCGCTCCGGACCATCGGCCCGGCTCCGGTCGATTCGCCGCGCTCCGGACCATCCGCCCCGCTCCGGTTGATCTGCCCGGCTCTGGTCGATCTCCCGGCTCTGGTCGATCTCCCCGGGTCATGCCGGTCTGCTGCGGTGGCGGTGCTGTGACAGCACCAGCCCCGCAGATCACCGCCACCCCCGAGAACGAACCAGAGCACAGCTGACCGGCGACGTGGTTTGCCCGCGCTCTCCTCACTTGGTTGGGTGGGGCGATGGCAGAGCACGGCTTGTGGTCCGAGCCCGGCAGCGACCCGCGGCAGGAGCTGCCAGCCGGGCGCGGCGAGCGAGAGGTGCTCGCGCAGTACCTCGACCACTACCGGATGACGCTCGAGCTGAAGTGCGAGGGCCTGACCGCCGAGCAGCTCGCCGCCCGCTCGGTGCCGCCCTCGACGCTGTCGCTGCTCGGCCTGGTGCGCCACCTGGCCCGGGTCGAGCACTCGTGGTGGCGGCGGGTGATCGAGGGCCATCACGAGCTCGCGCGTCTCTACCGCACGGATGCCGACCCCGACCTCGACGTCAACGGCGCCGCTCCCGACGACGAGACGGTCGCCGACGCGTGGCGGTCCTGGCGCACGGAGGTCGAGCACGCCCGCGAGGTCTACGCCGGGCTCGACCTCGACACGCTGGTGCAGGTGCACGGTGATGACGTCGAGGCCCGCGACATCGTCGTGCACCTCGTCGAGGAGTACGCCCGGCACTGCGGGCACGCCGACCTGTTGCGCGAGTGCGTCGACGGGCGCACCGGCCAGTAGCGCCCTACCCGGCGAGGATGCCTGGTGTCGGCTGCACCGATCGTCGTCGCTGGGGCCCGACTGGGCAGCCACGCCCTCGGGAACACCCACAACTCCGGCCCGGGTGTCAAAGGCGCGACAGAACGCGCGTTCGGCACCCCAGGACCTCTCAGCGTTCCCGCCACGGGTGCCAGGGGCGCGGCCCCTCGCGCCCCTGGCACCCGTAGCGAGCAGCGCTCGCACCTACAGGCAGCCGTACTCAGCCCTCAGCCGACGACTGCTCGCGGGCGCACGCGAGGGTGGCCGCGAGGTCCAGCCCGTAGGTCGGACCGCCAGCCGCGCCGTACGCCTCGAGCCGGCCCGCGGCCCGCTCGAGCAGCCGGTCGGCGCCGACGGCGTTGCCGCGAGCGGCGTGCGTCAGCCCGACGCAGAGCTGGGCCAGCCCCTGCCAGAGGTCGCGCTCGTGGTCGGGCCCGGCCTTCCAGCGGGCCTCGAGCACCTCGTGCGCCGCGAACGGCCGCCCCTCGCGCACCAGGGCGCGGGCGGTGTCGATCGTCTCCGCCGGCGGCAACGGCTCCTCCGGCACCGGCTCGACCCCGGCATCCCCGTAGGGCAGCGGTCGGCCCAGGGCGTCGCGGGGGCGCTGCTGGCGCGCGCGACCGGCGTCGTCGCGGTCGCGACCCCCGGTCACGGCCGGTCCCCCGCCCCACGCACCGGGTCGAATCGGCGCCGGCTGGCGAGCGCCTCGCGCAGCTCGTGGTCGGCATCCAGCAACGCTCGCCGCACGCCGGGCGTGAGGTCGTCGCGCTCCAGGAGGGCAGCGGAGGCCGCCGCGGTCGCGTCGTCGACGAGCCGGGTGGGGTGGATGGCGGTGGCCACCCGCGAGACCGCGTCGTCACCCATCCGCGCCGAGAGCGCCATGCAGAGGTCGCCCACCTGCTCGACGTAGGGCCGCACCAGCTCGGGGTCGGGGGCCACCCAGAAGCCACCGGCCACGGAGAGCGCGGCGTAGTTCGACAGCTCGGCGTCGTCGCGCAGCGCCGCCCACGCCCAGGCCTTCGCCTCCGCCGTGGGCCGCACTGCCCGCACCCCGAGCGCCGCGAGCGAGCCGGCCAGGGAGCGATCGGCCGCGGCCGCCTCCTCGATCTCGTTCTCCGACAACGCATCAAGGGTGGCCAGCCGTCGCAGGACCGCCCAACGGAAGTCGTCGTCACCGTCGAGCACGGCCGGGATGCCGGAACCCTCGGCCCAGCGCCGCAGCCGGTCGACGTCGGAGCCGCTGGCGGCCCACACCCGCGCGGCCACGACCGCGAGCCCGTCGCCGTCGGCGCCGTCAACGGTGGCGGCCCGCTGGAGCAGCGCGTCGGCCGCCATCGCGACCCCGGCCAGGGCGGCCTCCTGCTCGGCCGGGGGAAGGAACATCGGGACGACCCGGGTCGTCGTGGCCAGCGCAGCCCGAGAGAGCACCGCCGCCGAGGTCTCGCGCGGCCAGGCCGCGCCGAACACCTCGAGCACCAGTCGTGGGTCGACCTCGGCGCGGTAGGCGGCGCCGAGGAGCGCGACCCAGAGCACGGCGCGGGCCTGGGCGTCGGGCACGTCGGCCAGCCCGGCGGGCAGAGCAGCCAGCGTCGAATGGTCGAGGGACACCTCGGCCCAGGTGAGGTCACCGGCATTCGGCACGACGACCGCCCCCACGGGCAGCGGCCCGAGGCCGGGCACCGGGGTGCGCTCCCCCAGCGCGACGACGTCGACCCGGGCCAGCTCGCGCTCGCCCGCGAAGGCGGCGACGTCGAGCGTGTGGGGGCGGTCGGCGGAGTGCCCCACCGGCGGGGTGCGGGTGAGCACGCCGTCCTCGACGGCGAGCCGGTCGGCACCGGAGGTCTCCAGCCAGGCGGTGCTCCAGGCCGCCAGCGACCGGCCCGAGGCGGACTCCATCGCGGCGAGGAACTGGGCGAGGTCGCCGTTGCCGAACGCGTGCGAGCGCAGGTGCTGCACGACCCCGGCGACGAACGCCTCGTCGCCGATGTGGGCGATCAGCTGCCGGATCACCGACGCCCCCTTGGCGTAGGAGATGCCGTCGAAGTTGCCCAGTGCCGACAGGGCGTCGGGCGCCGGCACCCCGGCGACCGGGTGGGTGCTGGGCGCGCGCTCCGCGGCATACCCCCACAGCTTGCGGACGACCCCGAACTCGACCCAGGCGTCGGAGAACTCGGTCACCTCGACCACGGTGCGGTAGGCCATGTACTCGGCGAAGGACTCGTTGAGCCACAGGTCGTCCCACCAGGTCATGGTGACCAGGTCGCCGAACCACATGTGCGCCATCTCGTGCGCGATGGTGTTGGTGCGCGCCAGCACCTGGTCGGGCGTGGCCGCCCCCCTGAAGATCATCGTGTCGCGGAAGGTGACGCACCCCGGGTTCTCCATCGCCCCGGCGTTGAACTCGGGCACGAAGACCTGGTGATACTCGCCGAACGGGTACCTGATGCCGAACAGCCGGTGGTAGTAGTCGAGGCAGGCCCGGGTCGTCGCGAGCAAGTGCTCGGCCTGCTCGGCCAGGTGGGGCTCGAGCGAGCGCCGTGCGTGCACCCCCAACGGGATGCCGTCGTGCTCGGCGAGCACCGACGCCCACGGGCCCGCGCAGACCGTGACGAAGTAGGTGGCCAGCGGCGGGGTGGCAGCCAGCTCGGTGCGGCCCGGGGAGACGACCGTCGCGCCACCGTTGCCGAGCACGGACCACTGCGCCGGGGCCGTGACGGCGACGGTGTAGGGCGCCTTGAGGTCGGGCTGGTCGAAGCAGGCGAACACCGTCGGAGCGGCGTCGAGGAAGAGGTGCCCGTAGACGTAGTCCTTGCCGTCGGCCGGGTCGGTGCTGCGGTGCAGGCCCTGGCCGTCGTGGCTGTAGGCCATCGTCGCCTCGACCTCGAGCACGTTGTCGGCGGCGAGGTCGATCAGGTCGAGGCGCCCGTCGACCACGGATGCCGGGTCGAGCGGGCGGTCGTTCAGCGTCACCGCGTGCAGGGCGCGCGGTCGCAGGTCGACGAAGGTCGACGCGCCGGGGGTGCGTGCGGTGAACCGGATCGTGGTGCGCGACCCGAAGACCTCCGCACCACGGTCGAGGTCGAGGTCGACCTGCATCGCGTCGACGGTGATGAGCGCGGCCCGGGTGACGGCCTCGGCGCGGGTGAGTGACGGCATCCCCCCACCCAACCAGACGAGCCCCGGACGCCGGGCGGTGCGGCGCCCCCGCCGTCACCCCCGATGGGTGGGGACCGGGCCGGCCCCCGCCACCACACTGGCGTCAACGAGGCGCCATCGGGCGTCCGCCGTGACAAGGGAGTGCGCAGTGAGCGGTCTGTCGATGGTGCTCATCGGCCTGGTGCTGGGGCTGTCGGGTGGGTGGTCGATCCGCACCGTGCTCACCCTGCTGGGCTTCGGTGCCGGGTGGCTGCTGGCCAACGTCTTCAACGCGAGCTTCCTGGTCACCCTGGTGATCGCGCTCGTCGTTGCCTTCTTCGCCTGGTTGATGGTGCGCCTGGCCGCCACGATCGTGTTCTTCGCCATCGGCGCCCTCGTCGGAGCCGTCGTCGGCGCGCGGCTGTTCCGGCTGCTCGAGGGTGGCGACGGGAACCTGCTGCTCGCGGTCGTCTTCATCCCCGCCATCGCGATCGCCGGTGGGTGGGTGGCGGAGAAGTCGCGCGACAAGTTCGTCGCCTGGGGCACCTCGATCGGCGGTGCGGCCCTGGTGCTGGCCGGCGTCGGGGTGCTGTTCACGTCGCTGGCCTGGCTGCGCGACCCGGGCGAGACCTGGCAGGCCGTCGTGGGCATGGCGGCCTGGGTCGCCCTGTCGATCGCCTTCCGGTTCAGCCAGAAGGCCGTCGGCAGCCGGGAGTAGCCACCCTTCGGGGCACCGAGAGCTCATTGGTCACAACTGCGTCACGAGGGTTGCGGATAATTAGTTAGTAACGTTTACTAACCCTTATGACCAGTGCAATGCCGCGCCGCGTGCGGCCCTCGGCGGCCGTCCTCCCCACGGACGGTCGTCGACAGAACCTCTCACTGGTGCTGCAGACCCTGCGCCGGCTCGGGCCCACCAGCCGCGCCCAGCTCGCCCGCGAGGTGGGCGTCACCAAGGTGACCATGTCGCACCTGGTCGCCGAGCTCGTCGACGAGGGCCGGGTGCTCGACGTCGGCACCGCCGAGCAGGACGGCCCGGGCAAGCGGGCCACCCTCGTCGACCTCGACCGCGGCCGCCTGCTGACGCTCGCCGTCGACCTGTCCGTGCCGGCCCGGCTGCGGGCCGCGGTGCTCGACATCACCGGCGAGGTGCTGGTGCGCGAGGAGCGCGCCGCCGCCGTCGACGCCGCCCAGGGGCGCGGGGTCGACCCCGCGGTCGTGGTCGACCTGGTGCTGGCCACCATCGCCCGCTCGCCCCACCCGGTGCTCGGCATCGGCATCGGCACCCCCGGCCTCGTCGACCGAAACGGCACCGTGCGCACCGCGCCCAACCTGGGCTGGACCGACGTGCCCCTTCAGTCGCTCGTCGCCGAGGCGACCGGCATCCCCGTGCTGGTCATCAACGACTCGGATGCCGCGACGCAGGCCGAGCTGAGCGCCTCCCCCGGCAGCGAGGACATGGTGCTCGTGCACGTCGGGCGCGGTGTCGGCTGCGGCATCGTCACCGGCGGCCGCCGGGTCTCCGGCGCCCACCACGCCGCGGGCGAGATCGGCCACGTCACCGTCGGCACCGACGGCGGTGAGGACTGCCCGTGCGGCAAGCGCGGGTGCCTCGAGACCTGGCTGTCAATCCCCCGCCTGCGCGCCGCGCTCGACGCCCCCGACGGCGGCGAGGTCGTCGAGGCCGGCGGCGAACGCCTCGGCGTCGCCCTCGCCCCGATCGTCGCGGCCCTCGACCTGTCCGAGGTCGTGCTCGCCGGGCCGGAGGAGCTGCTCGCCCCGGTGCTGCCCGTGCTCGAGCGCACGCTTGCGCAGCGCCTGCTCGCCGACCCCGACGCCCCGCTGTCCGTGCGGCTCGCCGCCTCACCCGAGGACATCGTGCTGCGCGGCGCTGCGGCAGTGGTCCTGTGGGACCAGCTCGGGGTCGTCTAGGCCCCTCCACGAACCGAACCGAACACCCCTGCACCACACCGCATCACGCACCACATCACCACCCAGCAGCACAGAACCAGCGCAAACCAGAACACACGCAGCACCATTCACCACCACCGCACTTCGGTGCACACTCCGGGGCCGACCGGCCCCACCGCCCGAAAGGAAGACCGAATGACTCGGCGCCTACCCATCGTCGCGCTGACCAGCGCGGCGCTCGTCCTGACCGCCTGTGCGAGCGGTGGTGGCACGTCGGACACCCCGGCCGCCACCAGCTCCACCTCGAACGCCGGCAAGACGATCACCATGTGGCTGGCCGGCGGGGACACCCCCGACGAGCTGCGCACGTACCTCAGCGACACCTTCAAGGCCAAGACCGGCGCGACCCTGAAGATCGAGGAGCAGGCCTGGCCCGACCTCGTCACCAAGCTGACCACCGCCCTGCCGGATGCCGAGAACACCCCTGACGTCGTCGAGCTCGGCAACACCCAGAGCCCGACCTTCACCAACGTCGGTGCCTTCCTCGACATCTCCGACCAGTACGACGCGCTCGGTGGCGACAAGCTGCTGCAGTCCTTCGTCGAGGCCGGCTCGGTCGACGGCAAGAAGTTCGCCCTGCCCTACTACTTCGGCTCGCGCTACATGTTCATGCGCAAGGACGTCTGGAAGGAGGCCGGCGTCAACACGCCGACCACCCTCGACGAGTTCAACGCGGCCGTCACCAAGGTGGCCCAGGCCAACCCCCGCAACATCAAGAACTTCTCCGGCTTCTTCATCGGCGGCCAGGACTGGCGCAACGGCATCTCCTGGATCTTCGCCAACGGCGGCGACCTGGCGAAGAAGGAGAACGGGCAGTGGGTCTCCACCCTCTCCGACCCCAACTCCCTGAAGGGCCTGCAGCAGCTGCAGGCGATCCAGAAGACCGCCAGCAACGCCCCGGCCGACGCCAAGGACCAGACCCCCTGGCTCTACATCAACGACGCCGACGTCATCACCGACGCCGACGGCAAGGCCACTGGCAAGACCACCCTCGCCGCGGCCACGATCATGGCCCCGGGCTGGGCACACTGGTCGATCGGTGACGCCGCCAAGAAGGACGGCAAGGTCGTGCGCGAGTGGAACCCCGAGAAGTTCGGCACGCTCGTGCTGCCGGGCAACGACGGCAAGCCGGCCCCGGTCTTCGCCGGTGGCTCGAACATCGCCATCTCCGCCAAGACCAAGAACCCCGAGCTGTCCAAGGAGCTGATGAAGATCATCTTCAGCCCCGAGTACCAGCAGAAGCTCGGTGGAGCGGGTCTCGGCCCGGCCAACTCCGACTACGTCTCCTCACTGGGCACCGACGAGTTCGCCAAGGCGCTCATCGACTCGGCCTCCAACTCCAAGCTGACCCCGGCCGCACCCGGCTGGGCCGCCGTCGAGGCCTCGATGGTCCTCGAGGAGTTCTTCGGCAAGGTCGAGGCCTCCTCCGACCTCGCCGCCCTGGCGAAGGAGTACGACGCCAAGATCACCCCGATGCTCAACGGCAAGTGACGAACCTCCCCGGCGGCCGGTGGGCGATCCCCGCCGGCCGCCGGGGAACCACTCCCACCCGAGGACACCAGAGATGACGACCGGGACGACCACGGCCCCGACCACGCCGGCCACCTCCCCACCGCAAGTGAGAAACCGAAAGCGCCGCAACCGGCTCCCCCTCGTGCTGATCGTGCCGACGCTGGTGCTGCTCGTCGCGGCGCTGGGCTACCCGATCGGCTGGCAGGTCGTCACCAGCTTCAAGCAGTACGGCCTGCTGCAGCAGTTCGGCGCCCCCGCGCCGTTCGTCGGCCTCGACAACTACATCGAGCTCGTCACCGACCCCTACCTGTGGACTGTCGTCGTGCGGTCGGTCGTCTTCTGCGTCGTCACCGCGCTGGTCACCGTCGCCATCGGCGGCGCGATGGCCGTGCTGATGAACGCCCTGACCACCTGGGCCCGCGTGGTGCTCCAGGTCGCCCTCCTCGTCGCGTGGGCGATGCCCGTCGTTGCTGCGATGACCGTGTGGATCTGGATCGTCGACTGGCGCCGCGGCCTGCTCAACTGGGCCTTGGTCAAGCTCGGCGTCGACGGCGCCGAGGGCCACAACTGGCTCGCCGAGCCGCTGTCCTTCTTCGTCGTCGCCTCGGTCATCATCGTGTGGATGAGCGTGCCGTTCGTGGCGCTGTCGATCTACGCCGGGCTCACCCAGGTGAGCACCGAGGTGCTGGAGGCGGCCTCGCTCGACGGGGCGACCGGCATCCAGCGCCTGCGGCACATCATCGTGCCGATCATCGCCCCGGTGCTATCGATCGTCATGCTGCTCCAGCTGATCTGGGACCTGCGGGTCTTCACCCAGATCAAGCTGCTGCAAGATGCCGGCGGCGTCACCAACGAGACCAACCTGCTCGGCACCTACGTCTACCAGCTCGGCACCGGCAAGGGTGACTTCGGCACGGCCAGCGCGGTCAGCATCCTCATCCTGGCCCTCACCGTGGCGCTGAGCGCCTACTACGTCCGCTCGCTCATGAAGGAGGACGTGTGATGCCCCGCACCCGCGTGAAGCGCTCCCTGCTCACCACCCTCGCGCTCGTCCTGGCCGTGGTCTGGGCCTTCCCGGTCTACTGGATGCTGAACTCGGCCTTCCTGCCCAACGTCGTGCTCCAGTCGGCCACACCGACATTCCTGCCCTTCGGCGGGTCGCTCGACAACCTGCGTGCCGTCGCCACCGAGCCGTCGTTCGGGTCGGCCCTGTCCATCTCGCTGGTCGTCACCCTGACCACCGTCGTGGCCGCGATCATGGTCGCCTTCCTCGGGGCGCTGGCGATCAGCCGGTTCAAGTTCCGCGGACGCGGGTCGTTCGTGCTCGCGCTGCTGCTCATCCAGATGCTGCCGGCCGAGGGCCTGTTCATCGCGCAGTACAAGATGATGAGCTCGCTCGGCCTGCTCAACCAGGCGATCGGCCTCGCGGTGCTCTACACCGCCGCGGTCGTGCCCTTCACGATCTGGATGCTGCGCGGCTTCGTCGCCGGCGTGCCCGCCGACCTCGAGGAGGCCGCGATGGTCGACGGCCTCTCGCGCACCAAGGCGTTCCTCAAGATCACCTTCCCCCTGCTCGCCCCGGGGCTGGTCGCCTCGGCCGTCTACGCCTTCCTCCAGGCGTGGAACGAGTTCACGGTGGCGCTGGTCGTGATGACCGAGGAGCAGTCGCGCACCCTGCCGTTGTGGTTGCGTGGGTTCGTGCAGGCGAGTGCGAGCCGTGAGACCGACTGGGGCCAGGTGATGGCCGCGTCGACGCTGGTGGCCGTGCCCGTCATCATCTTCTTCCTCATCGTGCAGGGCCGGATGAGCAGCGGGCTCGTCGGCGGGGCGGTGAAGGGATGACGCTGTCCGCGGACGTCGCGGCCACCCTCCAGCCCGGCTTCCCCGGCCCCGACGTGCCCGACTGGCTGGTGCGTGCGCGCACCGAGGGGCTGGCGTCGGTATGCCTCTACGGTGACAACGTGGCCGGGCCCGACGGCCTGGCCGGTGTGTGCGCCACGCTCCACGAGCGGATGCCGGGCGTGCTCCTCGCCGTCGACGAGGAGGGCGGCGACGTCACCCGGCTGCACTACCCGGCCGGCTCGACCGTCGTCGGCAATGCCGTGCTGGGCCGGCTCGACGACCCGGCGACCACAAAGGCCGTGGCCGCCGGTATCGGTGCCGAGCTGGCTGCGCTGGGCATCGGGCTCGACCTGGCACCCGACGTCGACGTCAACTCCTCCCCCGACAACCCGGTCATAGGTGTGCGCAGCTTCGGCGACGACCCCGTGCTCGTGGCGCGCCACGCCGCCGCCTGGGTCGAGGGGCTGCAGTCCACCGGCGTCGCTGCGTGTGCCAAGCACTTCCCCGGCCACGGCGACACCGTTGTCGACTCGCACCACGGCCTGCCCCGCGTCGACGTGACGCTCGATGTGCTGCACGAGCGCGAGCTGGCGCCCTTCCGGGCCGCCGTCGCCGCCGGGGTCGGCGCGGTGATGACGTCGCACATCGTCGTCTCGGCCCTTGACCCGCACCGCCCGGCCACGTTCTCGCGCACCGTGATCGGCGTGTTGCGCGACGAGCTCGGCTTCTCCGGTGTGCTCGTGAGCGATGCCCTGGACATGGCGGGAGCGAGCGCTGAGACCGGCATCCCCGAGGCTGCGGTGCGCGCCCTGGTGGCGGGTGTCGACCTACTGTGCCTGGGATCGCAGACCTTGCCGGAGACGTATGCCGCGGTGCACGCCGCCGTGCTGGCTGCCGTTCGGTCGGGGCGGCTGCCCGAGCACCGCGTGGTCGAGGCCGCCGGTCGGGTGCGGGCCCTGGCGTCGGCGACCAGCGAGCGAATAGCGCGTCACGGCATCCAGGGTGACCTTGCCGCAGCTCCGATCCTGCCTGATGAGAACGTGGTTCGCGCCTTCCGGGTCGGCGACGCGGCGCGGGCATGGCTGTCGGCACCGGGGCCGGTGGCCGTGGTGCAGGTGGACAGCACCGCCAACCTCGCCGTCGGCGGCGTCGCCTGGGGGCCGGCGGCGCTGGGCGCGACGGTGCCTGAGCGTGAGGTGCCGGCCGGCGCGCGGGTCGCGGTGGTGGGCCGGGCGATCGGCGACGGGCACCCGACATCCGCCGTCGTCGAGCTGTTGCGCGCGGCGGGGCACGAGGTCGTGCTCGTCGAGTGCGGCTGGCCGCGCGGCGGCGCCGACATCGAGACCTTCGGCGGCTCCCCCGCCGTGGCGCGACCCCTGCTCGCGCTGCTCCGTGGTGAGGTGGGCCCGTGAGGCTCGGCATCGACATCGGCGGCACCAAGACCGCGGCACTCGTGCTCGACGAGTCCGGCGGCATCGTCGCGCAGGTCGCGGCGCCCTCGGGTCGCGGCAACGCGCAGGTGCTCGACACGGCGGTGTCGGTCGCCGACCGGGCCGCTGCGCTGGTGGGGGGCTGGGGGCACATCGGCCACGTCGGCGCGTGCATGCCCGGGCTGGTCGACCGGCAGACCGGCTGGGCCCGGCACGCGGTCAACCTCGGGGTGCAGGCCGTCGATCTCGCCGGCGGCATCGAGGCCGGCACCGGGCGGCGACCGGCCGTCGACAACGACGTCAAGGCGGCCGCGCTCGGGGCACACCATGCGGTGCGGCCGGAGGTCACCGACGGCACCACGGCCTACCTCAACGTGGGCACCGGGCTCGCGGCAGCGATCGTATGGCGGGGCGAGGTCGTGCGCGGCGCCGGCGGCGCGGCCGGCGAGATCGGCCACCTGCCGGTCGGCTCGGGAGTGCCCTGCTCGTGCGGCCAGGACGGGTGCCTCGAGACCATCGCGTCGGGCACAGCCCTGCACCGGATGTGGCCCGGACCCGCCGCCGAGCTGTTCCCTGCTGCCGCGGCCGGCGACGAGCGCGCCCGGGCCGTGGTCGCGACCCTGGCCCACGGCATCGCGCTCGCCGTGCAGGTGCTCGTCGTGACCGGCGCCGAGCTCGTCGTCATCGGCGGTGGCCTGGCCCGCGACCGGGTCGAGCTCGAGGCGGCTCTGGCCGCCGACATCGACGGGCGCGCCTCGGGCTCGCCCTTCCTGCGCCGGCTCGACCTGGTGTCGCGGATCCGGGTGCTCGACGGAGATGTGCCGGTGGCCGCGATCGGCGCGGCACTCTTGCCCGGCTCGATCGAGCCGGTGGGGGTGAGTGCCTGATGGAGGTCTTCGTCTGCGCGTCCGCTGACGAGGCGGCGGCGCGAGCCGCGGTGGGGGTGCGGGAGCGGCTGCCGCCTGGCGGCGGGCGTGCGCCCGTCATCGGGCTGGCGACCGGGTCGTCCCCGCTCGGGCTCTATAGGGAGCTCGGCCGGGCCGTGGCGCGCGGCGAGGCCTCCTTCTCGGATGCCTACGGTTTTGCTCTGGACGAGTACGTCGGGCTGCCGCCCGGGCACCCCGAGGGCTACCGCGAAGTGCTGCTGCGCGAGGTGTGCGGCGTCATCGGGCTGGCCCCCGAGCGGCTGGCGGTACCCGACGGGTCGGGGCGCGACGTGCCGACCCTGATGGCGGCGGCCGCGGCCTACGAGGCGCGGATCCGCGAGCTCGGCGGGGTCGACGTGCAGGTGCTCGGCATCGGGGCCAACGGGCACCTCGGCTTCAACGAACCGGGGTCGGCGCTGACCTCGCGCACCCGGGTCAAGCGGCTCTCCGACCGCACCCGGCGCGACAACGCCCGCTTCTTCCACGACATCGACGACGTGCCGACCCACTGCGTCACCCAGGGGCTCGGGACGATCCTCGAGGCGCGCCGGTTGGTGCTGGTCGCGACCGGGGACGCCAAGGCGGATGCCGTGGCGGCCGCCCTCGAGGGCCCACTCACGGCATCGGTGCCGGCGTCGGTGCTGCAGTGGCACCCGGACACCCTGGTCTGCCTCGACGAGGCGGCTGCAGCCGCGCTGCGCAACCGGCCCTACTACGACGATGCGGCGAGCGGCCTGACCGGCTGACCGTCCCCTGGTCCCCCGACCGGCCATGTTTCAGGGGGCGTCCTTTCGAGCCCTTCCGTCGCCAGGCACGCGGCGGGCATGGCAAGGGTCCGGCTCCTCAGAACAGCGTCTCATCGCACCAGACAGACGCGCCGAAGGCCTTGGCTGGCCGCGAGGGGCGATCCCTAGGAAGATCTTGACCAAGCGCTTGGACCACGTCGCGACAACTGGCGCATTACCCAAGCCGCGATGGCGTGACTGCTCAGGTGTGGCTCGATCAAGAGCCACTGCGGTCGGGTGGGGCGTATCACCACGTTCAGCGGGTCCGGCCAGGCGCTGCTAGTCACGCAGGGTGACAATCAGCGTGGTCACACCGCCCGCGAGGATGGCGGTCCACAGTCCGCGGCTGAGTTGCCACGTGTCGATCGTGGCGTAGGGAAAGACCGGCAGCTCGCGCGGGAACGGCCGGGCCAGCGCGACGTAGGCAGCGGTTGCGACGATGGTGGTGCTGAGCGGTCCAGCCGGGCGCGCCCGTCCACGTCGCCGCAGTGCTGTGGCGGTGGCCACAACGGCTCCTGTGGCGGCTAGCCCCTGCCAGGCCACGTCTGCTGCGTGACCGAAGTAGGCGTCTTTGGTGCCAACGACCGCGAGAAGCCACCCAGCAAGGAGCAGGAGGACGCCGAGGGAGCGGGCGGCGGTGCGCCAGGCCAGGCTGCGAGGCAGCGTATCGACGATGGCCGCGGCCGGCTCGTCGAAGGCGAATGCAGCCACTCCGGCCAGGAGGCCCACGGCCAGACCCTGGAGCGGCCACATCGTGTAAGGCCACTGCTCGACGACGCGCAGCAGTATCCCGAGAAGGATCACTGCGCCGCCGAGCAGCGGCCAGGGCAGTGCCCTGGCCGCGTGCCTGATCATCCGGACGTGGTGCTTGGGGAGGGGAGTTGGTTCACCTGCTGGTGCTGGACGCCCGTGGTCATGGCAAGCGTGCCGAGGCCCAGCGCCACGACGCCGAGCGCGGCCGCGAGCTTGGCCAGACCGTTGCGTGGCTGCTCCCGGTCGTGCAGGGCCGCGACGACCACGCCGAGGGTGCACAGGGCGAGCAGGTAGAGGCAGTACCACGCAGGTGAACCGGTGTAGATCAACCAGCGGTTGGGGTCTCCCTTGATGCCAGCCGGGCCGCCGAAGTAGGTCCAGGGTGCGAAGACCCGGACGTAGCGCAGCGGCTCGACCAGCCCCTGCATCACGATCGTCACCAGGATCATCGCGACCGCGGAGAGCATGGAGGCGCCACGGAAGTGCAGCCAGCGTCCGACCACGAGCCCGAGAATCGGCCCGCCCAGCGCCGAGAGCGTGCCAAGCGCGAACAGGAACGCATAGACCCAGGCGTCGCCGACACCACCGAAAGGCATGGTGAAGGGCTGCGGCGGGTGGGATCGGTAGGCCCAGATCGCCCAAACGAAGAACCCCAGTCCGGCGGCGAATGGGACGACCACCGCGGAGGCCAGAGCCAGGGTGCGGGTGCGTTCGCTGACCACCACCGTCCCCGCCGCCTCGTTCGCTTGGTCGGAGCGGCGGACAAGGGCGGACATCACCAGCAGCCCGAAGACCCCGAGGGTCGTGGCGGGGACGATGACATCCATCAGCGATGACGATTCCTCGTCTGGCCCGAGCACCAGTGGGACGACGACGGTCAACACCACGCCGACGATGAAAAGCGGGTGCCGCAGGTAGGCCAGCGCCTCATGGCGGGCCAGGGACCCGAAAGCCGTGCTGCGCGTCGAGCCGGTCATGGATGTGGTGCTCACGGGACAGCCCCTTCATGGGGGTGGATGGTTGCGCGCATGAGGAGATACGCGTCCTCCACCGCTGGCTCGACGACGCGGGCGTCGGGCCCAGGAGCTCCGCCGATCGAGCGCGTCTGGCCCGATCCGGTCCGCCAGGAGCTCATCGCGCCGTCGTTCGACTCGCTGCCAACCCAGACTCGGCCGGTGGCCGTCGCGACGAAGTCGGGAACGGCTCCGTCGAAGCAGACGGTGCCGGCGTCGAGGACGATCACTCGGTCACATAGCGCGGACACGTCTTCGGTCTGGTGAGTGGCCAAGAGGACGCCGCTGTGCCGGGCCTGCTCGGAAAGCAGACCCCGCAGTGAGGCACGCTGCTCGGGGTCGAGCCCGGTCGTGGGCTCATCCAGGACGACCATGGTGGGTGCGCCCATCAGCGCCTGGGCGATGGCGAGCCGGCGGCGCTGGCCGCCGGACAGGGCCGAGCTCCGCTTTCCGCCGAGACCGCCGAGGTCGACGAGGGCAAGCACGCGTTGAACTTCGCGATGACGGGCCTGGGTCTCGGTCCACTCCTTGAGGACAGCCACATAGTCGAGGAAGGCGAATGCAGTGCTGCGCGAGGGAAAGCCGACCTCTTGCGGAAAGTAACCGAGCTTTCGTCGAGCCGCCGTGCGCTCTGCCAGCGTGCCGGTAACCTCATGACCGGCGACCGTGATGGACCCTGAGGTCGGCTGTAGCGCCGTGGCCAAAAGCCGCAGGAGTGTCGATTTTCCGGCCCCGTTCGGACCCAGTAGCCCGGTGACCCCCGTGCGCAGGTCAAGGTCGGTGGGATGCAGCGCCGTGGTCGCGCCGTAGCGCTTGGTGACCCTGCGCAACGTCGCAACAGTGGTCATGCTCGCACCGCCTCCGGGCGACGGACCCCCAGCTGACGGGCCAGGACAAGCGCGGCGACCACAGACACCAGCAACGACAGGACCTGGCCCAGCGGTTCGGTGACCGTCCCGATCTGGTCGCCGGCCTCCAGCCCCACGACCGCGACAAGCCAGGACGCTCCGACCACAGTGACCGCGATCACCGCCCTCAGCCGCGTGATCAGCATCAGCAGCACCAGGGCGATCGCCAAGGCGGGCAGCAACCAGGCCACGACTGAGGCATCGATATCCGGCACGAGGCTCATGACCAGCGCCAGGGGAAAAGCTCCGACCATGGCTAAGGCCGTGCGGAGCAATGCCACTCGCAACTTGCTGTAGGGAGTCGACTCGGTCAGCTCACGGAGGGGATCAGTGGAGTCGTAGGCGCCCGCCACGAGCAGCGCCGGGATCAGCGGCGCGATCACCAGCCACAGAACGTCCTGCAACGGCGGCCGCAGCGTGGCACCGACCAACGCGAAGCCCACTGCGGCGACTGTCGCCGCGCAGAGAGCCAGCACCATGTTGGTCGAGAATCGCAGGATCACGAGATCGACCTCGGGAACGCCGATCCCTCGGAGCACACGGGAGGGCCAGGCCAGCCGCGGGGTGCGGACCGACCCGAGGACCCCGTCCCACACCGGGGCTAGAGTCGCGGGAGTGACCAGCGCCGTGGCGTTGTGTCGGCAGGCGGCACAGCGCTCGACGTGGGTCTCGACGGCCGCTTGGCCGGCATGGTCGAGACCGCCTGCAGCGTATTGCCGGAGCAATGCCGGATCGGCGTGCCAGGCCCGGCCCATCGTCGCGTCGCTCATCACAGCTCTCCGTCCACAACACTCAACCGGCCACGCAGTTGAGACTTGGCTGTCCGCATCCGCGTCTTCACCGTGCCCTGGGGTAAGCCGAGCAGGCGGGATGCCTCCTTGGTGGTCAGTCCGTCGATCACCGTCGCCTGGATGACGGTCCGCAGCTCCGGGGACAGGGCACGCAGCGCGGCTCCAACATCGCCATACTCCACTCCGATGAGCAACTGGTTCTCGGCGCTCTGAACCGCTGGTGATCCGCGCGCGATGACCTCAGCGCCTAAGGGTGAATCGGCCCGGCGGGCTCGAAGGCGCGAGACCAGGCGCCTGATCGCGATACCCCAGATCCATCCCCCGACTTCTCCTTGCCCGCGGTATGACGAGGCCGAGCGCCAGACCGCCACGAACGTGTCTTGAAGGGCGTCCGAGACGAGATCCGGATCGGAGCTGCGGCGCTGCAGACGCAACTGCAACCAGGCGGCGTGCCGGTCGAAGAGCTCCCGCAGCGCCACTTCGTCCCCAGACGCGACCTGCCGCAGCAGGTCGGCATCGGTGGCGTCGCATCTCCTCACACCCTCACTGTCGCAGCCAGCAGCCTCAACGGATTGCGCGACAAAGCGGCTATTCCAGCAGGCTGGACCACCCCAACGGACAGACCGCCTGTCGGCGCCACCCGGGCCGCCTTCGGGGTGCGCCGTGTCAGCGGGGCCGCTTCGTTGGTGGAACTGCTGGCGAACAGGCCACGATCGTGAAGGCACCCACCGCCGCGCATGGACACCGACGGACGTGACTGTCACTCGATGTGCAGCGTTCCGTTGTTGTAGGTCCTCAGGGTGGGCGTGACGGGTTTGTCGGATCCGTCGGGTCGCATGGTCGCAACTCAATCGAGCCGCCAGCCGGGGACGTTGGGGGCAGAACACGGGTCAGGGTGAAGATCCTGCTCGGGGCTGCCTCGGATGGGAGTCGGCCGGCCGGGTGGTGTGCACCCGGCCGGCTCCTCGGCTCAAGGAGCCTCGAGGTCGTTCGGCACGTTGTGGGTGACTCCGGACGTCCCGGCCACGGGCACTTCGGCGTACAGGCCGCCTCCGTGCACTTCGCCGCCCTTGGAGACGACCCCGACGTTGCGGGTGACAGGCGATCCGCCGAGGTCGACGACCGGGTCGGTTCCCCAGGCGGGTCCGACCCAGACACCGCCGCCGTACACGGCAGCGGTCTTGGGGTCTGCGATCGCGCGGGCGACCGACCGGTTGTGCGAGACCTGCGATCCACGAAGTGTCAGCCGGGTGCCGTCGACCGCGAAGATCCCTCCACCCCACACCTGCGCTGCATCGGAGTCGGATATCGCCGTGGTGAGGTTTCGTGACACGACGACTTCGGAGAGGTCGACGACGCCGCCGTCTCCGTTGTCGCAGCCGCAGATCTGGACCGGGCCACCCAGAGTCGCCGGACCCGATGAGGTGTGCAGGTCCTGGGTGTTGCCCCAGACGGTCACGGCGTGCAGCACCGCATGGCCGTCCGTCTCGAGGACACCGCCGGAGGGTTCGTACTCCTGGGTGGTCGCGAGGTTCGCCACCAGGGTGTTGCCGCTGATCGTGGTGTTCCTGATCAGCAGGCCGTCTCCTCCGTACTGGTAATGCAGTGCGGCGGCATACACGAGAGGCTCGCCGACGGGATCCTTGGCCACGAGGTGGTTTCCGTTGATCGCCGACTCGTTGAGTGTGAGCTGAGTGTCGCCCTCCATGAAGATCCCGGCGGCCTGCGCTGCCATGTTGACCAGGTTGCTCCACTGATCATCGACGGGCCGACCGTCGGTTGTCACCGGCCAGTCGGTGACGAGCCTGGCGGAAACCGCGGGCGGCGAAGTCGTTGACCGCCCGCTCCGCGGCGGGCGCGGCGTGGCCACCGTCGGCCGACAGCGCCAGAATCACCTGGGGTGCGCCTTTGGTGACCTTGAAGGTGGTCCCGTCCGGGCCGGTGACGGTGGCTTCGGTGCGTTTGTAGACCGGGCCGAACGGCAGGAAACCGACCAACTGGTAGCCCTGCAACGCCGAGTCGTCGCCGAGCCCACCCAGGACGGCGAGGTCGATGGGTTCGTCGTCCTCCGCGCGGGAGGCCAAGGCGGCATCGACGATGACCTGCTGAGCGGGGGTGTCACCGGTGCTGAACGGGTCACCCAGGGTGAGGGAGTTCTGGGTCAGGGTGCCGGTCTTGTCCGCGCACAGCACGTCCACCCCAGCTAGCTCCTCGATGCCCACCGGCCGGCTGACCACGGCCTGTTTAGCGGCAAGCAGCCGCGCACCGACCGCCATCGTCACCGACAGCACCGTCGGCATCGCCACCGGGATCGCGGCAACCGTCAGCACCAGGGCGAACTGCACCGTGGTGACGATCGGGTCGCCGCGCAGCAGCGAGACGGCCACGATCACCGCGACCAAGACAGCCGCGAGGATGATCAGGTAGTTGCCGATCTTCAGGACGGCGCGTTGGAAGTGGCTGACGGTGTGCGCATCCTGAACCAGTTCTGCAGTCTTGCCGAAGTAGGTGGCCACCAGGAGCGTCAGGATGATGAAGAAGTCCAGCCAGTGCCTCGCCACCGCCGACAAGACCGCGGCGATCTCGATCATCCACGGGATATGGCCCCAGACGTACGTCAGGAACTTCAACAACGCGTTGGCCCTGTGTTCCTCGAGCTCGTTCGCCCGAACTGCCCAACCGCTTGGACGCCTCGGACTGGCTCAGCCCGTCCGGTGACCACCCCAGCATCGACTGA
>JBBQNZ010000069.1:0-21045 GCA_038330415.1 Actinomycetales bacterium | reverse complement strand
GGCGCAGGTCGTCGAGGTCGACGTTGCCCGACACGGTGACCGCCTCGGGGGTCCAGCGCGGGGTGAGCCGGCCGGAGATCAGGCGCGCCACGGCATCCGGCGGGCCGGTGAACGTCGCGGTGGCCGCTGCCCCGTCGGTGGGCACGAGCGCCACGGAGCCGGTGACCGACAGCGCGACCCCGACGTCGCCCATCGTCACGACGGCGGGCTCGCTCACGGCGTCAGCCTTGCCGATGAAGCCGAGCAGGAAGGCCAGGCCGGTGGCGTAGTGCTCGACGACGAGGGATGCCGTGGGGCCGTCGATCGCCGCGCCGTCGTCGAACGTGACCCGCACGTCCCACGAGTGCTGGGCGGACTCGTTGAGCCGCATCCCGGCGTAGGAGCCGAGCGGCAGCGGCCTGGGGAGGAAGCCGAGCGAGACCTGCAGGCCCGAGCGCTGCTGCGGGGTCAGCGCCTCGAAGGCCTCGACCACGGCGGAGTCGGCGGCCAGGAAGCCGTCGGCCTGCTCGCGCGGGCTCATCGCGTTCCAGCGGTCCCAGACCGACTGGTTGAAGCCGTCACCGAGCGCCTCGCCCTCGCCCGTCGCGGCCCGCAGCGTGGCCAGACCGATCTCGGCACCGCTGCCGAGGTGCGAGAGCACCTGGGCCACCGGCCACTCGGCGGCACCCGAGGGCGCCGAGAGGTGGTCGTCGTCGAGGTCGCGCACGACCGCGGCCAGCTCGTCGTGGGTGGAGCGCAGGGCGGAGATGGTGGCGTCAGCGGTGGCGGTCATGGGGTCCGCAACCCCCACGCGTGCGCCGGGATTCCCGGGCCCACCATGGCCGAGGTAGGAGACCAGCCGACCTCGGCCACGGCACGGGGGTCGACGCCCGCCGTCGGTGTCTCGTCGCCGACGAAGCCGTCGAGGGCGATCACCGGGACCGACAGGCCTCGCAGTGCCTCGGCATCGGGCATCTCGCCATGCACCGCGACGAGCACGACCGCCTCGACCGCCTGGCTGAGCTGGTGCTCGAGGGCAGCGTCGACGCTCGAGCCGGTGACGTCCCACAGGAGGTCCAAGGTGATGCCGTACCCGGCCTCGCGGGTCTCCGGCCGCACGGCCTGGGCGTCGTTCAGCACCCTCGACACGGTCTGGTGCGAGACCCCGGCGCGCGCAGGGCCACGTCCGCCATCGTCGGCGCACCCGAGGCGGCTGTCATGACCCGGATCCCGGTGCGGCGGCTTCGTCGACCGGGTGCCTGAGCATCATCCGCCCACGCCCGCCGCGGGTGCCCACCCGCTGATCCCACCGGCTCACGACCCGATCCCGGAGGGGGCGCAGCGATAGCCTCGCCGGTATCCACCTCCCCAACGGCAGGAGCGCCGTCGTGCTGGTCACCTCCCCCGCAGGCGCGCTCGACGACGGGACGCCGGTCACGACCTACTCGGTCAGCGCCACCAGACACGGCATCCAGCTGACCGTGCTCGACCTGGGCGCCGCGGTCGCCCGGCTGCGGATGCCGTTGCCCGGCAGCGGTTTCGCCGATGTCGCCCTCGGCCTGCCCGACGCACGGGGCTACGCGGCGCCGACCAACCCGTATCTCGGGGCGACCGTCGGGCGCTACGCCAACCGGATCGGCGGTGCGCAGTTCACCCTCAGCGGCACGCACCACACGCTGCTGGCCAACGAGGGCACGACCTGCCTGCACGGCGGCCCCGACGGCTTCTCCGCGCGCCGGTGGTCCCTGGTGGCGTCGGGTGACTCGTTCGTCGAGCTGGAGCTGCTGAGCCCGGACGGCGACCAGGGGTTCCCCGGCGCGGTGACCGCACGGGTGCGGTACTCGGTCGGCCCCGACACGGTCACCCTCGAGCACCGGGCGCGCACCGACGCACCCACGGTGGTCAGCCTGACCAACCACACCTACCTCAACCTCGCCGGGGAGGGCACGGTCGACGACCACCGGCTGACGGTGCATGCCGACGCCTACCTGCCCGTCGACGCCGCGTCGATCCCCCTCGGCTCGCCGGAGCCCGTGCAGGGCGGCCCGTTCGACCTCAGGGAGCCCGCCGAGCTCGGCCCCCGCATCCGCTCACCCCACCCCCAGGTGCGACAAGCCTCGGGGCTCGACCACGCCTTCGTGCTCCGCGGGTCCGGGCTGCGGCCCGTCGCCCGCCTCGAACACCCGCCGACCGGGCGCGTCCTCGACGTCTCCACCACCCAGCCCTCGCTGCAGGTCTACACCGGCAACCAGCTCGACGGCACCCTCACCGACCGGGGCGGCCGGTCGTTGGGGCCGCGCACCGGCATCGCCCTGGAGTGCCAGGGCTACCCCGACGCCCCGAACCAGCCCGGTTTCCCCTCGGCGGTGCTGCGCCCCGGTGAGGACTACCGCGCCACCACGGTCTGGCGGTTCAGCACGGCCTGACGGACCCGCTCCGGGTGCTGTCACGGCCGCCCCGGCCACCACCTGAGTGCCCGACGCCGACGTCGCTGTGGGCAGCACCACCCCCACGCTCCGACCGGCTCCTGCTGGCCTAGAGTCCGAAGGGTGACGGCAGGACCGAACGAGCGCACGCCGCGCCCCGACTCGCGATGGGCCGACCTCGACGGTCCGGTGCACTTCCTCGACTTCGGCGGCCCGGCCGACGGCCCGCTGGTGGTGTGCGTGCACGGGCTCGGCGGCTCCGCGGTCAACTGGGCGGCGGTCGCGCCGACGCTGGCACAGACCTGTCGGGTCCTGGCCATCGACCTCGCCGGTTTCGGGCACACCCTGGGCGGTTCTCGCTCGACGTCGGTGCAGGCGAACAACCGCCTGCTGCACCGCTTCCTCGTCGAGGTGGCCGGCACCCCGGCCATCCTGGTGGGCAACTCGATGGGTGGGCTGATCTCCATCCGCCAGGCTGCGCGACGCGCCGAGACGGTCGCCGGGCTGGTGCTCGTCGACCCGGCCCTCCCACCCGCGCTGCGGGCGCGCCCCGACCCCAAGGTCTTCGCGACCTTCGCGGCCTTCATGGTGCCGGTCGTGGGCCGGCGCATGGTGCGCCGCCCCCGCGACGAGCAGTCGGCGCATCGGGCCGCACGCGACCTGATGGAGCTGTGCTGCGCCGACCCCGACCGGGTCCCGCCCGAGGTCGTCGACCTGCACGCCGAGCTCGCCGGCCAGCGCCTCGACTACCCCGACGTCGACTCCGAGATGCTCACGGCAGCGCAGTCCCTGCTCTGGGTGCTCGCCGACCGCAAGCGCTACGCGGCGATGCTGCAGGACATCGACGTGCCCGTGCTGCTGCTGCACGGCGACCGCGACCGGCTGATCAACATCGCGTCGGCCCGCGCTGCGGCGGCGGCGAACCCGCACTGGCAGTTCGAGATCGCCCACGGCGTGGGTCACGTTCCCCAGCTGGAGGCGCCGCAGTGGACCATCGACGCCATCCTCGGCTGGCTCGCACAGCACCCGGTGGTGGCCGACCTCGCCTCGCAGGCCAAGACGTCAGTGCGGCCGAGGGCATGAGCGCGCAGCGCCTCAGCTCGCTCGACGCGGGTTTCCTGCAGCTGGAGAACGACCGCCAGCAGATGCACGTCGGCTCGCTGCTGGTCTTCGAGGGCCCGGCCCCGACCTACGGCGAGCTGGCCGCGCACGTGCAGTCGTGCCTCGGCAGCCTGCTGCGCCATCGCCAGCGGGTGCAGCGGATGCCGCTCGACCTCGCCCGCCCGGTCTGGGTCGACGACCCCCACTTCCTGCTCGACTACCACCTGCGGCACACCGCGATTCCCGCACCTGGCGGCGACGAGCAGCTTCGGGCGTTGTTCGGCCGGGTGCTCTCGCAGCGCCTCGACCCCGACCGCCCGCTGTGGGAGCTGTGGTTCGTCGAGGGCCTGACCGGCGGCCGGTGGGCCCTCGTCACCAAGACGCACCACGCGATGATCGACGGCCTCGCCGGGAACGAGCTGATGGAGGTGCTGCTCGACAGCACCCCCGAGCCCGCCCCACGGCCGGTGCGGGCGTGGCACCCGGCCGCGCCTCCGTCGCGACTGGGGATCACGGCATCCGGCGTGGCGGGTATCGCGCGCCTGCCGGTCGACACCGGCCGTGCCGTCTTCGGTGCGGCCCGGCGCGGCATCGGATCACCCGCGGCCCTGGCGAAGGCAGGCGCGGCGCGGGCCTACGGCCTGGCCAGCGTGGGCCGCCGGGCAGCGGCTCCGACCAGCGTGCTCAACGGGCCGCTCGGCCCACACCGGCGCTGGGGCTGGGCCCGGGCCGAGCTCGCCGACGTCAAGCGGGTCAAGGCGGCCGCTGGGTGCTCGGTCAACGACGTCGTGCTGGCGGCCGTGGCCGGCGGCTTCCGGGAGTACCTGCTCTCGCGTGGCGAGGACGTCGAGACCACCACGATCCGCTCGCTCGTGCCGGTTTCGGTGCGCACCGACGAGCACCGCGGGCAGCTGGGCAACCACGTGACCGCCCTGTTCGCCGAGCTCCCGGTGGGTGTCGGCGGCCCGCGCGAGCGGCTCGCAGTCGTGACGCACCAGATGACCGAGCTCAAGGGCAGCGGCCAGTCGGTCGGCATCGAGTCGATGCTCGCCGCAGCGGATTTCGTGCCCGCCACGCTGATGACCCTCGGCGCCAAGGTCTATGCCCTCGCCGGGCAGCGGGTCGTGAACACGGTCACCACCAACATCCCCGGGCCCCAGCACCCGCTCTACCTGCTCGGTCACCGGATGCTCGAGCTGTTCCCCTACATCCCGGTGGCCCAGTCGGTGCGGATCAGCATCGGCATCCTCAGCTACGACGGGCACCTGACGATCGGCGTCACCGGTGACTACGACGCCGTTCCCGACATCGACGTGCTGTGCGACGCGATCGAGCGCGCGATCGCCGAGCTCGTGGATGCCGTGGCCACCTGAGCGCTCCGTCGACGGCGCCCCGCATGGTGTTCCGAGGGCTACGCCGCGCCGCGGCAGGCCCACGGCTGGAGGCCGCGCAGCGCGTAGAGGCGGTTCGCGACCGTGATCTGCTCCTCCCGCGTCGCCAGGTCGGCCCGCGGGGCGAAGTCGTCGCCGTTGACACTGCGCCAGGTGGCAGAGTTGAACTGCAGGCCGCCGTAGTAGCCGTTGCCGGTGTTGATGTTCCACCGACCGCCGCTCTCGCACTTGGCGATCCGGTCCCACATCGCGGCACGTGAGAGGTCGAGGGGACGCGTGCTGGCGGGCTTCGCCGCCACCGGGGCGCTGAGGCCCAGCGCCTTCCTCGTGATGGGCCCGACCACACCGTCGACCTTCAGGCGCTTGGAGCTCTGGAACTTCTTGACGGCGGCCAGCGTCTTGGGGCCGAAAAGGCCGTCGACCACGAGCGAAGAGCCCAGGGCGTTCAGCCGGCGCTGGAGGATCTTGTTCTGGCTGCGGTACGGGTTTCCCTTGCGCAGCGTGACGGTGAGGTATGCCGGGGCCGTTGCCGACGGCAGAAGGGCAGCCGTGGCCGGGAGCGGTGCAGCCGGGACGAGTGCGGACGTCGCGGACACCGGCGCGGCCGACGCCGGGAGCGCGGTGCCGGCGACCATCAGGCCACCGGCGACGCCGATCGTCGCGGCCATCCGGGCACCGGAGGAGCACGCGTGCCCGACGACGGAGGAGAGCTCGGAGAAGATGCTGAACGGTTCGGTGGAACGTCGGCGGCCGGGAGTGGACAGAGCAGTCATGGTGGTGCCTCTCGCGCCTACGAGGTGAGCTGTCGGGTTCGGGCTGAGGTCGCCCGGCCGGTTCTCGACGTGGTGTCGAGGCCCGGCTTCACCCCAAGGGGCTGTCCTCCAGCGAGCAAGGACGGCCCCACAAGTGGGTCCCCCGCTCCTGCCAAGCGGTGGTGCGATGGGACCCGGAGCGGTGGCAGGACTCGGCTAAACCGCTCGCGGGGGCACGATCCATTGAAGATGGCGTCTCGGCGACAGTAGACCCGGCGGGCCCGGGCCACAACCGGGTCGGGGCCACGACGGCGCAGGTCAGCCCGACTCGACCGCCCCTGTCAGCGACTCCAGCAGGCCCTGCCGGTCGCCCTGTGCCGCCCTGCGCCACCCTGCCGACGGCGCCTTGTCGAACCTCGTGAGTAGGGCCCGACCCGGTGGGTAGGCAGCAGCCACACGAGATCGGGAGGCACGAGATGCGAGCAGTGGTGTGGCACGGCAAGCGGGACGTCCGGGTGGACGAGGTTCCCGACCCGGTGATCCAGGACCCGGGTGACGCGATCATCCGGGTGACGAGCACGAACATCTGCGGGTCGGACCTGCACCTGTACGAGGTTCTCGGCGCGTTCATGAACGAGGGCGACATCCTCGGCCACGAGCCGATGGGCATCGTCGAGGAGGTCGGCGCCGACGTCACGGCGATCTCGCCGGGCGACCGCGTCGTCATCCCCTTCCAGGTCTGCTGCGGGCACTGCTGGATGTGCGAGCACGGGCTGCAGAGCCAGTGCGAGACGACCCAGGTGCGCGAGCAAGGAAGTGGCGCAGCGCTGTTCGGCTACTCCGAGCTCTATGGCTCAGTCCCCGGCGGCCAGGCTGAGTACCTCCGGGTGCCCCAGGCGCAGTACACGCACGTCAAGGTGCCGCACGGCCCGGAGGACGACCGGTTCCTCTACCTCTCCGACGTGCTGCCGACCGCGTGGCAGGCGGTCGCCTACGCCGACCCCGAGCCGGAGGGCACCCTCCTGGTGCTCGGCCTCGGGCCGATCGGCGACATGGCCTGCCGCATCGCCCTGCACCGCGGGGTGCGTCAGGTCATCGGCGTCGACCGCGTCGATGCCCGGCTCGACCGGGCTCGCGCTCGTGGTGTCACCACGATCGACCTGCGCGAGGTCGACGACCTCGGTGACGCGGTGCGCGACCTCACCTCCGGTCGGGGAGCCGATGCCGTGGTCGACGCCGTGGGGATGGAGGCCCACGGGTCGGGAGTGGTCGAGGTGAGCCACAAGCTCGTCGCCGCCCTGCCGGACGCCGTCGCCAAGAAGCTGATGACCACCGTCGGCATCGACCGGCTGGCCGCCGTGCGGTCGGCCATCGACGCCGTGCGACGCGGTGGCACCATCTCGCTCAGCGGGGTCTACGGCGGGATGGCCGACCCGATGCCGATGATGACGCTCTTCGACAAGCAGGTGCAGCTGCGCATGGGGCAGGCCAACGTCAAGCGGTGGGTGCCCGACATCCTCCCGCTGCTGACCGACGACGACCCCCTGGGTGTCGACGACTTCGCCACCCACCGCCTGCCGCTCGAGGCGGCACCGGGTGCCTATGCCGACTTCCAGGCCAAGAAGAACGGCATGGTCAAGGTCGTGCTGTCGCCCGGGGCTGCGGACCCGGGCGCCGGGTGACCCGTCACGACTCAGGCTGACCGGGGTCCGCGCCGCTCTCGATGACCTGCAGGGCCACCTCACGCAACTTGGTGTTGTGGTCCTGCGAGGTGCGCTTGAGGCGCTCGAAGGCGACGGCCGGCGTCCAGCGGTGCCGCTCGACCAGGATGCCGACGGCCTGTCCGATCTCGCGGTGGCTCTCGACCGCCCGCCGCAGGTGCTGCTCGCGCTCGACGTCGGCCAGCACCGCGGTGACCTGGGTGGCGCACAGCGCGGCGTAGGCCTCCAGGGACAGGTCCCACGGGCGGTGCACCGACTCGCCGAGCACGATGACCGCCGCCCCGTGGTCCTGGGCCGGACGCTCGGGAACGCCGACCGGGTAGGCGTGCCAGGCGCAGATGCCGGTGGCCGCCGCCTCGTCGTCGGCCGCCACCGTGAGGCGGCGCACGGTGCCCGAGACCTGTCGTACCAGGTCGGCGACCCGGGCCCGGGTGGCGGCACCCACCTCCGGCAGCTCCTTCTCGACCAGGTCACCGAGGGCGAGCCGATCGCCCTCGGGTGGCGCGTCGAGCACGGCGACCACCGGGTGGTCGGCGGCGTTGACGCGCAGGATGCTGGCCACCGTGGTGACGACCTGCGCCCGGTCGCGCGCCCCGGCCAGGGCGGCCATCTCGGCCAGGGTCGCCAGCCGCCGCTCGCCCAGGACCCGTTCGGTGGTCTCGGTGACCGCGCAGAACACGCCCGCCACCCGGCCGGACTTGTTGGCGACCGGGCTGTAGGAGTAGGTGAAGTAGCACTCCTCCGGATAGCCGTTGCGATGGAGCACCAGCCGCTGGTCGGCCGACCAGGTGGCGCCGCCGCCGGCCATGACCTGCTCGAGCATCGGGCCGATGACGCCCCAGACCTCGCCCCAGACCTCGCGGCCGGGGGCTCCCAGGGCGCGCGGGTGCTTCTGCCCGAGCATCGGCCGGTAGGCGTCGTTGTAGATCATCACCAGCTCCGGGCCCCACCACAGCAGGATGGGGAAGCGCGACGCCAGGCAGATGCCGACCGCCGTGCGCAGGCTCTGCGGCCACTCCTGCGGGTCGCCGAGCGGACCGGCCGCCCAGTCGTTGGCCTCGACGAGGGCCGACAGCTCGCTGCCGACCACCGTGAAGGGGCCCTCGGCCGGGACGGGCGCCGGCAGCACCGGCTGCGGGTGGTTCCGTCCCCATGGCTGAGGACCGATCTGGGGTTCGTGCACGGCCACGACTCGACTCCCGAGAAAGTCAGTGTCCGGTCGGCCGCTGGTTCGACCGCCGGGACGCAGAGTGACCTTTTCACATCCGGGGAGCCAGCGGCAACATCCCAACCGTCGAACGCCACACCCTCGACAGCGAGCTCAGCCGACCTCGTTGGTGCGCCGGGCGGCCCGGTCGCCGAGCACGCTCAGGCGGTCGACGACGCGTGAGGAGAGCCGGGCCCGGGCGGTGCTGCCCTCAACCGCGGGTGCGGCACCGGACATCGGGTCGGGCGCGCTGCCGTGCGGCCCGGGGAGAAGCCGGCTGACCAGGCCCATGGCCCGGATGGTCGTGGCGGGGGCCAGCCCGTGCACGCGGCGCCCGAGGATGGTCAGCGGCGTCAGCTCGACCGTCGGGCGGCCGGAGACCACGCCGCTCACGATCCGCCGGGCGGCTCGCTCGGCGGAGATGCTCAGCCCGGGCAGCGACGCCAGCGGGGCGAACCACGCGTAGTCGGTGACCGCGTCGTCGACGAAACGGGCGTGTGCGTGACCACCCGTGCGCATCAGGCCCGGCGTCACCGCGGTGACCGTCACGCCGGTGCCCGCCAGCTCGGCATACAGGCCCTCGGCCAGACCCACCGCGCCGAACTTGGCGACGGAGTAGGGCACCAGGCGGGGCACGGCCACGAGCCCGCCCACCGACGACACGACGCCGATCCGCCCGTGGCCGGCAGCACGCAGGTGCGGCAGCACCGCGAGCGCGAGGTGCACTGGACCCCAGAGCATGGTGTCGACGGCATCGTGGAAGTGGCCCAGGGTGACGGTGTCGGCATGGTCGACCTGGATCACCCCCGCGACGTGGATGGCCACCTCGATGGGCTCGGGCGACGCCGCGACCTCGTCGACCACGGCCGTGACCGCCGCCTCGTCACGGACGTCACACACGCGGGTGACGAACCGCCCACCCGGCACGGCGGCGGCCAGGATCCGCTGCGCGCCGAGCAGCTCGTCCTCGTCGCGGGCGGACCCGTGGACGGTGTAGCCACGCTCGAGCAGCTCCTGGCACACGAGCAGCCCCAGCCCGCGCGAGGCGCCCATGACGATCGCCGCTCCGGCTGCGGGCGCGACCGTGTGGTGCACGGCCGCGACGGGGGCGTCGTCGGTGCGGTCAGCGGTCTGGTGGCGCATAAGGGGCCTGTCTCGTGGATGGACTCTCGCCTCGCACCCGTACCCAGCGAGCGCCGACGGCACACCCCGGTGAGAAGCGGTTCCGGTCACACCCGACGGGTGGTGGGCTCAGGCGGCGTGGCGCACCCGGTCGGGCGCCAAGGTGCTCGACGACGTCGATCAGGTCAGCGCGCCGGGGCCGACGACCGGCTCGATCGGCGGCACGGGTCGCTCGGTGCCGGGGTCGGGCGGGCCCACGGCATCCCGGGCGAAGGCCTCGTCGCGGCTGCCGACCTTGCGGGCCACGCTCAGGTGTCCGCCGAGGTAGCCCGACGCGCCGGTGAGGGCCGCCCCCGCCAGCGCCGTGGCCACCCCGAGGGTGTGCCGCTTCCGCGAGCGGGCGACGAACGAGGTCGCGTAGAGGCCTGCGGCGGCCGCGTTGAGGACGCCGTGCAGGGCGCCCACCCGCTGGGCCTCGGGGCCGGTGCGAGCCCACTCCGCCCAGCCGGTGAGCGCCGTGGGACCCACCGCGACCAGACCGGCTCCGACGAGCCACCGGCTGGCGCCGCGGTCCTCCGGGCGGGCCCGCACGTCGAGAGCGGTAGCCGCCGTCCAGAACCCGAGCGGCAGGTCGGTGAGCAGCGGATGCAGCGCGTGCCCGATCAGGCCCGAGCGCAGGAGCTCACTCCCCGACCACCGGTCGAGCGGCGCGACGAGCGGGACGTAGTAGGAACGCAGCCGCTCCAGCGACGGGCTCTGCTCCAGGCGCTGGACGGCGGTGACGGCGGGGTTCGTGGCGGTGGGCATGCGCTCAGGCGATGACCGCGTCGATGGTCTTCTTCAGGGCGCTCGGCTGCTCCGGGCGGCGCGGGGCCGTTGCCTTCGCCTCGGCCAGCTCGGCACCGATCTCGCGGAGCTGGGTGCGGGTCAGGCCCTCACGCACCTTCGGGAACCACTCCTGCTCCTCCTCCTCGATGTGGTGCTCGACGTTCTCGATGAGGACGGTGGCCTTGGCGACGAACCGCTCGTCCTGGTAGGTCATCGGCACCAGCTCCATCACGAGCAGGTCTGCCACGTGGTGCTCCTCGTACGACTCGAGCACGTCGTCCTCGAGGTCGGGCAGCAGGGCCCGCACCCGCGGGTACATGACCTCGTTCTCGATGTAGGTGTGCACCGTCAGCAGCTCGATGATCTTCTCGACGAGCTTGCCCTTGCGGGCGGGGGTGGTCGAGTCCTTCTGGAAGTCGCGGAAGAGCTTGCGCACCTCCTTGTGGTCGTCCTTCAGCATGACGATCGCGTCCTGGGACATGTCGACTCCTCACAGATGGGGTCGGCGGGCGCAGGGCGCACCGGCCGTGGCGTCCCCGGTGACCTACCCGGCACCCCCGCACGCAAACACGGGCGTGGTCGTGCGACGGTGTGGGTAGGCAGGGGTGGCTCCGCGCCCGGAGCACCTGACCCGTGACCGAAGGAGTGCCGATGCCGGTGACCACCTGCGACGCCGTGGTGGTGGGCGCCGGCCCCAACGGCCTGGTCGCCGCCAACGCGCTCGCGGATGCCGGCTGGGACGTCGTGCTCGTGGAGGCGCAGGACGAGGTGGGCGGTGCCGTGCGCAGCGCCGAGAGCGTCGAACCGGGGTTCGTCACCGACCTGTTCAGCGCCTTCTACCCGCTGGCCGCGGCCAGCCCGGTGGTGCGCGACCTGCACCTCGAGGACCACGGGCTGACCTGGCGCCACGCGCCCGACGTGGTGGCCCACGCTCTCCCCGACGGCCGGTGCGCCGTCATCCGACGGTCGGCCGCCGACACCGCGGCGGGGCTCGACGAGCACCACGCCGGTGACGGCGACGCGTGGCTGCGCCTGGTCGCGGGGTGGGACCGCATCCGGGACCCGCTGCTCGACGCCTTGTTCACTCCCTTCCCGCCGGTCCGGTCCGGGATGCGGTTGCTGCGGCGCTCCGGGGTGTCGGGCACCCTGGACCTCACCCGGCTCGGGCTGCTCTCGGTGCGCCGCTTCGGCCAGGAGGAGTTCGGCAGCGAAGAGGCGCGAGTTCTGTTCAGCGGCAACGCGATGCACAGCGACGTCTCACCCGACAGCGCCGGCAGCGCGCTCTTCGGCTGGCTGCTCGTGATGCTGGCGCAGGACGTCGGCTTCCCCGTGCCCGAGGGCGGCGCCGGGGTGCTGGCGACGGCACTGCGCCGGCGGGCTGAGTCGCTCGGCGTGCAGGTGCGGTGCGGCACCGCAGTCACCGAGGTGGTGGTGTCCGGTGGCCGCGCGCACGGCGTGAGGCTGGCGGACGGCACGCAGGTGCGGGCCCGCCACGGTGTGCTCGCGGACGTGCCGGCACCCGTGCTCTACCGAGACCTCGTCGGTGCAGACCGGCTGCCCCCGAGGTTCGTGCACGACCTGAGCCGCTTCGACTGGGACGACGCCACCCTCAAGGTGAACTGGGCTCTGCGCGAGCCAATTCCGTGGACAGCGCCCGAAGCCCGGGGGGCGGGTACGGTGCACCTCGGCGTCGACGACGACGGGCTGGTCGACGTCGCCGCAGACCTGTCCGTCGGCCGGATGCCGCGCACCCCCTTCCTGCTCCTGGGCCAGATGACCACCGCCGACCCCACCCGGTCCCCCGCCGGCACCGAGTCGGTGTGGGCCTACACCCACCTGCCGCGGCACCTCGCCGGTGACGACCGCGCCGTGGAAGGCCAGGTTGAGCGGATGCAGGAGGTGGTCGAGGCGGTGGCCCCCGGTTTCGGCGCCACCGTGATCGGGCGCCAGGTGCAGCGGCCCTCAGACCTCGAGGCCGCCGACGGCAGCCTGAGCAGGGGGGCCCTGAACGCCGGCACCGCCGCCCTGCACCAGCAGCTGGTGCTGCGGCCGACCCGGGGGCTGGGCCGGCCCGAGACGCCCGTGACCGGCCTCTACCTCGCGAGCGCGTCGGCCCACCCGGGCGGCGGGGTGCACGGGGCGTGCGGCTGGAACGCCGCGGTCGGGGCCCTGCGCCAGCGCGGCCCGCTCGGCCCGGTGCGCCGCGCCCTGGTCCGCACGGCCTGGTCCCGCGTCCTGCGTGAGCCCGACGACTGACCCGAGCGGTCGCCGGAGGAGCCATCCCAGCCCCCAGTTCGGCACGCCACGGCATCCGCACTCTCACGCGCAGGGTCGTCAGCGACGCTGCAGGTCCCAGGCCAGGTCGATGGCTGCGCGCACGGCGTCGGGCTGGGCGTGGTCCAGGTAGGCCTCGACCTTGTGGTGTGCCTCCATCCGGGGAGGAACACCGAACGTGCCCGGGTAGGTCTCCAGCAACGACTCTCGGTGGCTCAAGGGGACCCGGATCACCAGGGTCGTGGGGTCCTGGAGGCGCACCACCAGGCGGTTGCGGACGTACCACGCAGGGCGGGCGTCAGTGCCCTGCGCTTGACGAGCGCCAGCGACTCCGCGTACTCGCCCACCTCTTCCGGGGTCACCTACGCAGGGTAGCCGTGGGTCACTCGTCGCTGCCGGCGAGCCACGCGCGGTGTCGACCCTCGGCGATGTAGGCGAGCCTGCGCAGGGCCTCGCGGTTGCGCGGCAGGATCATCGCCTGCCGCACCGGCATCGGCACGACCTTCCCCGGCCCGGCGGTGGCGTCCTCGGCCATCGACACGGTGCAGCTTCCCGGGCCGTCGGGGACGATGTCGATCGACACGCGCGCCTCCCCCATCGGCCACCCCCTTGCGGTGAGCACGAGGTGGTGCGGCTCCTGCGACTCCTCGACGACCGTGGCGTCGGAGATGATCGCCGGCCACGGGCCGAAGCTGTGCTGCACTCGGCTGCCGTCCTGTGGCCACGCGTCGTCGACCGCTCGCACCCGCGACGCGCCGACCACCCAGGTCCCGTAGAACCAGCCGTCGGCCAGCACGGCCCAGACCGCCTCGGCCGGTGCAGCCACCGACCGGGAGACTCGGGGTCGGCTCACGGTGTCGTTCTCGGTCATCTCGTCCTCCTGGTGGGGTGGGGCGGTGAGGGTGTCGCCGCGCCGGGGATCTCGCACCGTGTCGTGGCTGGGCGCCGGGTGCACGGGCAGGTCGACGTTGCCGGGGGTGGGTGGCAGGTCGCGCCACGCGTCGAGCCCGAAGGTGCGCATCAAGGGCGTCACCAGGGCGTCGTAGACACCGGGGAGCAGGCGGAACCCGGCGATGGTGACGAGGTTTGCGGGGCCGACGTTGGTGTGTCGCCGGGGATGCCGCAGCACCCACCACACCCGCCGCGCGACGTCCTCCGGCTGCAGCACCGGGGGCGGGGGCTTGCCGTGCCGGCCGAGCACGGTCGCAGCCTGCCGGTAGATCGCGGTGTCGATGCCGCCGGGGGCGATGAGCGAGATCTCCACGCCGTCGCGCTGGCGCGCCTCGATCTGCAGGGTGCGCACGAGGCCGTGCACCGCCCACTTCGAGAGCACGTAGGAGCTCATGTAGGGCGTGGCGATCTCGCCGAGCAGCGACCCGATGACGACCAGGTGCCCCCCACCGGTGCGGCGGAAGGCGTCCATGGCGGCGCGGCACACCGCGAGGGTGCCGAACACGTTGGTGTTGACGACCTGCGTCATCACCTCACTCGGCACCTCCTCGACGTTCCCGTACGCCACGACGGCGGCGGAGTGCACCACCGCCAGCCCACGACCGAACTGGTCGGCCGCCTGCCCGATGACCCGGTGCACGTCCTCGGCGTCGCGCACGTCGAGCTCCTCGACGGATGCCGTGCCCCCCGCCTCCAGGCACTCGTCGGCGAGCAGCTTGAGCACTGCCGGCGCCCGGCCGGTGAGCACCACGTGCAGGCCCTGACCGGCCAGCCGGAGCGCCGTGGCCCGGCCGATGCCGCTCGACGCGCCGGTGATGACGACCCCCGTGGGCCGCTCGGTCGGTGGGCTCACCCGGTCATCCTCTCGGTCACTCGTCGTCAACGGCTGGTGCCGAAAACTCTGGCCTACCCGGGGGTGCCCAGCCCAAACCGCAGCGCCGCGCATGGACGCCGACCGGCAGGGGTAGGCCACACGCATGAGCAACCCGTCGAAGGACCAGGTCCCACCGCCGCCTCCGGGCGCACCCGCCCTCGCATCAGCTCCCCTCGAGGAGCCGACCACCCCCCACGAGCCGCTGCCCCCCACACCCGAGCAGCAGTCGCCCGCCACGGTCTCACCGACCGGCGCCGACCTCGACGCCCCGGCGACGGCGATGAGCCAGCAGGGCGCGTTCCTGACGACCTCCACCGGGGCCCGTCTGCGCGACACCGACCACTCGCTGCGCGTCGGCTCCCGTGGCCCGACGTTGCTGCAGGACCACCACCTGCGCGAGAAGATCACCCACTTCGACCACGAGCGCATCCCCGAGCGGGTGGTGCACGCCCGGGGCGCAGGGGCCCACGGCGTCTTCGTCGGCTACGGCGCAGCCTCCGACCTCACTTCGGCGGCATTCCTCGAGAAGGACGTCGAGACACCCGTGTTCGTGCGCTTCTCCACCGTCGCCGGCTCGCGAGGCTCGGCCGACACGGTGCGTGACACCCGGGGCTTCGCCGTGAAGTTCTACACCGAGCAGGGAAACTTCGACCTCGTCGGCAACAACATCCCGGTCTTCTTCATCCAGGACGGCATCAAGTTCCCCGACGTCATCCACGCCGTGAAGCCGCACCCCGACCGCGAGATCCCGCAGGCGCAGTCGGCCCACGACACCTTCTGGGACTTCGTCTCGCTGCACACCGAGGCGCAGCACCACACGATCTGGAACATGTCCGACCGCGCCATCCCCCGCTCCTACCGGCACATGGAGGGCTTCGGGGTGCACACCTTCCGGCTCACCGACGCCGAGGGCGGCACCACCCTGGTCAAGTTCCACTGGAAGCCGCGGCTCGGCGTGCACTCGGTCACCTGGGAGGAGGCCCAGCTGCTGGGCGGCACCGACCCCGACTTCCACCGGCGCGACCTCTATGACGCCATCGAGTCCGGCGCCTACCCGCAGTGGGAGCTCGGCATCCAGGCCTTCGAGGACACCGACGACCAGACCTTCGAAGGCATCGACCTGCTCGACCCCACGAAGCTGGTGCCCGAGGAGCTCGCGCCGGTGCAGCCGCTGGGCCTGCTGACCCTGTCGGGTACGCCGACCAACTTCTTCGCCGAGTCCGAGCAGGTCGCCTTCCACGTGGGCAACCTCGTGCCCGGTATCGACGTCACCGACGACCCGCTGCTGCAGGTGCGCCTGTTCTCCTACATCGACACCCAGCTCACCCGGCTCGGCGGCCCCAACTTCAACCAGCTACCGGTCAACCGTCCGCACGCCCCGGTCAACGACATGCTGCGCGACGGCATGCACCAGACCGCGGTGCACGGCGGCGTGGCCCCCTACCGGCCCAACTCGCTCGACGGCGGCTGCCCCTTCGTCGCCGGCGAAACCGACGGCGCCTTCCTCGACGTGCCGCAGGCCGTGGCCGCCGGCAGCAAGGTGCGCGAGCTGTCGGCGTCGTTCGACGACCACTTCAGCCAGGCCCGGCTGTTCTGGCTGAGCATGTCGCCGGTGGAGCAGGACCACATCGTGCAGGCCTACACGTTCGAGCTCGGCAAGTGCTACGACGACACGATCCGCCAGCGCCAGCTGCTCTCGCTGGCCCGCATCGACGGCGAGCTCGCCGCAGACGTCGCGGCAGGCCTGGGGATGCCCGCGCCCGAGCCGGCGGTCGAGGTCGACGACGTCACGCCCAGCCCCGCGCTCTCGCAGCTCGGTGGCACCTGGCCCGTCGAGGGCCGCACGGTGGCCCTCGTCGTCGACGCCACGTCGGACGCGGATGCCGTGACGGCGCTGGCCGAGCAGCTGCGCGGCGAGCACCTCGTGCCGCTGCTGCTGGCCCCGACGGGCGGCCCGGTCTGGGCCGACCGTGACCTCCCGGCGCACCGCACCCTGCTCACGTCGCGCTCGGTCGAGTTCGACGCCGTGGTGCTCGCCGCCCTGGTGCCTCCCGCCGCGGACGCGCGCCAGAGCCGGGACGCCAAGGCGGGTGCCGGGGCCACCGCGGCCATCGACCCGCGGCTCACCCTGCTCGTCGACGAGGCCTTCCGGCACGGCAAGGCCATCGGCGTCATCGGCGACACCGGGATGGCCGCAGCGCTGGGGCTGGCGGACGACGAAGCCGGCGTCACCGTCGGCGACCCCGCCACCGTGGCCACCGCGCTCATCGCGGGCCTGGCCGAGCACCGCGCCTGGAACCGGTTCACGCCCACTCGGTGACCATCGAACAGCCCGCCGACCCGGGAGACCGGGGCGGCGGGCTGTTCCTGAGGAGGCGGCCGGCGTTCGCCGGCCCTCCCGTCAGATGGACGGCGTGACGTCCGGGCCGTTGCTCGACCCGGAGCCGGTGCTCGAGGACCGGCCGTTGGACGACGAGGAGGACCCACCGTTCGAGGCGGTCTCCTTGACGCCCTGCACGGCGGATGAACCGTCGTCGCGCACGTGCTCGACGCCCTGCTGCGCGGTCTCCTTGACCGACTGGGCCGCCTCTTGGGCCGGCTCCTTGAGGTTCTGCGCGGTCTCCTGCGCCACCGACTTCGCCTCGTCGACGAGCGGCGCGGCCTTGTCCTTGGCCGTGGTCGCGAGCTCGCGCTCCTTGGTGCTGGCCGGCAGGAGAGAGCCCACCAGCCAGCCGGCGGCCAGGGCCACCGCACCGACGGCGAGCGGGTTGCCGCGCGCCTGGCGACGAGCCAGCTCGGGGGCGCTCTTCACGCCCTCCGCGACGTCCTGTGCCCGGTCGGCTCCGGCGCTGGTCGTGTCGTGGGCGGTGCCCATGACGTTGTCCTTGAGGCGTCCGGCCCGGCCGGTCGCCCGCTGGGCGGTGCGCTTGGCCACGCTGCTCGGGCGCACGCTGTCGGTGAGCACGTCGACGTCCTCGCTCAGCCGGCCACGGGTGCGGTCGATCTCGGCGCGGATGGCCTCGGGGTCATTGGTGGTCGTCATCGGGTCTCGTGTCCTTTCAGTGCCTGGGGAATGTCCTTGGTGGTGTCCACGGTGCGCGGCGCGAGCGGGGTGACCTGCTGCATCCGGGTGCGACCGATCGCGGCCATGACGCCGGCTGCCACCGCCCAGAGCACACCGACGAGCAGCGCCGACCAGCCGAGGCTGTCGAACAGGTCTCCCAGGGCCCACCAGAGGGCGAGCGACAGGAAGATCAGGGCGAGGTGTCCGGCCACGCCGGCCCCGGCGAACATGCCGCCGGCCACCTTGGCGTGGTCCGCGGTCTCCCGCAGCTCGGCCTTGGCGAGCTCGACCTCCTGGCGCAGCAGGGTCGAGAGGTCGGTCGTGATGTCACCGAGCACCTCACCCACCGATCGCAGGGAGGGGTCGGGCAGGTCGCCCCGCGTGTCCCCACCGTTGGTCGGCGCGGGGGTGCGCAGCCGCTGCTGCTCGGTCATCGGTTCCCTCGCAGGGAGTCGTCGCCCTCGACCGTGAGGTTGCCCTGGTGGTCGATCGGGGTGGGCGTGCCATCGGGCGCGATGGGCTGGCTGCTGCGGTGGGCACCGGGCAGCTCGTCGCCGGGCATGGAGGCCCCGCCCTCGGCCACGGTGGCCGGGGTGGCGCCCGGGCTGATCGGGGTCGCCGCGGTGGTGGATGCCGTGGGGCTGGTGGCGGTGGGCATGCCGGTCCCGCCGTTGGTCCCGACGGTGTCGAACCCCTCGCCGTAGCCACCCGTGGTGCCGGCGGCATACCCGGTGCTGCCGTAGGTGGAGCTGCCGTTGGTGTCGGCGAACTGCGCGCCCGTCGATGCCCCGACGTCGGTGCTCGAGGAGTCGTCGGAGTCACGAGCCTCGTCGACCAGGCTGCGGCTCAGCCGGCCGGCGAGCACGCCGACCCCCGCGGCGACGGCCAGGAAGGTGCCCGGCCGCTGGCGGGCGAAGCTGCGCGCCTCGTCGAGCAGGCTGCCCGGGTCGCGCTGGTCGAGCCAGCTCGCGGCATCCCCCGCGCGCCGGGCCACGTCGTCGACGAGGCCACGCGCCATGCCGTCCTGGTCGGCGGACCCGGCCATCGAGCCGAGCTGGTCGGCCAGCTCGCGCAGGCTGCCTGCCACGCGGGTCTGCTGGGTGGCCGCCTGGTCGGTGAGGTCGCGGCGGGTCTGGCTCCACAGCTGGCGCACCTGGTCGGTGGCCTCGCGGGTGACCTGCTTGGCCTCCTGCCCTGCGGTCTGCGCGACGTCCCCCGCTGCCTGCTTGGTCTCGTGTCCTACGGTGCCCGCTCGGTCCGCGGGGGTCTGGGGAGTGGTCGTCTGGGTCTCCATGAGTACCCCGTCCTCTCGTCAGGCCGTCGTCGATCGACGGCGTGAGGGTGGCGTACCCGGCGCCCGGCGCGACGAAACCCTTTCCGGCACTGTGGAAGTGGGGAAGACCCGGTGTTTGCGCCGAGCGGGGTCAGACCACGCGCGGTTCGAGTGCTGGCTCGCAGCACGTCGAACGCCGCGCTGCCGTGCATGGCGCCTCCCCCGCCGGGTAGGAAACCTGCGCCGCTGCACCGGCATACCGGCTGCGGAGGTCCCGACCGACCCGGCCCGTCAGCGAGAGGACACCCCATGAGCCAGCGCACCGTCGAGGTTCCGGCGCAGCAGCAGGAGTGGCCGGGCAGCGACGCCGAGCTCACCCCACCCGCGGACCACGGTGCCGAGTCGTGGACCGGGCGCGACCGGCTGCGCGGCAAGCGTGCGGTGGTCACGGGCGGCGACTCCGGCATCGGGCGGGCCGTCGCGATCGCGTTCGCCCGTGAGGGCGCCGAGGTCGTCATCACCCACCTGACCGAGGAGGAGGACGACGCGCGCACCACGGCCGAGCTGGCCGGCCCGAACAGCCGGGTCGTGCTGCACGCCGCCGACCTCCGCACTCCCCAGGCCAACCGCGAGCTCGCCGAGCGGGCCGTGGCCGAGCTCGGCGGCGTCTACGTGCTGGTGTGCAACGCGGCCTTCCAGATGGCACAGGAGGACCTCGCCGACTTCGCCCCGGAGCAGGTCGAGCGCACTTTCGCGACCAACGTGCTCGGCCCGTTCTGGCTGGTGCAGGCCCTGGCGCCGCAGCTGGCCGACGGCGGCAGCGTCATTGTCACCACGTCGGTCCAGGCCTACTCGCCGTCCGACAACCTCATCGACTACGCCGCCACGAAGGCGGCCCTGAACAACCTCGTCGTCAACCTCGCGCAGGACCTCGGCCCACAGGGCACCCGGGTCAACGCCGTTGCCCCGGGCCCGATCTGGACGCCGCTCATACCGGCGACGATGGCCCCCGAGCAGGTCGAGGGCTTCGGCTCGGACACTCCGCTGGGCCGTCCCGGCCAGCCCGTCGAGGTGGCGGCCGCCTACGTGTTCCTTGCCTCCGACGAGGCCAGCTACGTCTCGGGTACCGTCCTCGGGGTCACCGGGGGCAAGCCGGTCTTCTGACCCGGCCGCGTCGGCGGTGGTGGGCAGAGTCGTTGCGGCGCAACGACCTCAGTGCGCCAAGACGTCGATCGATGCGGAGGGCAGCTCACGCGAGGGTGTGCGGCGTCGGCAGCCGGGTAGGCCGACCATGTGGAGGCCAGGAGCCGCAGTAGGGCTCACCAGACGTCGCTCAACAGGAGGTACTCGTGCAACCACTACCGGAGACCGTCGCCGCCCTGGCCGCCCTCGCCCTGGCGACCGACGACACCGACGACGCCCTGGCCGAGGAGTTCGACCAGGCGGCGGCGACGACCCATCGGATCGCACCTGAGTGCGTCGGGCTCACGCTGACGTTCGTGCAGGACGAGGTCTCGTTCACATGGGTGGCGACCGACCTCGACTCAGCGGCACTGGACGCCATCCAGTACCTCGAGGGCGGCCCCGGCGTGGCCGCCGCCAAGCAGGGCGCCGTGGTCACCGACTCGGATGACGACCCGGTCGACGAGCGCGCCTGGCACGCTTTCGCGCAGGCCAGTGCCCGGGCCGGGGTGTCAAGCACGCTGTCCATCCCGCTGATGACCTCGGACCGGGTCTACGGAGGTCTCAACCTCTACGGCAGCACCCCGGGAGCGTTCGACGGGCACCACGAGGAGCTGGCGGCGCTGTACGGCGGGTGGGCGGGCGGCGCGGTGACGAACGCCGACCTCACCTTCACCACGCTGGCCCGGGCGCGCACCGCCCCACGGGTGCTCGCGGACGCCACGAGCAGCAATGTCGCGGTCGGCGTGATCATGGCCGCGCACGGCGTGCCGGAATACGCCGCCCGGCACCTGCTCGGCGAGGCAGCGGCCCGGGCCGGGGTGTCCGTGGGCCAGGTGGCCGACATCCTGCTCGACACGCGGCTGCTCTAGCCGGTCGCCGGCGCACGACCGCGGCCTC
>JBBQNZ010000068.1:0-21376 GCA_038330415.1 Actinomycetales bacterium | reverse complement strand
GGAATGGAACTCGCGCGTCACCGAGCTGACGGTCGCCGCCAAGCGCGTCGTCAAGCAGGTCCGCGCGAAGGCCCCGAGCCGCACCTGGATGGCCGGCATCTCCAACGGTGGCTACCTCGTCCGCTGGCAGCTCGAGAACCGCCCCGACCTCTACGACGGCGGGCTCGACTGGGAGGGCACGCTGTTCCGTGCCGACGGCCCCAACCTGTTCACCTACCTGCCGACCGCGCTGAAGAGCTACCCGGCGTATGCCGCGACCGGCGACCCGGCCGCCCACGACGCGATGATCGCCGCCGGGTTCGCCCCGGGCACGGAGTTCCTCTGGCCGTTCCACTACTCGGTCTACTGGGACGTCACCCAGCGCTGGTACCGCGAGGAGGTCGACCCCACCTGGGACGGCGACCGCAAGGCGGGCGTGCCGTTCTGCGCGGGTGGCAGCCCGAGCTGCGACGCCGGCTACGACTACGCGTCCCGCCCGAAGGCCGTGAAGGACACCGTGCGCTCCATCGAGCTCACCGGGAGGATCCGCAAGCCGCTGGTCACCGTGCACGGCACCCTCGACACCCTGTTGCCGATCGGCACCGACTCCGACGTCTACGACCGGCTCGTCGACGCGCAGGGGGCAGGGAAGCGGCACCGCTACTACCGGATCGCCGACGGCACCCACACCGACGGCCTCTACGCGGCGTTCCCCGACCGGCTGCGCCCGCTGCTGCCGTGCGCCCGCAGCGCGTTCGACGCGCTCACCGGCTGGGTCGAGCGCGGTGTGGAGCCGCCGGCCGACGCCACCTACCCGCGCCCGTCGGGTGACGTGGTCGACACCTGCACCCTGTGAGCGCGTGGCGTCGGGCGAGAAAGCTGGGGCCGGATGCCGGGATGACCCGCCGATAGTCGGTAACTGACCGGCATCCACGGGTTCCCGACCTATCCTCGAACCGTGCCGTCCCTTCGGGGTCCGGCGTGACGTCCGCCCCCGACCTCCCGTGAGGCCACACCCCCGCATGATCCGCTTCGAGAACGTCTCCAAGATCTACCCGCGGTCCGCTCGCGCGGCCCTGAACGAGGTGACCCTCGACATCGACCGCGGCGAGTTCGTCTTCGTCGTGGGGCCGTCGGGGTCAGGCAAGTCGACGATGCTGCGCCTCGCCCTGCGTGAGGAGGCGCCCACCGAGGGCACCGTCCTGGTCGCCGGCCACGACCTCGGCACCATGCCCGCCCGCCAGGTGCCCCGGCTGCGCCGGGAGATGGGGGCGGTGTTCCAGGACTTCCGGCTGCTGCCGAACAAGACGGTGCACGAGAACGTCGCCTACGCGCTGCAGGTCATCGGCAAGCCCGGGCACATGATCCGCCAGCTGGTGCCCGAGACGCTCGAGACGGTGGGCCTGGCCGGCAAGGAGAAGCGCTTCCCGCACCAGCTCTCGGGTGGTGAGCAGCAGCGTGTGGCGATCGCCCGCGCCGTGGTCAACCGTCCGCAGATCCTGCTGTGCGACGAGCCGACCGGAAACCTCGACCAGGCGATCAGCCTCGACATCGTGCGCCTGCTCGACCGGATCAACCGCACCGGCACCACGATCGTCATGGCCACGCACGACCACGACATCGTCAACGACCTGCGGCGTCGCGTCATCCAGCTCGACGACGGACGCGTCGTGCGCGACGAGCAGGACGCCACCTACGACCCGGCTGTGGAGGTCTGACCCGTGCAGGCACGATTCCTGTTCTCCGAGGTCGGCTCAGGCCTGCGCCGCAACGTGTCGATGGCCATCTCGGTGGTCCTCGTCACGATGGTGTCGATGTTCCTGCTCGGGCTGGGCCTGCTCGCCCAGCGCCAGGCCGACACCATGAAGGGCTACTGGTACGACCGCATCCAGGTGTCGATCTACCTGTGCACCGCAGACTCGCGCCAGCCGAACTGCGAGAACACCGCCGTCACCGAGGCGCAGAAGGCCGCCATCCAGAACCAGCTCAAGGCCCTGCCGGAGGTCAAGCAGGTGTTCTTCGAGTCCGAGCAGGAGGCCTACGACCGGTTCAAGCAGCAGTTCCGCAACAGCCCGATCGCCGGCAACGTGCAGGTGGGCGACATCCCGCAGAGCCTGCGCGTGCAGCTGAACGACCCCACGAAGTACCAGGTGGTGACCCAGCAGTTCGAGGGCGCCCCCGGGGTGGCGACCGTTCAGGACCAGGAGAAGGTGCTCAGCAAGTTCTTCACCATCATCCGGTGGATCACCATCTTCGCCGTGGCACTGGCCGCGCTGATGGCGGCCTGCGCGGCGTTGCTGATGGCCACCACGATCCGGCAGGCGGCCTTCATCCGGCGCCGTGAGATCGGCATCATGCGCCTGGTCGGGGCGTCGAACTGGACGATCCGGATGCCGTTCCTCACCGAGATGGTGATCGTCTCGGGTGTGGGGGTGCTGCTGGCCGTGGGGCTGCTGGTCGCGCTGACCAACTACGTCTTCGAGGAGGGGGTCATCCAGATCGCGCTCAGCCAGGCGTTCATCGGGGTCTCCGACGTGTGGATCCTCGCCCCGTGGATGCTGCTGGGAGTCACCAGCATCGCCGTGCTCACCAGCGTGGTCACCCTGCGCCGGTACCTGCGCGTCTGAGCGCTCCGCTGGGAGTTCGCTGAGGGCGGGCGCCGATCTTTTGTGGCGGGGTGTTCGCTCTGGCGCATGAAACGTGTTACCAATGGTGACCATGGGACTACTTGCCCGCGCTGAACCGCGCCCTGCGCGCCGCTGGATCGCGATCCTGACGGCCCTGGTGTGCGCGGTCGCGATGGCGTCGACGTCCGCCGAGGCGGTGCCCACCGGCTCGGACCCGGGCAAGGACAAGCGCAAGGTCGACGCCCAGGTCGACCGGCTCAAGGCGCAGCTCCAGGAGACCAGCGCCGACCTCTCGGCCGCCTACACGGCACTGCGCAGCACCCAGGACAAGCTGCCGGCCGCGCGCACCGTGCTCGAGAAGGCGCAGAACGCCGCCGCCGCCGCCGACCGGGCCAACACTGTTGCTGCCCAGGAGCTCGAAGCCGCCCGTGCCAGCGAGAAGAAGGCCGAGGACAAGCTGGCGTCGACGACGCAGAAGGTGAAGAGCAGCCGCACCCGGGTGGCGCAGTTCGCGGCCCAGATCTACCAGGAGCAAGGCTTCGGGCAGCTCGACATGGCCCTGTCGAGCAGCGACCCGCAGCAGTTCGCCGACCGGATCGCCCTGGTCGACACCGTCATGGACGTACAGAGCGAGACGATGGACCGGCTCGCCACCGAGCGGGCCAGCCTCACCGCGCTTGAGGACCACCTCTCCGCGCTGCGCGCCGACTCGGCCGAGAAGAAGAAGTTGGCGGCAGCCGCCCTGGCGCGGGCCCAGAGCGCGAAGGAAGCCGCCGCCAAGGCCAAGACCGAGCTCGACGCGCTCGCCGCCGAGCAGACGACCCTGGCCTCGAGCGTCAAGGCCAAGCTCGCCACCGAGAACGAGCGCCTCGCCTCGATGGAGGCCGAGCAGGCCCGCCTGCACAAGATCCTCGTCCAGCGCGCCGCCGAGCAGCGCCGGCGCGAGGCCGCCCGCCGGGCCGCCGCCAACAAGAACCGCAGCAGCGGCGGGAGCAGCCGCGCCGGCGGCGGCGCCGTCACCCGGAGCAACGGGTTCCTGGGCCTGCCGGTCAACGGGCCGACCACCTCCGAGTTCGGGATGCGCTTCCACCCGATCAAGCACGTCTGGAAGCTGCACACCGGTCGCGACTTCGGCGTCCCGTGCGGCACACCGGTGCACGCGGCCGCGGCCGGCGACATCATCAGCGCGGGCTGGGGCGGCGGCTACGGCAACCGCATCGTTATCGACCACGGCCTGGTCCGCGGCGTCGGCCTGGCGTCCACCTACAACCACCTGACGAGCATCTCGCGGGGCGGCGGGCACGTGTCCCGAGGCCAGCTGATCGGCTACAGCGGCACCACCGGCACCTCCACGGGGTGCCACCTGCACTTCGAGGTGCTGGAGAACGGCAACTTCGTCAACCCGCGCAAGTGGATGTGAGCCCGGCGCACCCGGGGCACCCGTCGAGATGCACTCACACCTGTGAGAAGCGCCGTTGATTCCATGAGTTGGCCGAGGTTATGCACTTCACGTGTGTCGCCTCACGGTGCTTGGTCCTCCTCGTGCCGACCCCAGCAGATGAGCAGCCCGAGCACGATCCCGAGTTCGCTCGCCGGCCAGCCGACAGGCGGCCACTCGAACTGGGCCTGTCGGCAACGTGACTGAACAGCTCGAGCAGGACATCGGCTCTGCGGACCCTTGCCCGAGAGCCGTGGGCAAGGAAGTGGTCCGCCAGGGAGCGGCATTCTGGGAGGGGTGGCCGTGTCACCGGACGAGTAGCCGATGGTCGGACGTCCTCCGAAGCGCTCAGTGGGACGGGAGTGAGCCGGTGAGGCGCCCGTGGCGCTGGGCGCTGGAGTCGTTGAGGCCGACGATCTCGACGGTCTTGCCCTTGCGTTCGTACTTGGTGGTGATGGCGTCGAGTGAGGCGACGGTGGAGGCGTCCCAGATGTGGGAGCGGGAAAGGTCGATGACGACGTTCACGGGGTCGTCGGCGTACTCGAACTGGGTGTACAGGTCGTTGCTGGAGGCGAAGAAGAGCTCGCCGGTGACCGTGTAGCGGGCGGTGACGGTGCCGTCGCTGTTCTCGGCGAGTTCGCGGTGGGTTTCGGTGAGGTGGGCGACGCGGCGCGCGAACAGGACCATGGCGACCAGGACGCCGACGGCGACGCCGATGGCGAGGTTGTGGGTGGCGACGACCACGATGACGGTCGAGGCCATGACAAGGGTCTCGGACTTCGGCATCCGGCGCAGTGTGGTCGGGCGGATGCTGTGCCAGTCGAACGTGCCGATGGAGACCATGATCATGACGGCGACGAGCGCGGCCATCGGGATGAGGGCGACGACGTCACCGAACCCGACGACGAGGACGAGCAGGAAGACACCTGCAAGGAACGTGGAGATGCGGGTGCGCGCGCCGGACGCCTTCACGTTGATCATCGTCTGGCCGATCATGGCGCAGCCGCCCATGCCGCCGAAGAGGCCGGTGATGACGTTGGAGGCGCCTTGGCCCCACGCTTCGCGGGTCTTGTGGGAGTGGGTGTCGGTGATGTCGTCGACCAGCTTGGCGGTCAGGAGGGACTCCAAGAGACCGACCAGGGCCATCGCGAGGGCGTAGGGGGCGATGATCCGTAGGGTGTCGATGTTCAGGGGAACGTTCGGGATGAACAGGGAGGGCAGGCTGTCAGGGAGTTCGCCTTCGTCGCCGACGTTGGGCACGTTCAGTGCCGCCAGGAGGGTGAAGCCGGTGAGGGCGACGATCGCGACCAGGGGTGCCGGGATGACCTTGGTGACCCGTGGCAGTGCCACGATGACGGCGACCCCGACGGCGATCATGGGGTACACGGCCAGTGGCACGTTCACCAGGTGCGGGACCTGGGCGAGGAAGATCAGGATGGCCAGGGCGTTGACGAAGCCGACCATCACCGAGCGTGGGATGAACCGCATCAGGCGGGCCACGCCAAGCAGGCCGAGGACGATCTGGACAAGGCCTCCCAGGAGCACGGTGGCGATGAAGTAGTCCATCCCGTACTCGCGGACCACGGGTGCGATGACCAGGGCGATCGCACCGGTCGCGGCGGAGATCATCGCGGGGCGTCCGCCGAGGAAGGCGATGGACACAGCCATGGTGAACGAGGCGAACAAGCCGACGCGGGGGTCGACTCCGGCGATGATCGAGAACGAGATGGCCTCGGGGATCAGGGCGAGGGCGACGACGAGCCCGGCAAGGACCTCGGTGCGCAGCAGCTTCGGGGACCGAAGGGCGTTGCGGACGGTCGGTTCGAGGATGGGCGCGGGCGCCTGGGACACAGCGGTGCTCAAGGGTCTCCGTTCGGGGGTGTCAGACCTGGGGCCGTCGCCCGAGGAGGACGCTCCGGGCCGGCAGGGCTGAAGGGTGGTGCGCACTGAGCGCGGCTGGCGTCCTCGCCAGCGGAAGTCTGCGACAACTGTACCCTTACGTCACGTGAGGTTTGAAATCCGGACGTCCCGAGCGAGAGAGCGCCTGTGAGCCACGAACCAGCAGTTCCCCCGGTGCCCGAAGCGGCCCGCGCCATGCACATCGGCGAGGTAGCTGCCCGCACGGAGCTGTCCCTGCGCAGCCTGCGCCACTGGGACGAGGTCGGGTTGTTACGCCCGAGCGGGAGAAGTGAGGGCGGGTTCCGCCAGTACACCGAGGCCGACGTCGAGAAGATCTTGGTCATCCGGCGGATGAAGCCCTTGGGGTTCACCCTCGAACAGATGAGCGCTGCCATGCGCGACATCGAACTGCTCCACGACTACGGGCCTGCCGATCACGAGGGCGACAAGGCACGGGCCCGGCTCCAAGCCACCCTGCACGACGCGACCGAACGCCGAGCCAAGCTCGAACGACAACTCGCCATGGCCGATGAGTTCATCGACCTCCTCAGCCGTCGAATCTCCTGAGCTCAGGCGCTGCTTCGCCCCGATCCGCTCCACGCGGCAAAGCCCAGACGGACTGTGTACGCACTCTCATCAGCGTGAGGCCTCTACCGGATATGACGGGAAGCGTGAACCGGCGAATCTGTCACGCCTCGCTCCAGTCACCCTGGTTGCGCAAGGTTCGGTGCTCCCGCTCAGGCAACCTCGACTGCATCTCGACAGCACCCCGCAACTCGGTAGGGATGGGGTGCCGCGGCCGGGTAACCTCGGCTCGTGCCCAAGGAGACCGGACGAAAGCTCGTCGCGAGCAACCGCAAGGCCCGCCACGACTACCTCATCGAGGACACCTACGAGGCGGGCCTGGTGCTGATGGGCACCGAGGTGAAGGCGCTGCGGATGGGACGGGCCTCGCTGGTCGACGGCTGGGCGGGCTTCGACCGTGACGACGAGCTCTGGCTCGAGGGCGTGCACATCCCCGAGTACAGCAACGGCACGTGGAACAACCACGCGCCGCGGCGGCGCCGCAAGCTGCTGCTGCACCGGCGCGAGCTCGAGAAGATCCTGCACGCCACCCGCGAGACCGGGCACACCATCGTGCCGCTGTCGCTCTACTTCAAGGACGGTCGCGCGAAGGTCGAGCTCGCCGTCGCCAAGGGCAAGAAGAACTACGACAAGCGCCAGACCCTGCGCGAGCGCCAGGACAACCGCGAGGCCGACCGCGCCATCGCCGCCCGCCGTCGCGGCGAGGACTGAGTGACCGGCGCCCCGGCCGGTCGAGCCGCCGACCGGCGCGCGTGGCTGCGGCTGCTCTGGTGCCTCGGCATCGCGCTCGTGGTGCTGCTGCTGGCCCCGCTGGCCCTGGCCGCCCCCACCTCGGCGGCACCCACCCGACCAGTCGGCGGGGTGCAGGCGTGGCCGGCGGATGCCGGGTCGCGCCCGCTCGCCGCCGCGGTGCCGGCGCAGGAGCAGGCCGACACGCTGCTCACCGAGTTCCTGGTCGACACCGACGGCTCGGTCGTGGTCACCGAGACGATCCGCTGGCGGTTCCCCGAGGGGGAGGAGCGGCACGGCATCGTGCGCAACGTCAAGGTGCGCGCGGGCTACCAGGACAGCGACACGCAGTACCGGTTCTACGAGCTCACCGGGGTCTCGGTCACCTCGCCGTCGGGGGCGCCGACCGACATCTCGATCTCCGACTTCGGCGCCTACCGCCAGATCCGCATCGGGAGCCCCTCACAGACCATCAGCGGCACCGCCGACTACGTCGTGCGCTACCGGCTGGCGAATGTGGTCAACGACATCGGCGACGGCACGGCGGAGTTCTACTACAACGTCGTCGACCCCTCCAACGGCTTCCCGCAGCAGCAGGTGTCGGCCACCGTCACCGGCCCGGTCGCCGCCACCCGGGCCGCGTGCTTCTACGGTGACCTCGGCTCCACCACCGCGTGCCAGGCGGTCGCCGGTGTCACCAGCACCTTCACCGTGCCCGACCTGGCGGCCGAGCAGGGCGCGAGCGTGCTCACCTCCTACCCGCGCGGCGCCTTCGGTGACCTCACCCCCGACCTGCGCGAGGGGTCTGCGGATGCCGGGTCCGGCGCCGTCGTCAGCCCCGGTCTGGCCCGGGCGCTGGCCTGGCTGACGATCGGTCTCGCGCTGCTGCTGCCCCTGCTGGCTGGGGCGCTGATGGGGCTGCTCGTGTGGAGCCGGGGCCGTGACGAGCAGTATGCCGGGCTGACCCCGGGCCTCACCCCGGGCGTCGACCAGCAGGTGCCGGTCGTGGTCGGTGGGCCGAAGCCGACCGTGGCCGTGCAGTTCACCCCGCCACCCGGCGTGCAGCCCGGCATGGTGGGCACCATCCTCGACGAGGAGGTCAACCTCGTCGACATCACCTCCACGCTCGTCGACCTCGCCGTGCGCGGCCACCTGCAGATCTCGCGCGACGACCGGGGCGTCTTCCGCGCCGACGACTGGGTGCTCACCCGCACCGCACCGCCGGCCACCTCCGGCGCCCTCGCGCCCTACGAACAGCTGCTCCTCGACTCGATCTTCCTCGGCGGCAACCGCATCGCCCTGTCCCAGCTGAAGAACCGCTTCAAGCCGACCCTGGATGCCGTGGAGCGGCTGATGTACGACGAGGTCGTGCAGCGTGGGTGGTTCCGGCGCAGCCCCGAGCGGCAACGCTCCGGCTGGGTCGGGGTCGGCACCTTTGTGATCGCCGGGTCGGTGGTCTTCGCCATCTTCGGGGCCGGGCCGCTGTCGGCGCTCTACCAAGATGCCGGGTTCGCCTTCAACCCGGCCTGGCTGCTCGTCGCCGGCGGTGTGGTGGCCGGCCTCCTCATCCGCGTGCTCGGCGCACGAATGGCGGCGCGCACCGCCCAGGGGTCGGCGATCCTGGCCCAGGCGCGCGGCTTCGAGCGCTACATCGCCACCGCGGAGGCCAACCAGATCCGGTGGGAGGAGGCCCAGGACATCTTCAGCCGCTACCTGCCCTACGCCATCGTCTTCGGCCTGGCCGACCGCTGGGCCCGGGTCTTCGAGGACGTCGCAGCGGCGGCCAGCGCGGCCGGGCACTCCCTGGCCAGCCCCACCTGGTACGTCGGCAGCTGGACCACCGGTGGCTTCTCCGACGTCGCGTCGAGCATGGACTCGTTCTCCACTGTCGCAGCCGGCACCTTCGTCTCCACACCCGGCTCCTCGGGGTCGAGCGGGTTCAGCGGCGGAGGGGGCTTCTCCGGCGGCGGCGGCGGGGGCTCCTCGGGCGGCAGCTGGTAGGCCCACACATGGTTCGAGGTGATGCTCTGGCCTGTGGGGCCAGAACATCACCTCGAATGCTGTGCGATGTCACGGGTTCGAGGTGACGTTCTGGTTCAGGGAACCAGCGTCGTACCTCGAACCGCGGGGCTCAGTTCTTGAAGGCGTCCTTGACCTTCTCGCCGGCCTGCTTGACGTCTGCCTTCGACTGGTCGCCGCGGCCCTCGGCCTCGAGGCTGTGGTCGTCCGTCGCCTTGCCGGCGGCCTCCTTGCCCTGACCGGTCAGGTCGTCCTTCATGTTCTCGATCTTGTCTCCAAGGCCCATGTCGCTCTCCTTCAGTGGTGAATCGGAGCACCGTGCCACTTCTTGACCGATGCCGGAACGTCCACCGTACGAAAGCAATCCGCCCCACAGGGGTTTCGTGACGGTGCGCTCGGCGAACCTTGAACGGACGGGTCAGGCGGGGGAGACGACGAGGATGAGGTCGCCGCCCTCGACCTGCTGGTGGTGCCCGCTGATCGCCAGGCGCTCGACGGTGCCGCCGACCGGAGTCGTGATGTTGGCCTCCATCTTCATCGCCTCGATGGTCGCGACCACCCCGCCGGCCTCGACCGTGTCGCCCTCGGCGACCGAGGGGGTGACCACGCCGGAGAACGGTGCCGGCACGTGGCCGGCCTGGCCGGGGTCGGCCTTCTCGACGGCCTTGACGTCCGCCGTCACCGAGCGGTCGCGCACCTGGATGGGGCGGAACTGGCCGTTCAGGGTGGCCATGACGGTGCGCATGCCCTGCCGGTCGGCTTCGCCCACCGAGCTGATGCCGAGCAGCAGGCGTTTGCCGGCCTCGATCTCGGCCTCGTACTCGCTGCCCTGCACCAGCCCGTGCAGGAACTCGATGGTGCCGAGCACCGACAGGTTGCCGAAGCGCTCGCGGCTGTCCTCGAACTCCTTGGTGGGGCCGGGGAAGAGCAGCTGGTTCAGGGTGCGCCGCCGGTCGGCCGACAGCGCCGCCTCCTGCTCGGCGGTGAGCTCGGTGGTGCGGGGCTTGGCGTGGCGGCCCTGCAGCGCCTTGGTGCGGAACGGCTCGGGCCAGCCGCCGGGCGGGTCGCCGAGCTCGCCCTCGAGGAAGCCGATGACCGAGTCGGGGATGTCGTACTTCGTGGGGTTCTGCTCGAAGTCGGCGGGGTCGGCGCCGGCGCCGACCAGGGCCAGCGCGAGATCGCCGACGACCTTCGACGACGGGGTCACCTTGACCAGGTTCCCCAGGATGCGGTTGGCCGCGGCGTACATGTCCTCGATGTCCTCGAACCGGTCGCCGAGGCCGAGGGCGATCGCCTGCTGGCGCAGGTTGGAGAGCTGACCGCCGGGGATCTCGTGGAAGTAGACGCGTCCGGTGGGGGAGGCCAGCCCGGACTCGAACGGGCGGTAGATCTGCCGCACGGCCTCCCAGTAGGGCTCGAGCGAGAACACCTTGTCGATGTCGAGGCCGGTCGTGCGCTCGGTGCCGTCGGTGGCGGCGACCAGGGCCGAGAGGCTGGGCTGGCTGGTCGTGCCCGACATCGAGGAGCAGGCGGCGTCGACGGCATCCACGCCGGCGTCGATGGCGGCGAGCAGGGTGCCGATCTGGCCGCCGGCGGTGTCGTGGGTGTGCAGGTGCACGGGCAGGTCGAAGTTCTCGCGCAAGGCGGTGACCAGCTTCGTGGCCGCCGGCGCGCGCAGCAGGCCGGCCATGTCCTTGATGGCGAGCACGTGCGCGCCGGTGTCGACGATCTGCTCGGCCAGGCGCAGGTAGTAGTCGAGCGTGTAGAGCTGCTCGCGCGGGTCGAGCAGGTTGCCGGTGTAGCACAGGGCCACCTCGGCCACCGCGGTGCCGGTGTCGAGCACCGCCTCGACCGCGGGCCGCATCTGCGACACGTCGTTGAGCGAGTCGAAGATGCGGAAGATGTCGAGACCGGTGCGAGCGGCCTCGTGCACGAAGGCGTCGGTGACCTTGGTGGGGTAAGGGGTGTAGCCGACGGTGTTGCGGCCGCGCAGCAGCATCTGCAGCGGGATGTTGGACATCGCCTCGCGCAGCAGGGCGAGCCGTTCCCAGGGGTCCTCCGAGAGGAAGCGCAGCGCGACGTCGTAGGTGGCGCCGCCCCACGCCTCCATCGAGAGCAGCTCGGGGGTCAGCCGGGAGACATGGCCGGCCACGTGCAGCAGGTCGCGGGTGCGCATTCGGGTGGCGAGCAGGCTCTGGTGGGCGTCGCGGAAGGTGGTGTCGGTGACCGGCACGTCGGTGCGTGCACGCAGCCGGCGCGCGAACTCGGCCGGGCCGACCCGCATCAGCAGGTCACGTGACCCCGGGGGCACCGGCGCGTCGTGGTCGATCGCCGGCAGCTTGGTGCGCGGCTTGATGAAGGTCGTGGCCGGGCCGTGCGGCTGGTTGACGGTGACGTCGGCGAGGTAGGTGAGCAGCTTGGTGCCGCGGTCGCCGCCCAACCGGGCCACGAGCAGCTCGGGCCGCTCGTCGATGAAGCTCGTCGTGGCCTCGCCGCGCTGGAACACCGGGTCGGCGAGCACGGCCTCGAGGAAGGGGATGTTGGTAGAGACCCCACGAATTCGGAACTCCGCCAATGCCCTTCGCGCGCGGCGCACCGCCATGGGGAAGGTGCGTCCGCGACAGGTGAGCTTGACCAGCATCGAGTCGAAGTGGGGGCTGACCTGGGCGCCCACGAACACGGTGCCGCCGTCGAGGCGCACCCCGCCACCGCCGGCCGAGCGGTAGACGGTGATCTGGCCGGCATCCGGGCGGAAGCCGTTGGAGGGGTCCTCGGTGGTGATGCGGCACTGCAGTGCGGCGCCGCGCACGTAGATGTCCTCCTGGCGCATCCCGAGCTCGTCGAAGGTCTCACCGGAGGCGATCCGCATCTGCGCCACCACGAGGTCGACGTCGGTGACCTCCTCGGTGACGGTGTGCTCGACCTGGATCCGCGGGTTCATCTCGATGAAGACGTAGCGGCCGTCCTCGCCGAGGAGGAACTCGACGGTGCCGGCGTTGAGGTAGCCGATCGACTCGGCGAACCGCACGGCATCGGCACACATCTGCGCCCGGGTGTCGGGGTCGAGGTTCGGTGCGGGCGCGATCTCGACGACCTTCTGGTGGCGGCGCTGCACCGAGCAGTCGCGTTCGTAGAGGTGCAGCACCGTGCCCGTGGAGTCGGCGAGCACCTGCACCTCGATGTGCCGCGGGTTGACCACGGCCTGCTCGAGGTAGAGCGTCGGGTCGCCGAACGCGGCGTCGGCCTCGCGCTGGGCCGCCTCGAGCGACTCGCGAAGGGTCGAGGGGTCGTCGACGCGGCGCATCCCGCGCCCGCCGCCACCGGAGACCGCCTTGACGAACACGGGGAAGCCGATGCCCTCGGCCGCGGCGGCGAGCTCGTCGAGGTCGGTGGTGGGCGGGGCGCTGTCGAGGGTCGGCAGGCCGGCGGCGCGTGCCGCGGTGATGGCCCGAGACTTGTTGCCGGCCAGGTGCAGCGCGGAGGCCGGGGGGCCGATGAAGGTGATGCCGTTGGCCTCGCACGCCTCGGCGAGCAGGGGGTTCTCGGAGAGGAAGCCGTAGCCGGGGTAGATGGCGTCGGCGCCGCACTCGACGGCCACCCGCACGATGTTCTCGTGGTCGAGGTAGGCCCGAACCGGGTGCCCCTCCTCGCCGATCTGGTAGGACTCGTCGGCCTTGAGCCGGTGCTCGGACCGGCGGTCCTCGTGGGGGAAGACGGCGACCGTCCGGGCGCCCAGCTCGGTGGCCGCACGGAACGCCCGGACGGCGATCTCACCACGGTTTGCGACGAGGATCTTGGCGAACACGGTGGGACCTCCCGGTCGGGGTGGGCACGTTCCCCGGCGGCGGGGCCGGGTGCGAGCAGCCTAGTGAGGCAACGGGCCCCTTGGCCTGCCCTGTCCTCCCAGCGGACGGGCACGGGTCGCCCGCGAGCTGCGGAATCCGAAGGAGGGCACCCGCAACGCCCGGGGTGGATAAATGGCCCTAACCCATACCAATTACGGGCGCTTACCCCTAGCATCGCCCTCGTCGCACCACCTTGACGCTGGTCAACCCCGGACCGGCCGGACCCATGGGAGCAACCGTGGCAGTGCACCTGAACGACGACGAGCGACAGCTCGCCGAACTGGGCTACAAGCAGGAGCTGAACCGGAGCTGGTCCGGTTTCTCCAACTTCGCGATCTCCTTCTCGATCATCTCCATCCTCGCCGGCTGCTTCACCACCTTCGGGCAGGCCTGGAACAACGGCGGCCCGATCGCCATCTCGATCGGCTGGCCGCTCATCTCGGCGTTCATCCTGATCATCGGGTTCTGCATGAGCGAGCTGGTCTCCGCGTACCCGACCTCGGGCGGCATCTACTGGTGGGCCAGCAAGCTGGGCGGCGCCAAGGCCGGCTACTACACCGGCTGGCTCAACCTGATCGGCCTGCTCGCGGTCGACGCGTCGGTGGCCTACGGCTGCGCGACCTTCTTCGACCTGTCGTTCAGCACGATGAGCGAGTCGTGGGCCGCGGGCTACAGCCTCCAGCGGGTGTTCTGGATGTTCCTCGTCGTGCTCGTCCTGACGGCCATGGTCAACATCTTCGGCGGTGCCATTCTGGACAAGCTCAACAACGTCTCGGTGTGGTGGCACGTCGCGGGCGCGGCGATCATCATCGCGATCCTGATCTTCCTGCCCGAGAAGCACATGAGCGTCAACGACGTGTTCACGATGCGGGTCAACAACAGTGGCGGCCTGGCCGGCGGTGACACCAGCGGCCTGGGCTACTGGATGTACGTGCTGCCGCTCGGCTTCCTGCTCACGCAGTACACGATCACCGGCTACGACGCCTCCGCGCACCTGTCCGAGGAGACGCACTCGGCCGCCGACGGTGCTGCCAAGGGCATCTGGCGCTCCATCTTCTACTCCGCGATCGGTGGCTGGATCCTTCTCCTGGCGTTCCTCTTCGCAGTGCAGGACCCGGAGGGCGTCACCGCCGGTGGTGGCGGTGTGGCCGTCATCTTCAACCAGGCGCTCACCTCCGGCTGGGCCGGCACGGTGCTGCTCATCGCGAGCATCGGGCAGTTCTTCTGCACCACGGCCTGCATGACCTCGACGAGCCGGATGCTGTTCGCCTTCTCCCGAGACGGAGCCGTTCCTGGCGCGTCGCTGTGGGCCAAGCTGAACGCACGCAAGGTGCCCGCCAACGCGGTGCTCGTGTCGGCCGTCGTGGCAGCCATCATCAGCATCCCCGCGCTGGTAGAGGTCAACATCGGCACCGAGGAGGCACCGATCATCGTGCCCACGGCCTTCTACGCGGTGGTCTCCGTGGCGGTCATCGGCCTCTACCTGGCGTTCCTGATCCCGATCTTCCTGCGCTGGCGCGCGGGTGATGCGTTCAAGCAGGGTGCGTGGAACCTCGGCAACAAGTGGAAGTGGATGGCCCCGATCGCCTGCCTCGAGATCGTGATCGTGAGCATCTACTTCATCCTGCCCTTCACCCCGGCGGGCACGCCCGGCAACGCCGACTTCGCATGGAAGTTCGTCAACTACGCGCCGATCCTCACCGGCGGCACGCTGCTGGCGCTGTGGATCGGTTGGCACCTGTCGGCCAAGAAGTGGTTCACCGGGCCGAAGACGACGATCGACCTGCCCGAGGGTGTCACCGCGGCCGACGAGATCGCGATGGAGCACCACGGCAAGACGGCGCACGGTGGCGAGCCGCACGACTGGAAGCCGGGCGACCCGGTCTCCTGACGCCGTGACGGTGAGCTACCTCGAGCAGCTGCTCGACGGCATCCCCGTGCTCACCGGGCAGGGGCGTCACGTGACGCCCCTGCCCGGCGGGCTGACCAACACCAACTACCGGGTGCGTACGGACGCCGGGCTCGACGTCGTCGTGCGGGTGTCGGCCCCTGAGACCGGCCTGCTCGGCGTCGACCGGCACGCCGAGCACGTCAACACCCTGGCCGCGGCCACAGCAGGCGTGGGCGCGCCGGTCCTCGACTACCTCGAGGGCCGAGGGGTGATGGTCGTCGGGTTCCTGCCCGGCCGCACCTGGGTCGACGCCGACGTCGCCGCCAACCTGCCGCGGCTCGCCGGCGCCCTGCAGCGGCTGCACTCCGGCCCGGCCTTCATGGGGCGGTTCGACATGTTCGCGCTGCGCCGCAGCTACCTCGACATCGTGCGCGAGCACGGCTTCCGGATGCCGGCCGGCTACGTCGCGCTCGAGCCGTTCGCCGATCGCGTGGAGCAGGTGCTCTCGCGGGCACCCGAGCCGCTGGTGTCGTGCCACAACGACCTGCTGGCCGCCAACGTGCTCGACGACGGCGACGACCTGCGGATCATCGACTACGAGTACTCCGGCATGAACGAGCCGTCGTTCGAGCTCGGCAACGCGATGGCCGAAGCCCGGCTGGGTGAGGAGGCGCTCGCCCAGCTGTGCGCCGCCTACTACGGCCGGCACGACGACGCCCTCGTCGCCCGGGCCGAGCTGTGGGGCTGGATGGCGCGCTACGGCTGGACCCTGTGGGGGATGATCCAGGACGGCACCAGCCCGCTCGAGTTCGACTTCTGGGAGTGGTCGATGGACAAGCTCGAGCCGGCCGAGCAGCTCGCGGCGAGCCCCCGGTTCGACGCGCTCCTCGCCCGCGCGGCCGCCCGATGAGCACGTCGGCGGCCGACGCCCTTCCCACCCGGGCCCGGGTGGTCATCGTCGGGGGCGGCATCGTGGGGGCGGCGACGGCCTACCACTTGGCGCACCTGGGCGAGACCGACGTGCTGCTGCTCGAGCAGGGAACCCTGTCGTGCGGCACGACCTGGCACGCCGCCGGCCTGGTCGGGCTGCTGCGGGCCAGCGAGAGCGGCACCCGGCTCGTGCAGCACTCCGCCGAGCTCTACCAGCGTCTCGAGGCCGAGACCGGTCTGGGCACCGGCTACCGGCAGGGCGGCGGGTTGATCGTCGCCCGCACCGACGAGCGGATGACCGCATTGCGCCGCACCGCGGCCACCGCGGCGGCCTACGACCTGGAGTGCGAGCTGCTCACCCGCGAGCAGGCGGGGGAGCGCTACCCCCTGCTGCGCACCGAGGACCTCGCCGGCGCGATCTGGCTGCCCGGCGACGGCACGGCCAACCCCACCGACGTCACCCAGTCGCTGGCCAAGGGTGCCCGGCAGCTCGGAGTGACCGTTCGAGAACGGGTGCGCGTCACCGGGTTCGACGTCGTGGCCGACCCCTCCGCGCCGGGTGGACGTCGGGTTCGTGGCGTTCACACCGACGCCGGTGACGTCGAGTGCGAGGTGGTCGTCAACTGCGCCGGCCAGTGGGCCAAGGCGGTCGGTGCGCTGGCCGGGGTGGGAGTGCCGTTGCACTCCGCCGAGCACTTCTACGTGGTGACCGAGCAGATCGAGGGCGTGCACCGCGACCTGCCGATCCTGCGCGACCCGGACGGGTGGACGTACGTCAAGGAGGAGGTCGGCGGGCTGGTCGTCGGCGGGTTCGAGCCGGAGGCGAAGCCGTGGGTGGCCCCCGAGGACATCCCCTACCCCTTCGAGTTCCAGCTGCTCGACGAGGACTGGGAGCACTTCTCGGTGCTCATGGAGAGCGCCGTGCACCGCCTGCCGGTGCTCGAACACACCGGCATCCGCAGGTTCTACAACGGGCCCGAGAGCTTCACCCCCGACAACCAGTTCATCCTGGGCGAGTCACCCGAGGTCGCCGGCTTCTTCGTCGGCGCCGGGTTCAACTCCGTCGGCATCGCGTCGGCCGGTGGCGCCGGGCAGGCCCTCGCGCAGTGGGTCGTCACCGGCGCCCCCCAGGAGGACCTCGCCCTCGTCGACCTGCGTCGCTTCGCGCCCTTTCACGCGAGCACCCCGTGGCTGCGCGCCCGGGTCTCGGAGGTGCTCGGTCTGCACTATGCGGTGCCGTGGCCGAACCGTGAGCTCGACTCCGCCCGCCCGTTCCGATGCTCGCCCGTGCACGACCGCCTGGCTGAAGCCGGGGCGTGGTTCGGCTCGAAGATGGGCTGGGAGCGACCCAACTACGTTGCCCCACAGAGTGTTCCCTTCGCGGACCGCGCGGCGACCTACGGCTGGGGGCGCCAGCGCTGGCACGACTGGGTCGACGAGGAGCAGCGCGCCGCCCGTGGGGCCGTCGCCCTGTTCGACCAGACCTCTTTCGGCAAGCTGCGCGTGCACGGCCCCGACGCGCACGCCCTGCTGCACCTGGTCTGCACCGCCGACGTTGACCAGCCCGTGGGGGCGGCGGTCTACACCGGCATCCTCAACGCGCGCGGTGGCTACGAGGCCGACGTCACGGCGACCCGCGTCGCCGACGACGAGTGGCTGCTCGTGACGAGCGCGGCGTCCCCGGTGCGCGACGCCGACTGGCTGCGGCGCCACACGGCCCCGGGATGGCGGGTGGTCGTCGAGGACGTCACCACCGCGTATGCCGTGTTCGGCGTGATGGGGCCGCGTTCGCGCGACCTGCTGGCGGGGCTCACCAGCGCCGACCTGGGCCCGGACGCCTTTCCCTTCGCGACGAGCCGGGTGGTCGACCTCGGCCCGGCACGCGTACGCGCCACCCGGATGACCTACGTCGGGGAGCTGGGCTGGGAGCTCACCGTGCCCACCGAGCTGGCCACCGGGGTGTGGGACCTGCTGGTCGACGCCGGGGCCGACGTCGGCCTGCGCCTGGCCGGCTACTACGCCATCAACGCCCTGCGGCTCGACAAGGGCTACCGCGCCTTCGGCCCCGAGCTCGGCCCGGACCGCACCCCGGTCGAGGCCGGGCTGACCTTCACCTGCGACCTGTCCGGCGACCGCGCGTTCGTCGGCCGCGAGGTCGTCGAGCGGCAGCGCGCCGACGGTCCGACCCGCCGGCTGGCGTCGTTTGTCGTCGACGACCCCACCGCCGTGCTCTGGGGCGGGGAGCTGCTGCTGCGTCACGGTCGCCCGGTCGGCCAGGTGACCAGTGCCGCGAACAGCGTCACCCTGGGCGCCGCCGTCGGGCTGACGTGGGTGTGGGAGCCGGATGGTGGGCCGGTGCCGAGGGAGGCGCTGAGCGCCGCAGAAGGATGTGAGGTCGACGTGGCCGGACGACGCCATTCCGTGCGGATCTCGGGGCGCGCGCCGCACGATCCAGCGAACACCACGATTCGCTGTTGACTCGTGCGCAACAGGACTAGTCTCTCTATCATGGCAGCAGGGGCCCCACGTCACCGTGCTCCCAAGAAATCTGTTGGGACCACCGGAAACGTCCTGCAGGCGTTCGGCGTCGCAGGCGGCGGGCTCCTCGCTGTCTCGGTGATGACCCTGATCGCCGGTGGCCCTGCCGCACCCGAGGGCCTGGTGGCCGGCCCCCCCGCAGTGTCCGCGGCGGAGACACCGTCCGGTGCCGTCGCTGCCCGTGGCATCGCGGTCGTGGCTCGCGCACCCGCCGTGGTGGTGACCGCCACGGCCTCCATCTGGTCCGTCGGGGGGCGCCCCCGTCCTCGGCCGATCGGGCCCACCATCCCCGCCCCGCCGAGCCTGACACCGGCGCCGCCGGCCCAGGCCGCCAGCCCCACACCGACGCCCACGCCCACGCCCAGTCACCGCCCGCGGGTGCAGCCGCCGCCTGTCGTGCACTCGCCCGCGCCGGTGCCCACCCCGACGCCCACTCCCACTCCCACGCCGACGCCCACCGACACGCCGACCCCGACGCCGAGTCCCACCCCGACGGATCCGCCGGTGGCGCCGGTCGACCCGCTCCCCGTTCAGACGGCCTCGGTCGACATGGCGTCCCCTGCGGCCCCCGTCGGCTAGCTCGCCGCGCCCGGCCCCAACTCGTTTGGGGGCGGCGCCTCCGGGCGGCATACTGAAGGGGCGGTCAGGCGTTGCACCCGACGTGTGGTCGCACAACTGAACAGCGTGGGAGTGAGCCCCCTCAGGGGGGTGATCGGTTTCGACATTGGTCGGTTGGCCATGGGGAAGCGGGTCGAGGACGCACGGTTATCTCGTAAACGACCCGTGCAAACCAATAGGTGCCAATTCCAAGCGCACCGACTTCGCCCTCGCCGCCTGAGCGAGCTCCGAAGTCCGTTGGCCTGAGTTCGATCCTGACTCAGTAACCAGCGTCATCTAGGGATCTTGCTGCGTCGTCATGTCGGGGGACGGCGCGGGACTCTTACTCGACTGGGCCTGTCAGCGGACGTGTGCGTGCGAGCGCTGGGGCCGAGAAAATCCGTAGCGCACTGCACCCGGAGAAGCCCTGGTGTTCCGTCAGTGGACGCGGGTTCGATTCCCGCCACCTCCACCTCTGCGGTTCGCTCCCACGCTGTTCAGTGCTCAAAACAACGCCTGATCTGCGCAAACGCGCAGATCAGGCGTTGTCTGTTGTGTGGACACAACGGGTCGTGTCTGGACTTGACACGGCAGGAAAACGGTCACACAGCTGTCACAGGTGGTGGTTGAGTTCGTGTAGCCCGTGCTCGACCCCCTTCAGAGCGGGACGACTCGTTGGAGGACGCATGGCTGCACCGGCGAAGCTGCCAAGGGGGGTCACCCGGTATCGAGGTCGTTACCGGGTCAGGGTCGACTACGAGGGGCGGACGCATTCCCTTGGCATGTTCGACACGCTTACGGATGCACGTGCGGCTCTCGACATCACTCGCGGGCAGATTGCTCGCGGCCGGTTCGTGCCGCCAGCCGAGCGCCGGTCGGCCCGCAAGGCGGAGGTCGCGAAGGTCGAAGCCCAGTCGGTGACGCTGAAGGAGTGGTCCGAGAAGTGGCTCGTCACCTTGGAAGCCAACCCCGACCGTTCACCGGCGACCGTTGTGTCGTACCGCTCCGTACTCAAGAACCACATTCTTGACGACCTCGGTGACATCCGATTGGCCGACCTGACCACTGAACGGGTAGCCGACCATCTCGCTGCCCTTGACCGCCAGCGTTCGACGCGGCACCCAGATGCTCGCGTTAACGGTGTAGCGCCGAACGTCGTGATCGTGCTCCGCTCGATGCTCAACGCCGCGGTGAAGGCCAAGGCCGGCGCTCTTGAGACGTTCGAATTTCCCAAGGCACCGAAGCATCGCAGGGTGCTGCCCCGAGGATGAGCAAGGAGACGTCGCGCTGCCGGAAGAGGTCAAGGCCTTCGCTGAAGCAATGCCTGCCCATCTGCGGATCGCCGTCCCGCTGGCAGCCTGGTGCGCCCTTCGCATCGGGGAGGTGCTGGGATTGCAACGACGGGATCTGGAGCATCTAGACGACCCCGAGCGGGCATTGCTCCATGTGCGTAGACAGTGGAACGTGAAGGGCAACGCCCTAACACCACCGAAGGCGAGTAGCACAAGGAGTGTCGCCGTGCCGGCCGCACTCCTGCCCGAGCTGACGCAGCACCTTCAGATCTACACGCCCTCACAGCGCACTGCTCCGGTCCTCACCAATGGCCGCGGTGTGCGTGTCTCCCAGAGTGCCCTGGATCGCGCGTGGAGGGCCGCGAGGGAGCAGGCGGGCCGACCAGGCTTCCACTTCCACAATCTGCGGCACACGGGCTTGAGCAAGTACGCGGAGCAGGGAGCGACTCTGGCTGAACTCCTGCATCGCGGCGGGCACACTGACGTAACCGTGGCGCTTCGCTACCAGCATGCGACCGCCCAGCGCGATCGCGCCCTGACCGAGCTGCTGAGCAGAGAGATCGAGCTCTAGCCCCGAGCGCCACGCCTGACAGTTCGAGTCCCTTCACATCCACCACCACCATCGGCCCCTGAACTGCGAAAACGCAGATCAGGGGCCGAGTCGATTGGCGAACGTGTCGGATGAAAGACCGGTTGAGGCCCCAAGACGAGGATTGAACGGGCTCCGAGAGGTGCTTGTCGACCGGTTCGGGTGACGCCTCCAGACCCGGCCTTGACGCCGTCGCGTAAGGTCCCGATGTCGGCAGCCACATGGACCGCGGTGTGTCCGCGACGCTCTCGGCCTGGCCTGCGAACTGCGGGTGACGGCTGGACGGGGCATAACGCGTCGCGTTATGCTCTGCGGGGTGATCAGGTCGTTCGGGGACGCACCCACCGAGCGGCTCTGGGCACGACAACGCACCAAGAAGCTTGACCCCCGCATCGAGCGCACCGCTCTACGCAAGCTC
>JBBQNZ010000067.1:0-21496 GCA_038330415.1 Actinomycetales bacterium | reverse complement strand
GTGAGCGAGAACCCCTCGGAACGTGTTGGAGGCGAAGTGTTCGTGCATGACGCTGAGCTCGCCGCTTGCCCAGGCGTCGCCAATCTGCCGCAGCGCCGGCACCATCACCTGGGTCACCGTGTAGTCGACACCCACACTGCGTATCGTCCGCGCGAGAAACTGCCGTACGGCGTCCCCGTCGAGGTCACGCACGGCCGCCATCACCGTGGCGCGTGCGGCGTCGTTATCAACCACGTGCTGCACGGCCATCTGCGTGCCTCCATGTCGCGTCATCCGCTTGCGCCGATGACGACCGCCTCTTGAAGGCTAGCCACCATCCGACCCCGGCGACACAACCCGGCGGGGCGACGTAAGCCACATTCCACGGGCGCCCGAAACGGCGGTGGGGCCTTTCAGCCCGGACCCCATGGCCGTGCGGCATCACATGCCACTACGCCAGGCATGCCTAGGTGCCCTGCTCCGCTGGGACGGCCGCACCCGCATCACCATGCCCCCGCCCCCCCCGTGCAAGGCGCGCGTGGAGGACCGTGAGGTGGTAGCCCGCGATCAGTTCATCCAGCGGACCGCGAGCTCGCCGGGAGGAGGCGCCGGCCACCTCGTACCGTACGTTGACGTCGCGTGGGAGTTGGGCCGCCACACGATGCCGTAGTCGCCAACTCACTGAGAATCGTCTCGATCATGCTCATCGGTCTGTCGCGCGGACCTGTGCCGTTGCAGGGCCGGGTCCACAGGAGGTGCGCACGGTGACGATGTCAAGCATCCAACACGAGTCCTCTACGCTGGTTTGGCGCCGCGGATGTTGTGACGGCGTCCCGGACGAGATGCGCCGTACCCGGTCAGCCAAGACGACGCTTCTTCCTGAAGGGGTCGTGTCATGAGTCAGTTCATTCAAGTCGTTGGTTCGCTGCTTGTCTTGGCGGGCTTCGCGCTGGCGCAGCGCGGAATCCTGGACCAGAAGTCATCGCGCTACCTGATCTTGAACCTCGTCGGTTCATCTGTGCTGACCGTCGAGGCAGTCCTGGAGCAGCAGTGGGGCTTCCTGCTACTCGAGGGAGTCTGGGCGATCGTCTCAGCCTTCAGCCTGGGCGGCGTGCTCCGAGCCAGGAACCCAACCGGCTCTACGCGCTGATCGAAGCGCTTCGCGCACCCGTCGACCGGCGCGGGCCGATTCCTGAGTCTGGTCGTCGGGCCAGCGGGTCCAGCAACACCAGAACTCCACTGTTGCCGGCGTGCACAACCAGCATTATCCACAGCCCGGCCGAACGACACGGTCCGCCCAACAGGGCCTACGCTCCCTGCCGCCGTTGGGATGGTCAACCGCGGTATGACCTCGACGCTTCGGCTGGTGCTTGATGAGGAGAGCCTTCGCTCGCCCCGAAGGCAGGCCCAGATGGGATCTCGCCGCGAGCGTTGTCGTGGGGGATGACATCCGCGCCCCAAGGCGTCGTCTGTCCAGCGCACGGTCTGGCCGGACCACGGCCGGTTGAAATGCGTCGAACAGCGAAGTCGTCGAAACCAACCTCCGGCCACAGGTGCAGAAGGGGGATGGTGCCAACGTCAGTAGGCAGCAGCCGTCGAGATGCGAGAGCTATTCACCCGCAGTTCTTGCTCCCGAGTTCGGAAGTACGACGGCTGGTGAGGTCGGCGACGAGGCTCAGTCATGAAGGGCGCGATGCCTCCAAGGTTCGACAGATCGAGAAGATCTTGTGCTGCCATACGGCCCGCTGCCACTGTTGATGGGCCCGACCGCCGGCCCCGATCGCGGAGGTACGCGTGAACGCGACACTGCTTGCCGCATTGACTCCACAGGAACGTTTCCTCGTCTCCCAGACAGAGCGCGACGCCCTCGCCGAGCTTGACGAGGACGCCGTCATCGACCTTCACCAGCGGATCCGCCGTGCCCGCAACAAGCACGTCGGACAGTATCGCCGAGGGGCATCCGCTCGAGTACCCGCCAAGGGGGCTCGCGGAAAGGCACGCCCAGCCAACGAGCGGTCAGCCCTGCGAGCCGAGGCGTTCGAGGAGGCCTTGGCGCGGGTCAGCCGCAGGCTTGGGACGCTGGCCCAAGAAGCCTCGCGTGAGCTTCGTGCCGAGCGGATAGCAACGGCCCAAGCCGTCCGATGGGGGGTGTCCAGCGGCGCAAGTCACACCAGCTCAGAAGCCACCGATATCGCCCCTGGGCAGCTGGACACCCCCCGCGGAGACCAAGCGCTGCGCGGTGCCCGCACCGAACGCCGGCGTGCGCAAACAACCGCCGCCGGTGCACGGCGCCAGGCCAAGCGCGACACCCGCTGAGCTCGGCGCGAGCCATCGGCCACGTCGCCCCGCCGCTCGCGGTCGGGACGCTCCGGCCGCTGTTTGTCGAAACGGCATCCGGGTGTGGTCGCAGAGTCGCGCTCCCCGAGTGGCCAAAACGCCCTCATGCCGCGATGCGTGTGTTCCCGGGTCAGGCGCTCTGCAGCGGCTGGATGTGGTCGAGAGTGCCGCCGAGGTGGTCCTTCTCGATCTCGAGGTCGTAGCGGGTCTGCAGGTTGAGCCAGAACCGGTCGGTGGTGGCGAAGTAGCGGGCCAGCCGCAGCGCGGTGTCGGCGGTGATCCGGCGCTTGCCGTGGACGATCTCGTTGATCCGCCGTGGGGGGACGCCGATGGAGACAGCCAGCCGGTGCTGGGTGACCTCCAACGGGACGAGGAACTCTTCGAGGAGCACCTCCCCGGGGTGGATCGGCGCGATGGTTGCCATGTGTGTGCCTCCTTCTAGTGGTAGTCGACGATCTCGACGTCTTCGGCGCCGGCTGGGGTCCAGACGAAGCAGATACGCCACTGCTGGTTGATCCGGATGCTGTGCTGCCCGACGCGGTCGCCCTTGAGGGCTTCTAACCGGTTCCCGGGCGGGACTTTGAGGTCATCCAGGACTTCGGCGGCATCGAGCATGACGAGCTTGCGTAGGGCGGTTCGTTCGATGCGGGGGTCCAGCCTCCTGGTGCGTTGTCGTGCCCAGAGCCGCTCGGTGGGTGCGTCCCCGAACGACCTGATCACCTCAAGAGCATAACGCGACGCGTTATGCCCGTCCAGCGGTGGCAGGCAGCGTGTCCCCAACTCAAACGTTCGCCCCACGGCACCTTTCAGAAGCCGCCAATCTGGGGTTCGCCATCTGACCCCGGCCGGATGTCGATGGCGGCGCGATGCGGCCAAGAGGGCCATGGCGCCTTCCCCTCGGCTGAGGAGCATCAACGACGATCGCTCGGACAGCGGGCGCAGCGGCTCGCCCTCGAAGTCGAACGATGCATAGTCGCTGCATCCGAACATAGAAAACCCCCGAACTGGCGTTTCCGCAGTTCAGGGGCCTCTTGGGGGCGCTCCCCCGGTTGGACTCGAACCAACAACCTGCCGATTAACAGTCGGCTGCTCTGCCAATTGAGCTACAGGGGAAAGCCTGCCGCGGGATCGCCGCAGCAGCGCCCGGCAACGATAGCAAAGGGAGGACCCATGTCCGAAAACGGGTGGGCACTCCGCGCGCTCAGCTCAGGCCCACCTGCTCGCGCACCCGCGCCAGCCCGGCCTGCACCTGCTCGGACACCCCCGGGTCGGTGCTCCGCACCCCGGGCCCGAGCAGCACCTGGCTGAGCAGGGCGCGGGTGGTGAGGTCCTCGCGCACGACCACGCGGGCCGTGCGCCGGTTGCCCAGGTCGATCGCCTCCGAGAGCACCACGGACGCCTGCACCCGCTCGCGAAGCGTCTCGGGCAGCGCCCCGGGGTCGGCCAGCACGAACCGCGCGGGCCCCTCGCCGCCGACCCACGTCACGCGCAGGGAGCCGTCCTCACCGCTCCACAGGCCGGCATCCACGAGGTGCCACGGGCGCGACAGCGTGACAGTCAGGCCGTCGGGGCCGGGCGCGACGGCATAGAGGCGGTGCCGGCCGGCGACGACCGTGACGCCGCTGCTGTCCTCGACCGCCCAGGCCAGCAGCTTCTCGTGCTCCTCGGGCGCGATCGCCGCGGCCACGTCGGCGGGCACGGCGGGTCGGCGCAGGCCCGACCACTCCAGCCTCACGACGAGAGCCGTTCGCGAAGGGCGACGCGTTCGAGCTCGAGGCGGTGCAGGGCCATGGTGCGCTCCCGGAGGTCGGCGGGGTCGGAGTCGGGGTCGTTCTGCACCCGGCGCACCGAGGCCATCGCGTCGGCGATCAGGCGGCCGAGCTGGGCGTCGCGGACCCCGACGACGAGCGAGTCGAGGTAGCGCTGCGGCGGCAGGCCGGAGGAGGAGTCGAAGCGGGTCGGCAGCGGGGCGACGGACAGCTCGGAGACCAGCCCGCGCACGGCCAGCGGGGCCGCCTCACCGACCGCTGCCACCCAGGCCGATGTCGAGGCCTTGCGGGCGGTGGGTGCGGCGATGCGGATGCCGTCGAGCACGGCCCGGTGCGCGGGCGCCACGAACGCCTCGGGCCGCAGCGAGTCGACGACCTCGTCGGTGAACTGCTGGGGGTACTGGATGAGCGCCTGCAGCAGCTGGCGCTCGGTGAAGACCACCGGGTCGCGCAGGTCGGGCACCGGCAGCGGGGCCGCCTCACCGGGAGCCGGCTCGGGCACGTCGTCGGTGCCGGCCGGCCGGCGCGAGGTGTCGACGGGGTCGTCGTGCCGCACCCGGCCGGCCTTCTTGACCTCCGCCGCCATCTGCTCGACCTCGATGCCGAGCCACCCCGACACCGTGCGGGTGTACTCCGGGCGCAGGCTGGTGTCGCGGATCGAGCCGATGATCGGGGCGACGGCCTTCATCGCCTCCACCCGGCCCTCGGCGGTCTCGAGGTCGAAGCGCCGGATGGTGGTGCGCACGGCGAACTCGAACATCGGCACGGCGTCGTCGACGAGGGCGCGCACGGCGGCATCCCCCTTGGCGATGCGCAGCTCGCAGGGGTCCATCCCGTCGGGGGCGACCGCGACGAACGACTGCGCGGCCCAGCGCTGGTCCTCGCCGAACGCCTTCATCGCGGCCTTCTGGCCGGCGGCGTCGCCGTCGAAGGTGAAGATGACCCGGGCCTGGGGGCCGTCGGTCTCGTCGCGCATGATGCGGCGCAAGATCTTGATGTGCTCGACCCCGAACGCCGTGCCGCAGGTGGCCACCGCGCCCTCGACGCCACTGAGGTGGGCGGCCATGACGTCGGTGTAGCCCTCGACGACGATCGCGCGGCGCTCGGTGGAGATGGCCTTCTTGGCGGCGTCGAGGCCGTAGAGCACCTGCGACTTCTTGTAGATCGGGGTCTCGGAGGTGTTGAGGTACTTCGCGGCGATCCGGTCGTCGTCGAACAGCCGCCGGGCACCGAAGCCGACCGTGTCGCCGGTGGTGTCGCGGATCGGCCAGACCAGCCGCCCCCGGAACCGGTCGTACAGCCCCCGGCTGCCCCGCCCGGACAGCCCGCCCGTCACCATCTCGTCCTCGGTGAAGCCGCGCTCGCGCAGGTGCCGGCTGAGGGCCTCACCGCCCGGTGGCGCGAAGCCGATGCCGAACCGCTCGGCGGCCGCGCCGTCGAAGCCGCGCTCGCGCAGGAAGTCGCGGCCGACGCGAGCGCCCGGGCGGCCGGTGTCGAGCAGGATCTCGGCGTAGAACTCCTGGGCCACCCGGTGCGCCTCGATGAGCCGCGACCGCTTACCCAGGCTCATGCCGCCCTCGCGGGGGCCGCCGCCCTCCTCGTAGCGCAGCTCGAGGCCCAGCTTCGCAGCGAGCCGCTCGATGGACTCGGTGAAGGTGAGGTGCTCGACCTTCTGCACGAACGAGATGACGTCGCCGCCCTCGCCGCAGCCGAAGCAGTGGTAGCTGCCGACGGTCGGGCGCACGGTGAAGCTCGGGGTCTTCTCGTCGTGGAAGGGGCACAGGCCCTTGAGCGAGCCCACCCCGGCCGGGCGCAGGGTCACGTGGTCGCGCACGACGTCCTCGATGGACGTGCGCTCCTTGACCGTCGCGATGTCCTCGGCCCGGATCCGACCCGCCACTGCCCCTCCTTCCGATCGTCCCCGCGAGTCTAGGTCGTGGCCGGGCGGCACCAGCGACGGTGCAGGTTCAGCGCCCGGACATCGGTGAGCGAGGCGACCTGGTCGACCAGCACCCGCCGGGCGCGGGCGTCGTCGGCGGCGTCGTCCCAGTCGTGGCGCAGGTCGGGGTCGAGCCGGTCGGGGTCGGCCTCGAAGGCCGCGACGAGCTCGGCCACCACCTCGCGCTGGCGCACGTGCAGGGCCACCCGCTCGGCGGCGTGCATGACGTAGTGGGCCGCCACCGCCTTGAGCACGGCGCACTCGGCGCGGGACTCGCGGGGCACGACGAGCCGCCCGCCGTGCCGGGTGAGCGGCCCGGGCCCGTGCTCGGCGCGGGTGGCCTGCTCGACGGCCACGACGAAGCGGCCGATGAGGCGCGAGGTCATGTCCTTCAGCGCCGCCAGCGCCGGGCGGGACCCGTCGTAGGAGTCGGGCACGGCCCCGGTGGCGAGCAGCCGCTCCAGGGCCTCGGCCAGCTCGGCGGGGGTCAGCCCGGGCTCGTAGACCTCTCCCGCCACGGCGAGCACCGCCTCGACGTCGGCGCGCTCGCGCAACAGGCGCGGGTCGAGCCAACCGGACGCGACGGCATCCTCGACGTCGTGCACCGAGTAGGCCACGTCGTCGGACCAGTCCATGACCTCGGCCTCGGCCGAGCGGTGGCCCTCGGGGGCGCCGGCGCGGAACCAGTCGAACACCTCGAGGTCGTCGTCGTAGACGCCGAACTTCATCGTGGGGTGCGGGCCGCGGCCGCGGCGCCACGGGTACTTCGTGGCGGCATCGAGGCTGGCGCGGGTGAGGTTGAGCCCGGCCGGGCGACCGTCGGGGTGGGCGCGCTTGGGCTCCAGCCGGGTCAGGATGCGCAGGGTCTGGGCGTTGCCCTCGAACCCGCCGATGCCGGCCGCGACGGCATCGAGCGCGGTCTCGCCGTTGTGCCCGAACGGGGGGTGGCCGAGGTCGTGCGCGAGGCACGCGGTGTCGACGAGATCGGCGCTGCACCCCAGTGCCGCCCCGAACTCACGGCCGATCTGGGCGACCTCGAGGGAGTGGGTGAGCCGGTTGCGCACGAAGTCGTCGCTGGCGGGCTGCACGACCTGGGTCTTGGCCGACAGGCGGCGCAGGCTCGCCGAGTGCACCAGGCGGGCGCGGTCGCGGGCGAAATCGTCGCGGTCGGCCCGCTTGTGGGCGGGGTCCTCGGCGACCCAGCGCTCGCGGTCGGCCTCGGTGTAGGTCACGCGCTCACCCTAGGCGGGCCGCCTCCGCCGCCGCTGCGGCCCGATGCACCCACGTGGGTTGGGTGCCGTAGCGCTGGCTGGGGATCATCCGCCCGTTGGCGCAGTCGTCGACGAGCTGGGCCAGCCGGGCGTCGCGGGTCTTCTCCTGCTTGGCGGTGACCACCCAGTTGACGGCGAGCTTGCGGTAGCTGGGGGTCGCGACCTCCCAGAAGGCGGTGGCGGCCGGGTCGGCGGCGAGCTGGGCGGCGTAGTGCTCGGGCAGCTCGCGCTCGCGGTTCTCGTAGGCGTAGATGCCGGAGCGGTCCTGGCGGCGGCGCTCGAACGCGGCGAGCCCGCTGGGCTGCATGCGGCCCTGCGCGGTGAGCTCGGCGACGGCGTTGATGTTGATGGTCGACCAGTTGCTGGTGGGCTTGCGCGGGGTCCAGCGCTGGCGCCTGGTGTGCTCGTCGATGCCCTGGGCCATGCTGTCGATCCAGCCCCAGCACAAGGCCTCGCGGACCGCAGCCTCCCAGGTGAGGCCGGCCTGCGGGTGGCCCTTCTTGTACAGGCCCATCCACAGCTCGGTCTCGGTGTCGTGGTGGGCGGCGAGCCAGCGGCCGAACTCGGCGGCATCTGCGAAGAAGGTCGCGGGCCGCTCGGGCGTGCCACCGGGGGTGCCGATCTGGGCTGCCATGCGCCCACGGTAGCGGCGCCCCCCGACACCGGGTGGAGGACGCCGCAGTCCCCTGTTCGATGGACCCGCCGGGCCCGGTTCCGTTCCTAGACTGCGGGACATGGACCGCAGACACCTCAGCTTCATCGCCCTGGCCATCACGATGCTCTACGGCGCGAGCTTCGCCGTCTTCGACGAGGCCCCGAAGGGATATGCGGCGATCGGTGGGGTCGTCGTGGCGCTGACCTGGATCGCAGTGGGGGTCTTCGGCAGGGACACGCCGCACCCGCGCGACCCCCAGCAGCCGCAGGACACCCCGCAGCCGCAGGACACCCCGTGACCACCCCGTAGCCGCACCGGCATCGCACCCCAGCGGGGTCGGCGCCCGGATCACTAGGGTGGGCTGGCATGAGGGTCGACCGCAGGGCCCTGCCCGCCGTGGCCTCGTGGACTCTCGTAGCGCTCTGGAGCGCGGCGTGGGCCTGGTACATGTGGCCGCACGCCGGGTTGTCCTGGCACTACACCGTGGACGGCGCGCGCCTGCTCCTCCACGGCTCGGGCCTCAACCTGTTCGCCGACGTGCCCTGGCTGCAGACCGGCCCGCTCTCGCTGATGCTGGCCGCCCTGCTCAGCCCGCTACCGGCGGACGTGGGCCGGAGCATCGCCCTGGCCTCGATGGCCGCGGCCGGCCCACTGCTCGTCGCGGCGCTCGCCCCCCTGGTCGCCCCGCACGCACGACGCCGCCGGGTCGTCATCGCCGCCATCGTCCTCGTCCCCGCCTGGACGGTGCTCTCGGTCCGCTGGGGTCACCCCGACGACGTCCTGGCCATGGTCTTCGCCGTGCTGGCGCTGCGGGCGGTCTCCGCCGAGCGGCCGGTGCTGGCAGGCGCCGCGCTCGCGCTGGCCGTTGCGGCCAAACCGTGGGCGATCGGGTTCCTCCCGCTGCTCCTCGTGCTGCCCTGGGCCCGGCTCCGCTGGGCGGCGGCCGTCGCGGCCGCCGGGGTCGCTGTGGCCTGGGCTCCCTTCGTGCTCGCCAACCCGGGCACCCTCACCGCCCTGCATCCGCCTGTGGGTCTCGCCTCCGCGTCCGGCCTGCACACCCTGGGTGCACGCGGCGAGCTCGTGCCGGCCTGGGGACGGACCGCGCAGCTCGTCCTCGCCCCCATGGCGGCCGCCGTCGCGGTCCTGACAAGAGGCCTGCCGGGAGTACTGCTCGTCGCCGTCGCGGTGCGACTGGCCCTGGACCCGAAGAACAACGCCTACTACATCGGCAGCGCGGCACTGGCCGCCGTCGTGTTCGACCTGCTCGGCACGCGGTGGACCGTCCCGTGGACGACCCTGGTGACGGTCATCCTCTTCTGGCAGCCGTTCGTCACGGGCTTCACGGACATCCCCCACGCGGTGCAGACGACCACCGGACTGACCCACTGGTGGTTCGCGCACCAGGAGGCGGTGGGCGCGATCCATGTGGCCTGGTCCGTGGCCGTGGTGGCCCTGGTGTTCGCCATGCCGCAGCGGGGGCTTGGGCCGCGCTGGGCGTCTTCGGCACGAGGCATTCGCACCGGCTCCACCTGACAAGGGTGCGACACATCGGTGCCATGACCTCGGTAAGTCTCCGCAGTGATGGTCGCAGACCTGGGGTCGAGGAAGCCCTGCGGGGTCAGCCGCCGGAGACGCTGAGCTCCGCCTGTGCGACCTGGGCGCGCTGCGCCTCGTCGAGCTCGCGCGAGCGCAGCCAGTTCTCGGGCAGGGCCACCACCCGGGGCGACCCGGCCCGGCCGCGCGGGCCCTCGGCGGCGTCGCCCGGCCACGGTGCGCCGAGGTCGAGCGTGCCGATGAGGTCGTCTAGGGCCCGCAGGCTGTCGACCAGGGCCAGCTGGTGGCGAACCGTCGAGCCGGCCGGGAAGCCCTTGAGGTACCAGGCGATGTGCTTGCGGATGTCGCGGCAGGCGCGGCCCTCGTCGCCGTCGTAGAAGTCGACGAGGTATGCCGTGTGCCGGCGCAGCGTGGCCGTCACCTCGCGCAGCCCCGGCTGCACGCGCGCCGACGACCCGGCGAAGGCGGCGGCGAGGTCGGTGAACAGCCACGGCCGCCCGAGGCACCCGCGCCCCACGACCACCCCGTCGCACCCGGTCTGCCGCACCATCTCCAGGGCGTCCTCGGCCGACCAGATGTCGCCGTTGCCCAGCACCGGGATCGACGTGACGGCCTCCTTGAGCCGGGCGATCGCCGACCAGTCGGCCTGCCCGGAGTACGCCTGGGCCGCGGTGCGCCCGTGCAGCGCGACCGCCGCCACGCCCTCGCCCTCGGCGATCCGCCCGGCATCGAGGTAGGTGACGTGGTCGGCGTCGATGCCCACCCGCATCTTCACGGTGACGGGCACGGCATACGGCGACGCCTCGCGGACCACGGCCGCGACGATGCCGCGGAACAGGTCGGTCTTCCAGGGCAGCGCCGCCCCACCGCCCTTGCGGGTGACCTTGGGCACCGGGCAGCCGAAGTTGAGGTCGATGTGGTCGGCGCGGTCCTCGGAGACCAGGATGCGGGCGGCCTGCCCGGCGGTGACCGGGTCGACGGAGTACAGCTGCACCGAGCGGGGGTTCTCGGCGGGGTCGTGCGAGATGAGCCGCATCGTCTCCGGCGTGCGCTCGACCAGGGCCCGGGTGGTGACCATCTCGGACACGTAGAGGCTGGTCGCCCCGGACGCACCACCCGCCTCCAGCCCCGCGGTGCCGTACTCACGGCACAGCCGCCGGAAGGCCCGGTTGGTGATGCCGGCCATCGGGGCGAGCACCACGGGTGACTCGACGACGTGCCGCCCGATGTGCAGGGGCGGCAGCACCGGCCTCGGAGCCGGGGTCGAGGTGGGGGCGGTGGCGGTGAGGGCGGACATGGTGCCCCATTCTCCCCCGGCTAGGGTGGAGTCGTGGCATCGCAGCCGTCCGCAGGCCCGTGGGGCACCGACGGTGTGCGCGCCACCTGGGTGGGCCACTCGACCGTGCTGCTCGAGCTCGGTGGCCTGCGCATCCTCACCGACCCGCTCCTGCGCCGGCGCCTCGGCCCGCTGCGCCGCCGGCGCGACCTGCCGGTGCAGCACCACGTCGACGACGTCGACGTCGTGCTGCTCAGCCACCTGCACCACGACCACGCCGACCTGCCCTCGCTACGCCGCCTGGGCCACGTGCCGGTCATCACCGACCCCGCCAACCTCCCGTGGCTCGACAAGCACCAGCTCGAGCCGGGCGAGGCGTTCGCCGACGGCTGGCACCCGGTCGGCCCCGGCGTGGAGGTGCGGCTGGTGCGGGCCGACCACGAGGCCCGACCGATGCCGCACCGCCCCAACGGCGCCACCGGGATGCTGCTGCGCGGTGGCGGCGTCGTCGTCTGGTTCGCCGGCGACACCTCGCTGCACCCCGACATGGCCAGGCTGCCCGAGCTGGCCGGCGCCCCGGTCGACCTGGCCCTGCTGCCCGTGGGCGGCTGGGGCCCGCGCCTGTCCCCCGGTCACATGGGGCCGACCGAGGCCGCCGACGCCACCGCGCGCTCCGGTGCCCGGCACGTCATCCCCATCCACTACGGCACGCTGCACCCGTCCGGCTGGCCGAAGTCGAAGCTGGGATGGACGACGGACCCCGGTCACCAGTTCGTCGAGGTGCTGCCCGACTGGAGCGACGCCACGGCGCACGTGCCGCCGGTCGGTGGCGCGGTCATGATCCCGCCGGAGCGCGCGCTGCGCTGAGCAGCTCCCACAGGGCGGCCGCCGTCTCGTTCGGGTGGGTCAGCGGGAAGACGTGCAGCCCGCGCGGCACCGTGACGACATGGACCCAGCGGGCCGACCGGGCGGCGCGGGCGAACCGCCGGGCATCGACCCGCAGCTGGTCGAGCTGGCCGTTGACGAGCAGCACCGGTGCGGTGACCTCGGCGAGCATCTCCGGCCGGCAGAGGCCCATGACGCCCGCCCACGCCGCGGGGATGCCGTCGAAGCCGTAGCCCGCCTCCTTGATCACCGCCGCCAGCTCCGGGGGCAGCAGGGCGTCGAACTCGCGGTCCATGGTGCGCGACATCCGGTCGACCCCGAGCCGCGACTCGACCCGGGCGATCGCCCGGTAGAGCACCGCCCCCGGGCCGGCCGGCACCGCCGACGCCCCCAGCAGCGCGAGCCCGGCGAGCCGGTGCGGGTGCTCCGACGCCCAGGCCAGGGCGAGGTAGCCGCCCAGGCTGTGCCCGGCGAGCACGACCGGCACCCCGGCATCCCCGCCCTCGACCGCGTCGGTGACGACCGCGAGCGCACCCTCCCAGGTGAAGACCTCACCGCGCCGGGTGCCGTGCGCCGGCAGGTCGGGAAGCACCAGGTCGACGTCGGGCCCGAGCAGCGCGGCGTAGCGCGTCCACTGCGCTCCGCTCAGCTGGGAGCCGTGGAGCATCACGAGTCGCACGGGTGTCGCCACGCCCGACATCCTCCCGCAGGGCACTGTGGCGCCGGTGGTTGGATGGGTCGATGAGCGCCCTGGTCACCCCCGACGAGCTCGCCACCCTCATCTCGCGCGGCGAGGTGCGGGTGCTCGACGTGCAGTACAACCTGCGCGGCACGCCGGGCGCCGAGCTGTATGCCGTCGCGCACCTGCCGGCGGCACCGCACCTCGACCTCGACGCGGCACTGGCCGGGGCGCCCGGGGTGCGGGGCCGGCATCCGCTGCCCGACCCCGCCGTGCTGCAGGAGGCGCTGCGCGCGTGCGGCGTCGGTGACGACGACGAGGTGGTGGTCTACGACCAGGCTGCCTCGCTCGCCGCGGGTCGCGCCTGGTGGGTGCTGCGCTGGGCCGGTCACCCCCAGGTGCGCGTGCTCGACGGCGGCCTGGCCGCCTGGCAAGGGGCCGGGATGCCGGTCACGGCCGAGGTGCCCACCCCGGCTCCCGGCGACCTCACCGTGCGGCCGGGCTCGGTGCCAGTGCTCGACGCCGGCGGAGCGGTGGACATGGCACGGCACGGGGTGCTGCTCGACGCCCGGGCCTCCGAGCGCTTCCGCGGCGAGGTCGAGCCGATCGACCGGGTCGCGGGCCACGTGCCCGGCTCGGTGAACCTCCCGATGACCGACCTGCTCGCCCCCGACGGCAGGTTCCTGGCCCCCGACGAGGTGCGGCGCCGGGCCGCGGCGGTCGGGGTGCACCGCGACACCCCCGTCGGCACGTCGTGCGGCTCGGGCGTCACGGCGGCCCAGCTCGCCCTGGCCCTGCACACCGCCGGCATCGACGCCATCCCCTACGTCGGCTCGTGGAGCGAGTGGATCGAGGACCCCACGCGGCCCGTCGCGATCGGCGGCACCCCCTAGCGCCGCTGGTCAGAGCGTGTAGGTGCCCGAGAACTCGCCCGGGGCGCCAGCGGCACGGTCGACGTCGGCCACCTGGTAGAGCAGTCCCTCGTTGACGTCCCACGCCAGCACCCGTCGCACCATGCCCTGGAAACCCGCTCGCTCCGAACGTGACTCGAACAGCACGACGTCCTGCGGGCCCCAGCCGAGCGCCCGGTAGGAGCCCTTGGGCACCAGCGGGCCGGTCGACGCCGCGAGCACCCGGGGGGTGGGCGGCAGGTCGGAGTGCACCGCGACCAACCCCTGCGAGCGGTCGACCGCCGTCTGGTAGGCGCCGGGGAGGAACGCGCCCCCGGCCACCCAGCCCTCGGTGTTCGACACCGACGCGGTGTTCGGCACGACGGGCGGACCGAGGAGGGGCCTGCTGCCGGTGAGCGTCCCCGACCCGGAGAACGTCCGCAGCTGCGCCGTGCCCTCCCGTGCGGACAGGTCGGCCCAGTCGGGGTTCACGGCGCGCGCCGGGTGTGCCACCGACCGCGTCTCGACGTCGACCAGCCAGCCGTCGTCCCGACCCCTGGCCACGACCGTCGTGTGGTCACGCGCCCAGCCCGCGAGCGTGAGCGTGGGGTCGGGCACCTCGATGGTGACGACGGAGCCGTCGCGCGCGTCGAGCACCACGACGCGACCCGGTTGCGGGATGACCACCCGGTGCCGGTCGTCGGAGATCGAGCGCGGGCCGAGCGCCGACTGCACGCCCTCCCACTGGTTGACCCGCACAGCGGGGACCTCGACCTGGAAGGGCGCGTCCGGCGCGAAGAGCACCGGGTGGTAGCCGCCCCCCTCGGCGACGACGAGGAAGACGGCGCGCAGCGGCTCGTCCACGCCCCCTTCGGGGCCGAGCTCGGCCCGGATCGCCAGGTCGGCTGGGCCGAGGTGGCGCGGGATCTGGAGCCGCGCGGCATCCGGGTAGCGCGGCAGCAGCGCCTCGTCGGGTGGGTCGGGTGCGAGGTAGACGGTGACGCCGTCGACCCGTGCCGTCGGCATCCGGCCGTTCGCGGCCACGGTGGCCGTGACGCTCGGCCGAGGTTCGGGCGACGGGGTGCGGTCCCGCACGACGAAGCCGACCGCGCCGGCGGCCGCCAGGCCACCCGCCACCAACGCGCTGCGGCGCACGACCGCCCGGTTGCGGCGGCGAGCCTCGTGCCACGCCGGGGCGGCGAGGTCGAGGTCGGGCACGTCGTCGCTGGCCAGCTCGAGCAGCTCGCGCAGGTCGGCCGTCATCGCAGGCCACCGGTGCCGATGTCGGCCGTCGGCAGGGCATCGCGCAGCCGGCCCAGGGCCTCGACGGCATCCGCGTGCGCGGTCGCGACACTGCACCCGAGCACCTGGGCGATGTCGCCCTCGCCGCGTTCCTCGAACCAGCGCAGCACGACGACGGCCCGCTGTCGGGGGGTGAGGGCGTCCAGCGCCCGCAGCACCTCGCGGCGGCGCTCGACCAGGTCGGCGTCCCACGGCTGGTCGGGCTCGTCCCAGGCCGGGCCGGTCGGCAGCGCCTCGGGCGGGCGCCCGCGCCAGGACGCGACCGCGTCGCGGTAGAGGAGGCGGCGCACGTACAGGTCGGGCTGCTCCTCCCGCACCCGTGGCCACTGCCGGCCGAGCTGCACCAGGGCGGAACGCACCAGCCGCTCGGCGATCGGGAGGTCGCCGGTCATGAGGTAGGCCGCGCGCAGGAGGGTGTGCTGGCGGGCCTGGGCGTAGTCGACGAACTCGTCGTCGGGCCACGGCGCCTGCGGCTCGCGCGCGTCGTCCATCCGGCTCACCTCCTCGTGCCCGCCGACGTCACCCCCACTGTCTCAAGGCTCGCCCGTGCCACGGAAGCAGTCGACGGTCACGATCCGGGGTGCCCGAGGTCGACCGCGTCGCCGCGTTCTGTTTGGATCAGCGCATGACGGGGGCCGACAGCACCTTCCACGTCGACCTCCGCGGGGTGGTCGACCTGCTGTCGCACCACCTGTACTCCAGCCCCCGGGTCTACCTGCGTGAGCTGCTGCAGAACGCCGTCGACGCCATCACCGCCCGCGCGGAGGAGGAGCCCGACGCGCCGCGCCGGGTGCGGGTGGTGCCGGCCGACCTCTCGCCCGACGGGTGCCTGCACGTCGAGGACACCGGCATCGGCCTCGACGAGGCCGGCATCCGCGGGGTGCTGGCGACGATCGGCGCGTCGACGAAGCGCGATGCCCTAGGCCTGGCCCGCGAGAGCTTCCTGGGCCAGTTCGGCATCGGGCTGCTGTCGTGCTTCCTGGTCACCGACGAGATCAGGGTGACCACACGGCGGGCCGGCAGCGACCAGACCTGGCTGTGGGTCGGGCGTGACGACGGCACGTATGCCGTGTCGCCGTCGCCTGAGCCGCGCGCCGCACCGGGCACCGATGTGGCGATCCGGCCCCGGGGCAGCGCCGCGGACCTGCTGTCGGCGAGCGTCGTGGAGCGGCTGGCCACGTCGTTCGCCGCCTACCTGAGGCTCGACCTGGTCGTGAAGACCGCGGCCGGCCCGGTGTCCGTCGCCGGGCGCGCCTTCCCCTGGGAGGAGGGCGAGGCGATGACCCGCCGGGCCGCGGCCAGCCAGTGGTGCGAGGGGGTGCTCGGCTTCACCCCGCTCGACGTCGTCGACCTCTCCGACCCCGCGGCCGGGGTGCGCGGCCAGGCCTTCGTGCTGCCCCACTCCTCCGCGGCGCGCGGCACCCACCGGCTCTACGCCAAGCGGATGCTCGTCGGTGAGTCCGTGCCCGACGTGCTGCCCGAGTGGGCGTTCTTCGTGCGTGCGGTGCTCGACACCGACGGGCTCGGGCTCACTGCGTCGCGCGAGTCGCTGCACGACGACGAGGCACTGCACGAGACGCGCACCCGCCTGGGCGAGCAGCTCAAGCGCTGGCTGCTGCGGATGGCGCGTACCGACCGGGTGCGTGCCGAGGACTTCTTCCGGGTGCACCACCTCGCCGCCAAGGCCGCAGCCACCACCGACGACGACATGCTCGACGTCGTGGCCGAGCTGCTGCCCTGGGAGACCACGCTCGGCACGATGACGCTGGCCGAGTTCTCCGCCGTCGACCGGGTGCTGGCCTACGTCGACCGGGTCGAGGACTACCAGCAGGTCGCCGCGATCGCCCGGGCCGAGGACATCGCGGTGCTCAACGCGGGCTACGCCTACGACCGCCTGCTCCTCGACCGCTGGGTGCAGCGCACGCCCGGGCTCGAGTCGCGCCGGCTGGAGCCCGAGCACCTCGCCGACCGGTTCACCACCCCGACCCCTGCAGAGGAGGCCGGCTTCGCGCCGCTGCTCGACGTCGCCCGGTCGGTGCTGGGCCGGGCGCGAGCCGTGCCGGTCGTGCGCTCGTTCCGGCCCGACTCGCTGCAGGCGGTGCTGCTCGTCGTGCTCAACGCCGACAACGCCGCGGTGCGGCGGCTCGCCGACGCGGGTGACGCGGCCCTGCAGCGGGTGGCGATCGAGGCCCTGTACGGCCACGCCCTGCTCGCGGGACGGCATCCGCTCACTCCGTTCGACAGCGCGCTGGTGGCCCGCGCGCTGCCGGCGCTCATCGACCGGGCCATCGACGGAGGCCGGGCATGAGGCAGTGGGACCAGGTGTCCGAGGAGTTCGCGCAGGTGTCGATCGCGGCCGACGAGGCATCGGTCGGTGCCGAGCGGGTCCGCGCCCACGAGGCGGCGCTGCGACTGGCCCAGACGCACGGGTCGTTCGCCGAGGAGTTCGTCGCGCGCGCCGACCTGACCCAGGCCCTGTACTGGACGCCCAAGGACCCGGGCACGCTGGTGCACTTCGCCTGGCTGCGCCAGGCGCTGGACCCCGCACGTGAGCTGGACCAGGACGACCGCGACGGCGTGCTCTGGCGGCTGAAGTGGGCGGTCGACCTCATCGAGGACCTGCCGCAGGTCGGCCTCGACGCCCTGGTGGCGGCCATCGACGACGTCGAGCAGGTCTTCCGCGGTGACGGCTACCACCTGCGGCCGGTGCACGCCGCCCGGGCCCGCCTGGCCCAGGCCGTCGGCGACGACGCGGCCGTGGAGCGCGAGCTGGCCGCCTGGCTGGCCGAGCCGCGGGACAGCCGCAGCGACTGCCAGGCGTGTGAGCTGCGCGAGCAGGCCCGGCTCGTACTGGAGCACGACCCGGCCAGGGCGCTCGAGCTGGTGGCCCCGGTCGTCGCGGGTGATCTCACCTGCGGTGACGAGCCGCGCGCCTGCCTGTCGATCGACGCCCAGCTGCGCCTCGACCGCGGTGACATCGACGGCGCGGTGGGCTCGTTCCGGCGGGCCTGGCACCTGGCCCAGGACGACCCCGGTGCCTCCGACTCGGTCGCCGCCTGCCTGCGGGTGCTCGTCCGGCTCGGCAACACCGACCGGGCCGTCGACCTCCTCCTCCCGCGGCTGCCGTGGCTCGAGGTGCTGCACACACCGCGCCAGCGGATGTGGTTCGCCGCCACCGCCGCCTTCGTGCTCGGGCAGGCATCGGCCGCGGGGCTCGCCCCCCAGGACCTCGACGGGCGTCCGGTGGAGGAGGTGGCCGCCGAGCTGCACCGCACGGCCGACGACATCGCCGCGGCCTTCGACGCGCGCTACGGCTCGACCGTCACCACCGAAACCCTCGCCGCGGCCCACGACCCCTCACGGGTGGCCGCCGAGCCCACGCTCCCGCCCACCCGGCTGCCGGCACCGGCCGCCGGGGTGGGCGACGACACTTCCGATTTGCCCGCCACCGACGTGATCGAGCGTGCCCGCACGGTGCGTGAAGCGCTGGCCTCGGCGGGCGCCGACCTCGAGCCCGAGATGCGCGCCTGGCTGCGCGACCGTGACTCCCTGCTTCCGGTCGAGACGGCGCAGGAGTGGGCCGCCGTGTCGCTGCTCGACCGCACGGCCGCGCAGGACGCCGGTGGACCCAACCAGCACCGGCACCTGCTCGACGCGGCGCTGGCCGCGGCGCACCGCGCCGGTGACGCGGCGGCCGTCGCCCGGGCCGAGGGTGACATCGCGCTGCTCGATTCCGTCGAGGGCACCCAGCCGGATGCCGTCGAGGCCGCCCGCGAGAAGGCGCACGAGTGCGCCGAGCGGCTCGAGGTGAGCGGTGCGGATGCCGACGCCGGGGGCCTGTGGCGCCGGTTCGCCTGGTTCGGGCGAGCCGACGACCCCGTCGCCCTGCTGGTGCGGGCCGGCGCGGCCTACGAGCGGGCCGGGCTGGCCGAGCGCCGGATGCTGTGCGACATCGAGCAGGCGATGGCGACCGCGCCGCGCGACCCGGCGCGCGCCACTCGCATCCTCGAGTCGCTGGAGCCCGAGCTCGCGGGCACGCCGCTGCTCGCGTCGATGGCTCTGGACGGGCGGGCCCGGGTCGCGCGCGGCAACGGCGACCTCGACGAGGCGGTGCGCCTGCTGGAGCGAGCCCGCGCGGTGCCTGGCGTGCCGCGTCGGTCGCGGCTGGCCGAGCTCGCCGAGCTGTGCGACGTGCGGGTCGAGCAGGAGGCCTGGGCCGAGCTCGAGGGCCCCGCCGCCGACCTGCTGGCGGCCGCCACCCAGGACCGCGACCCGGTGCTGCTGGCCCTCGGGCAGCGCTTCCTCGGCCTGGCCTACGTCGAGACCGGCCGGCCGGTCGAGGCCGCCGAGCTGCTCGAGGCCGCCCTGCCGGTGCTGCGCGAGCACCAGCCCGCACTGGTCGGGCCGGTCGGCTGGGCCCTGGGCAACGCCCTGCTCGGGATCGGCCAGTGGCCCGGGGCGCGCACCGCGTTCGCCACCGCCAGCGCGGCCTTCGAGGCCGAGGACCGCATCCACGAGGCCGCCCACGCGCAGTGGCGGGCCGGCAACGCCGCGTGGGAGGCCGGGGACACCGTCGCCGCGGCCAGCCACTACGACGACGCCGCCGACAAGGCCCGGGCCTCGGGAACGGTGGGCCTGTACGCAGAGGCGCTGCGGTCGCGCGCGGCGCTGCGGGCCGACACCGAAGACCTGACCGCCGGCCTTGCCGAGCTCGATGCCGCCATCGCCACGGCGGAGCAGCTGGCCGCCGAGATCGGTTCCGACGACGACGATTTCGATGCAGAAGTGCTCGAGCCGCACGTGCTGCGCCAAGGCGCCCACCTGCTCGCCCAGCACGGCGAGGTCGACGCGGCGGTCGAGCGGCTGGCGCGCGCCGAGGCGCTGGTGGGCCACGACTTCGAGCTGGTGCTGCGCGCCGAGGCCGGCATCATCCTCGCCGACGACGACCAGCTCGACGTGGCCGAGCCGCGGCTGCGGGACAGCATCACCGAGCTGCACGCCGCCGGCCTGGTGCCGACCCGCATCGACGCGGCGGGCGCGCTCGCCCGGGCCCTCGACCGGGCCGGGCGGGGCGACGAGGCCGAGTCGGTGTGGGAGCGTCACGGCCCCGACGCCTGATCTCGAGAGGCAGCCGGTCCGGCGTCGATGAGACACGGAGCCCAGGACCGCTGGGTCGAGTCGAGTGAGCAGGACACGCTAGAAGCGTTCGTGAATCCCGGGCATGTTCTACTCACTCGACGAGCGGTGGGCATCGTCCAGCCCCGGACGTGGCCCGGCTCGGCTCGGCTCGGCTCGGCTCGGCACGGCTCGTGATGCTCTCGGTGAAGGCTGTCCGAGCCAACGGTGATGATGGAGCGATGACAACCTATTCCGGCACCAACGAGTTCGAAGGGGCGACCTTCGTCAGGGCGAGCTTCAAGGGCGCCACGGTGCGGTTCTCCGACGTCAGCGGTGTGACGATGCGCAGCGTCGATGTGGACGGGCTCGACATCGACAGCCACGACCTGTTCTTCGGCAGCCTCTTCGTCAATGGGGTCGACGTGGTGCCGCTGGTGGATGCCGAGCTCAACCGGCAGTTCCCGGGCCGCGAGCTGCAGAAGGCGCAGACACCCGAAGGCCTGCGCGAGGGTTGGGTCGCGGTGCAGTCGTCGTGGCAGACCACGGTCGCGGGCACGCCGCCGGAGCTGGTGGACGCCCACGTCAAGGACGAGTGGTCCTTGGCCCAGACCCTGCGGCACCTGATCCTGGCGACCGACGCCTGGCTGGGCGGGGGGATCCGGCGGACGCAGCAGCCGTTCCACGAGATCGGCCAGATCTTCACCGGTGCCGACGCCATGGGCTTCGACACGTCCATCTTCCGCGAGGACCCGCCGGCCTACGACGAGATCCTTGCGGTGCGCGCCGAGCGGCAGCAGCTGGTAACCGACTTCCTGGCCACGGCCACGGCGGAGCTGCTCGCGGAGGAACGCGAGAACCCGTGGGGCGGCGGTGACTGGCGCCCCACCGTCGGTGACTGCATACGCGTCATCCTCGAGGAGGAGTGGGCACACCTGCGCTACATCCGACGGGACCTCGCTCGGATCCGTCAAGCCCGACCGGGCCACCAGGACGGCGTCCTTGGTCACCAGTCCTGACAGGCATCCACTCCACAACGCACTGGCATCAGCGGCTCAGGCGCCGACCAGGCGCTGCGCCATCCAGCCCTCGACCTGGTCGAGCGACACGCGCTCCTGCGCCATCGAGTCGCGCCCGCGGATCGTCACCGCCTGGTCGTCGAGGGTCTCGAAGTCGACGGTGATGCAGAACGGCGTGCCGATCTCGTCCTGGCGGCGGTAGCGGCGGCCGATCGCCCCGGCGTCGTCGAACTCGACGTTCCAGTTGCGGCGCAGCGTGGCGGCGAGGTCGCGGGCCTTGGGCGAGAGGTCGGCGTTGCGCGACAGCGGCAGCACGGCGGCCTTGACCGGCGCCAGGCGCGGGTCGAGGCGCAGCACCACCCGCTTGTCGACCCCACCCTTGGTGTTGGGGGCCTCGTCCTCGGTGTAGGCGTCGACGAGGAAGGTCATCAGGCTGCGGGACAGGCCGGCCGCGGGCTCGATGACGTAGGGCGTGTACTTCTCACCGCTGGCCTGGTCGAAGTAGACCAGGTCGGTGCCCGAGTGCTCGCTGTGGGTCTTGAGGTCGAAGTCGGTGCGGTTGGCAATGCCCTCGAGCTCGCCCCACTCGCTGCCGGTGAAGTTGAAGCGGTACTCGATGTCGACGGTGCGCTTCGAGTAGTGCGACAGCTTCTCGGCCGGGTGCTCGTAGAGCCGCAGGTTGTCGGGGTCGATGCCGAGGTCGGTGTACCAGCGGGTGCGCTCGGCGATCCAGTACTCGTGCCACTCCTCGTCCTCGCCGGGCTTGACGAAGAACTCCATCTCCATCTGCTCGAACTCGCGGGTGCGGAAGATGAAGTTGCCGGGC
>JBBQNZ010000066.1:0-21696 GCA_038330415.1 Actinomycetales bacterium | reverse complement strand
AGGTCCCAGACCTGGCGGATGGCGTTGACCATGACCTCGACCGGCTGGGCGCCGCTGACGCCGAACTTCTGGTCGAGCACGAAGGTGGGCACCGAGGTGATGCCGATCTGGTTGGCGAGCGCGAGGTCGGTGCGCACGTCGATGCCGTGCTCGTCGCCGGCGAGCAGGTCGCGCACCGTGGCCTCGTCGAGGCCGGCCTCGACGCCGAGGCGCACGAGGGTGTCGGGGTCGCCGACCGACTCGCCCTCGGTGTACCAGGCGCGCATCACGCGCTCGGTGACCTCGTCCTCACGGCCCAGCGCGCGGGCGAGGTGGATGAGCCGGTGGGCGTCGTAGGAGTTGCCGCCGCGCAGCCGCTCCCACTGGAAGTCGAGCCCGACCGCGGCGGCGTCGGCCGCCATCCGCTCGTGCTGGGCGACCATCTGCTCGCGGGGGGCGCCGTACTTCTCGGCGACCCGGTCGATGGCCGGGGTGTCGTCGACGGCGGGCGCAGAGCGGTCGAGCTGGAAGCTGTGCCACACCACCCCCACCTCGTCGCCGTGCTCGAACTGCTCGAGGGCGAGCTCGAGGTGCCGCCGGCCGAGGTGGCAGAACGGGCAGAGGATGTCGGACCAGACGTCGATGCGCACGTCATGAGGGTAAGCCGTGCACCGGCCCCTGGCCGAACCCGTGCCCAGCCCGCTCTAGACCATGCGGTCGCCTCGGCGCCGCCGGGTGCGGGTGATGAGCCCCTGCAAGCGTGCCCGGATGACCGCCGGTGAGGACGGCGTCGTGAGGTAGTCGTCGCAGCCGCGGGCGAAGGCCAGCAGCTCGTCTGCCTCGCGCCTGCTCGAGGTGGCCATGACGAGCATCGACGGCGTGAAGTCCCGCAGGGCGAGGCAGGCACGGTGCCCGGCAACCGCATCATCGCCGCACGCCACGACGATCAGGTCGAACGCGTCGAACGCCGGGCGGTCGAGGAGGTCGTCGAGGTCGGCGTCGGAGCACCGAGCCACGCCGTCCAGGCCGGTGAGGGCCTCGCACACGGCAGAGGCGGTCTCACTGCCGCCGCGCGTCTCGACCACAAGAGCAGTCACGAGTCTTCTCACTTCGTCAACGGGGGACGCAGGGAAGTCCGGACCGATTTCTTTACTGTCCCTTTACTATCTCGCGAGTTCGGCTTTACCTCAACCGCCTTGGTGCACCACATCGGCGTGTCGAGGCGTGACATGCAACACCCTCGGCTGCGGAGCGACACGGGAGTGCCGTAAGGCGACGAGAGGGGCCCGCGAGGCGGAGGGCGGGAGAACGACGAGCTCAGCCGTGGGCGGGACGTCGGGCTTGCCGGGCCCACCCGTTGAAGGGCGCGCGCGACGGGACCACTCAGACCCGGTGCTCGTCGGCCGCCGACCGCAGCGTGCGCCTGCCCCAGAGCCAGCACAGCGCGACCGCCGTGGCGAGGGTGAGGCCGGTGGCGCCGAGCACCCCCTGGTCGGCCGCACGGGCGGTGAGCAGCCCTCCGACGAGGGCGCACAGCACGAGCGAGCGCGCGAACCACAGCGTCATGACCAGCGGGCCGACATCGGGCAGGAACGCCAGGAACGGCGGGCGCCCGCGAAAGGCCGCGACCCACTGGGCCCCCAGGGCGAGTGCGCCCACGCCGACCACCCACACCACGACGTCGAGCAGCCCGACCGGGGAACCGGGGACGAGGGCGTGCACCACCAGGCCGAGAGGGAGCGCGAGCACGAGCAGGAACGCGGCGGGCAGCACCGTGTGCGCGGCGGCCTCGGTGCCCAGGCCCAGGCCGCTGAGCCGGGGTGTGCCGAGGGTGTCGCCGAGTAGCCGCAGGCCCTCGGCCCACACACCGACCCCGAGGTAGAGCGCGGCCACCGCCACGACGCCGATCGCCACCGGCACCTCGGGGTCGCTGAGCGACCAGGCCACCCCGGCCGCCCCGGGGGCGGCGAGCAGCGCCCCGGACAGCAGCAGCCCGGGCTGGCGGCGCAGGCCGATCAGGTCGCGGGCCACGACGGTGCCGATGCGGCCGCGCGATCGCAGCCGCAGCCCGCGCCCGCGGCGCACCGGGGTGGCGGCCTCGAGCCGGGCGGCCCGCAGGTCACCCGCGAGCACCGCGCCGCCCAGCCGGGTCGAGCGGATGCTCTGGGCGCGCAGCTCGGGCAGCCCGAGGCGGCGCAGCGCGGCGGACGGTCCGAGCGCCCGGATGCCGCGTGCGGGGCCGAGGTCGCGGGCCGGCATCCGGTCGGGGCCAGCCGTGCCGGCACCGACCTGGCCGGCGAGCCAGGCCGCGGCGACGACCACCCCGAGCGCCGGACCGACCAGCAGCGCGGCGAAGAAGGCGGCGGGCCCGGTCGTGCCCGAGGCCCACAGCCCGCCGCCGAGCACGCCCGCGGTGACGGTGGCACCCGCCACGAGGAGCGTGGCCGAGACCAGCCACCACTCCCGCAGCGTGGTCGCCCGGTCGAGCGGGCCGGCGACGACGTGGTCGACCCAGGGCAGCGGCGGCACCACCGGCCCACGGCGACGCCCGATGCCGTGCACGAGCACCGTGAGCGCCCCGGCGAGGGCGACGGCGACCACGGCCGCGCCCGGCCCGAGCAGCCGGTCGTGGATCCACCCCGGGTCGGTCGTGATGAACAGGGCGCGCGCGACGGTGAAGCCGTAGGTGAAGGCCAGCAGCGCGAGGAGGTAGACGGCATACAGCACGCGTTGCACGGCACCGGTGCCGTGCGGGCCGTGCAGCACGTGGGTGATGTCCTGCAGGCGCTCGGCGTCCTGCGCCCGCTGCTCGGCGCCGGTCAGGTCGGAGGTCATGCCGGGCCGCCGACGTCGACCACCTCGTCGGCGACCGCTGCTGTGAGCGCCGGGTCGTGGCACGCTATCAGCACGGTGGTGCCCGACGCGCACCGGGCGAGGACCAGGTCGCCGACCATGGCCCGGCGGTCGGTGTCGAGCCGCTGCTCGGGCTCGTCGAGGATCAGCAGGCGGGCCGGCCGGAACCAGGTGAGGGCCAACCGGAAGAGCTGGCCCTGGCCCGAGGACAGCTCGTGGGGGAAGCGCTCGCCGAGGGCACCGAGGCCGAAGGTGTCGAGCTGCTGCTGCACCCGCTGCGCGCAGCTGGAGGCGTCGCGGCCCCAGGTCGCGTCGACGAGGGTCAGGTGGTCGGCGAGGGTGAGGTCGCGGTAGGCCGCCGGGGGGCCGATCAGGGCCGCGACGTTCTCGCGGGTGGAGCGGCGCCGCTCGTCGGCCGGGTCGCCGTCGATGGTCACCGACCCGGTGGTGGGGGCGAGCAGCCCCGCGACGAGCCGCAGCAGGGTGGTCTTGCCCGACCCGTTCGGGCCGCGCACCACGACGCACGACCCGGGCTCGGCGACCAGGCTCAGCGGAGCCAGGAGGGTCGCGACGTCGAGCACCTTGGACACTCCGTCGGCCACGACCCGGCATCCGGGGACGGTTCCTGCCGCCACTGTGGGCACCTCCGCGTCGTCCTGCACCGGTCGTCGGAACCCTAGCGCGGCCCGGTGGCGCGGCCCTGCCGAGCGCCCCGACGGGGACTCGTCCGGGCCCTCGGTGCGGCGGCCGGTGAGGCGGCCGGTGAGGCGGCGTCCACCGCGCGAAGCGCGGCATGCCCGGTGTCCGGCATCGCGGCTAGGGTTCGGGTGATGAGCACCGCGCTGTACCGCCGCTACCGCCCCGAGACGTTCGCCGACGTCATCGGGCAGGAGCACGTGACCGAGCCGCTCATGCAGGCGCTGCGCACCAGCCGGGTCAACCACGCCTACCTGTTCAGCGGCCCGCGCGGGTGCGGCAAGACCACCAGCGCACGCATCCTGGCCCGCTGCCTGAACTGCGAGCAGGGCCCCACCCCCGAGCCGTGCGGCCAGTGCGACTCGTGCGTGGCGCTGGCCCGCGGCGGGTCCGGCACGGTCGACGTCATCGAGATCGACGCCGCGAGCCACGGCGGTGTCGACGACGCCCGCGACCTGCGTGAGCGCGCGTCGTACGGCCCCGCCCAGAGCCGCTACAAGATCTACATCATCGACGAGGCCCACATGGTCACGCCGCAGGGCTTCAACGCGCTGCTGAAGATCGTCGAGGAGCCGCCCGAGCACGTGAAGTTCGTCTTCGCGACCACCGAGCCCGAGAAGGTCATCGGCACCATCCGGTCGCGCACCCACCACTACCCGTTCCGGTTGGTGCCGCCCGCGCGGCTGCAGGCCTACATGGAGGAGCTCTGCGTCAAGGAGGGCGTCGCCGTGGCGCCCGGCGTGCTGTCGTTCGTCGTGCGGGCCGGCGGCGGTTCGGTGCGCGACTCGCTCTCGGTGCTCGACCAGCTCATCGCGGGTTCGGGGCCCGAAGGCCTCACCTACGAGTCGGCCGCCTCGCTGCTCGGCTTCACCGACGGCGAGCTGCTCGACGCCACCATCGACGCCTTCGCGGCGGGTGACGCGGCCTCGGTGTTCCGTTCCATCGACAAGGTCGTCGAGACCGGGCTCGACCCGAGGCGCTTCGTCGAGGACCTCCTCGAGCGGCTGCGCGACCTCATCGTCGTCGCGGCGGTCACCGACGGCGCCGGGTCGGTGCTTCGCCACGTGCCCGAAGACCAGCTCGAGCGGATGCGGCGCCAGGCGGCCGCGTTCGGGCCGGGGGCGCTCTCGCGGGCGGCCGACGTCGTCAATTCGGGGCTCACCGAGATGACCGGCGCCACGGCACCACGGCTGCAGCTCGAGCTCATCGCCGCGCGCATCCTGCTGCCCGGTGCTGCCGGCGAGGCCGGGTATGCCGCGCGCCTCGACCGGCTCGAGCGCCGCCTCGACGTCGGCGGGGTGCCGACGGCCGCGGTCTCGTATGCCGCACCCGCGCCGCCCGCGTCTGCGCCTCCCGCTCCCGCGGCGGCGCCGGTAGCACCGTCCCAGCCGATGCCGCCCGCGGCCCCGGTCTTCTCCGCACCCGCACCCCCCGCCGCGTCCACCCCGTCGGCGGGGCCCGCCACCGCGGCGCCCCCACCCGCCCCCACCGGCCAGCCACCGGCCGCCGACCTCGAGCCGCCGCCCGACGACGTCGCGCCCGACGACGCGGCGCCCGACGACGTGGCGCCCGTGCACGACGCGGTGCGCGCGCCCGCGGGCGGGGCCGCACCGGCATCGGCGTCGCCGGCGGCGTCGCCACCAGCGCCGGCCGTGCCCGAGCCGGCCCCGGTCGCGCACCCGGTGGGGCCCGGCGGCCTCGACACCGATGCGCTGCGCCGCTCGTGGCCCGACGTGCTCGAGTGGCTGAGCCGCAACAAGCGGGTCACCTGGACCTTCGTCGCCCAGAACGCCCAGGTCGTCGACTACGACGGCCAGCGGGTGCTGCTCGGCATCTCCACCGTCGGGCTGGCCGAGACCTTCCGTCGCGGCGCCCACGCCGACTACGTGCGGCAGGCCCTGATCGACGTGCTCGGGGTCGACGCCCGGGTCGACGGCGTTCCCTCCGACGACGCCGGTTCCGCCACCCTCGGCGGGCCACAGCCCGCGGTGCCGTCCGGGTCCGGGCCCAGCCCGTGGGAGGCCGGGCCGGGCCCGTCGCCCTCCGGCGCGCCTGCGGCTGCACCGGCGGGGCGCGATGGCCGGGGCGCCGGCCGGGGCGGCTCGGGGCCCGGCCCGACCGAAGGGTCGGGCACCCGCTCCGGTGGTGCTCGCACCCGCGAGCCCGCGAGCTGGTCCGACGCCCCGCCCCCGCGCGACACCGCGCCGTCGTGGGCCAGCCCGCTCGAGCAGGCCAGGGCCACGGTGGCCGTCGAGGCTCAGGCGGAGGTCGTCGCGGCCGAGCACGTCGTCGACGACAGCGCCATCAGCGACGACGACGAGTCGATCGACGACCTCACCGACGTCGGGGTCCCGGTGGTCGAGCGCATCCTCGGGGGCACCGTCATCGCGCAGGACCCCCGGTGAGCGCACGGTCCTACCGCGTCAGCCACAGCGTGGTCGCACCCCTGTCCAAGGCGCTGTGGCGGCCCACCATCACCGGCACCGAGAACGTCCCGCCCACCGGCGGCGTGCTCATCGCGAGCAACCACCTGTCGTTCATCGACTCGTTCGCCATCCCGATCGCGGCGCCGCGGCCGGTCGCCTTCCTCGCGAAGTCCGACTACTTCACCGGCACCGGCGTCAGTGGAGCGGTGCGGCGTGCCTTCTTCGCCAACTCCAACGCGATCCCCGTCGACCGGCACTCCTCGCGCGCCGCCCAGGAGTCGCTCGACGCCGCCCTGGTCGTGCTGCAGGAGGGCCGCGGCTTCGGCATCTACCCCGAGGGCACCCGCTCGCGCGACGGCCGCCTCTACAAGGGCCGCACCGGGGTGGCCTGGCTGGCCCTGACCGCCGGGGTGCCGGTCGTGCCGGTCGGCCTGATCGGCACCGACCGGGTGCAGCCGATCGGGGCGAGCTTCCCGCGCCTGGCGAGGGTCCGGGTGGCCTTCGGCCGGCCCATCTACCCGGCGTCCTTCGGCGGCATCCCGGCCGGCAAGGCCCGGCGGCTGCTCACCGACGAGGTCATGGACGCCATCGCCGCCCTCTCCGGCCAGGAGCGGGCCGACGCCTACAACGAGCTGCCGCCCGAGTCCACGGGTGCGGCAGTCGGTATCTGAGAAGGAGCACACCATGTCGACGACCCAGCGTTTCGAGGCCACCGGGCTCACCTGCGGGCACTGCGCCACAGCGGTCAGCCAGGAGCTGATGGCCCTTGACGGCGTGCTCGACGCCCAGGTCGAGGTGGTCGACGGCGGTGCCTCGACGGTCACCGTCGTCACCGAGCGCGACCTCACCGACGACGAGGTGGTCGCCGCCCTCGACGAGGCCGGCGAGTACGTCCTCGTCCGCAGCTGACCACCCACCGGACGTCACGGCATCCAGGCGCGGCGGCGGACGACACCGTGCTCGCGAGGTCGTAGTCTCGACGTGTGTACGAAGGCGCGGTCCAGGACCTCATCGACGAGCTCGGCAGGCTGCCGGGCGTCGGTCCCAAGAGCGCGCAGCGCATCGCGTTCCACCTGTTGCAGGCCGACCCGGCCGACGTCGAGCGCCTGGTGCAGTCGCTGACCGAGGTCAAGGCGCGCGTGCGTTTCTGTGAGCTGTGCTTCAACGTGGCCGAGGCCACCCGCTGCCGCATCTGCCTCGACCCGCGCCGCGACGTGCACGCCATCTGTGTGGTCGAGGAGCCCAAGGACGTCGTGGCCATCGAGCGCACCCGCGAGTTCCGGGGCCGCTACCACGTGCTCGGCGGCGCGATCAGCCCGATCGACGGCATCGGCCCCGACGACCTGCGGGTGCGCGAGCTGCTCGCGCGGCTCGGCGACGGCGTCGTCACCGAGGTGATCATCGCCACCGACCCCAACCTCGAGGGCGAGGCCACCGCCAGCTACCTGTCGCGGATGCTCAAGGTGTTCGGGCTGCGCGTCACCCGGCTGGCGTCCGGCCTGCCCGTCGGCGGCGACCTCGAGTACGCCGACGAGGTCACCCTGGGCCGTGCGTTCGAGGGGAGGCGGCTGCTCGATGTCTGACGACTGGAGCGCGCTGTCCGAGCAGTCCGCGGCCGACGCCCGGGTCTACCTGGTCACCCTGCGTGAGATCGCGTCGGGCAACAGCCCCGAGGCCACCTTGCCGATGGCCCTGCTCGCCCTGTCGCAGGTGCTGGTCATGGGTGCCCGGCTCGGTGCGGTCGAGGACGTCGTGCCGGTCGCGCGCTTCGAGCCCGACGCGGGCCCGGATGCCGAGCTCGACCCCCTGCGCGAGAGCCTCGCCAACGTCTTCGAGGGCCTCGACGAGTACGCCGACGTCGCCGACCCGGTGATCGACCCCGAGCCCACGGTGGGCTACCTCAGCAACGACCTGGTCGACATCGCCTCCGCCCTCACCCACGGGCTCAGCCACCAGGCGGCCGGCCGCCCGGTGGAAGCCCTGTGGTGGTGGCAGTTCAGCTACCTCTCGCACTGGGGTGAGCGGGCGGCCTCCGCCCTGCGGGTCGTGCAGGCGCTGCTCGCGCACGTGCGGCTCGACGCCGACCCGGATGCCGTGTCCGAGGCGGAGTTCGACGCCCTCCACCCCTGAGCTGCGGGCCGCACCGTTCGCGTGTCCCCGATTCGACCAATAGGTCACACGGAGGACGCCGCAGGCGTACCGGATTCGACCAACAGGTCACGGGAGGGACCAGCGAGGGCGTCCCTCCCGTGACCTATTGGTCGATCTCAGGACGGTCAGGGGGCGGGCGGGAGGTCGCCCGAGGCGACGGCGGCGCGCAGGTCGTCGGTGGCGTCCCAGTCGTTGGCGTGCATCGCCGCGACGACCTTCCCGTCGCGCAGCCAGAACGCGCGGAAGGCCAGGCCCGCGAGGTCGCCCTGCACCACGACCTCGTCATCGGCCCCGGCGTGCCCGACGTACTCCATGCCCAGGTCGTACTGGTCGGTGAAGAAGTAGGGCATCGCGTCGTAGACCTCGTCGCCGCCGGCAAGGTTGTGCGCGGCGACCTTGGCCTGGTTGATGGCGGTGTCCCAGTGCTCGACCCGGATCCGCCGGCCCAGCACCGGGTGGTCGTGGTTGGCGATGTCGCCGACGGCGAGCACGTCGGGCGCTGAGGTGTGCAGCCCGGCATCCACCAGCACGCCGTTGTCGACGGCCAGCCCGGCCGCCTCGGCCAGCGCCACCCGCGGCGTGACGCCGATGCCGGCCACGACCAGGTCGGCGCCCGCCAGGTCGGCGGCGGTGACCTGGGTGCCCAGGCGCAGGTCGACGCCGTGGCTGCGGTGCAGGTCGGCGAAGGCCTGGGCCACGGTGGGCCCGAGCACCCGCAGCAGGGGCAGTTCGGCCGTCTCGTAGACGGTCACCTCGCACCCGGCGGCGCGCGCTGCAGCGGCCGCCTCCAGCCCGATCCACCCGGCCCCGACGACCGCGATGCGGCCACCCTTCGCGAAGGCCGTCTTGAGCCGGTCGCTGTCCTCGATGGTGCGCAGGTAGGCCGTGGGCACCCCGCTCTCCTCGGCGAGGGCCAGGCGTCGCGGCTCGGCACCGGTGGCCAGCAGCAGCCGGTCGTAGCCGACGTCGCCGGCGCTGGTGTGCACGACGTGGGCGTCGGTGTCGATCGCCGTCGCCTCGACGCCGAGCCGGAGGTCGACGTCGTGCTCGGCGTACCACTCGAGGGGGTGCACGAAGGCGTCGTCGATCGGGTCGTTGCCCAGTAGGTAGCCCTTCGAGAGCGGCGGCCGCTCGTAGGGGGCGTGCGTTTCGGCGCCGACGAGCACGACCGGCCCGGTGTAGTCCTGCTCGCGCAGCTCGGTGGCGGCGGTGCCGCCGGCCAGGCCTGCGCCGACGATGACGATCGACATGCCAGCTCCTTCTGTCGGGTGCACGAGACGCTACGCCCGGCGCGCCCCCCAGCCACCCCCTCATCCGCACTGATTGCGGAAAGCCCACCGCTGGGTCGGTCTGGATGGACCCAGGGTGGGTGGGAGATCCGCAAGAAGTCGGGCACCCACCCACCACTTCGTGCGACTTGGGCGCGGTTTCTGGTCCCTCGATCCTTGCGAACCGTAGGTAAGTCGCACGAAGTCGGGGGTTGGGCGGATGGCGGAGCGGTGGGATCCGCACGAAGTCGGGGGTGGGGCGGATGTCGGGTGACCGGCATCCGGGCGCGGAGCCTGCCCCGAAGGGCTGCGGTTAGAGTGGGCGCCGAGCCCACACGTACCACTGTCACGGGAGTAGCGCGTGCCCATCGTCGTCCAGAAGTACGGCGGATCCTCGCTGGCCGACGCCGAGAGCATCAAGCGGGTCGCCCGACGGATCGTCGAGACGAAGAAGGCCGGTCACGACGTGGTCGTGGCCGTCTCCGCGATGGGCGACTCCACCGACGACCTGCTCGACCTCGCCCGCGACGTGAGCCCGGTGCCCCCGCCGCGCGAGCTCGACATGCTGATGACGGCCGGCGAGCGCATCTCGATGGCGCTGGTCGCCATGGCCATCTCCGACCTCGGCTTCAGCGCGCGCTCGTTCACCGGCAGCCAGGCCGGTGTCATCACCGACGGCGTGCACGGCAAGGCCAAGATCATCGACGTCACCCCGGGCCGCATCACCGAGGCGCTCGGCAAGGGCCACATCACCATCGTGGCGGGCTTCCAGGGCGTCAGCCAGGGCACCAAGGAGATCACCACCCTGGGCCGCGGCGGCACCGACACCACCGCCGTGGCGCTCGCCGCCGCGCTGAAGGCCGTGGTCTGCGAGATCTACACCGACGTCGACGGCGTGTTCACCGCCGACCCGCGCATCGTGCCCACGGCGCGCAAGATCGAGCGCATCTCCAACGAGGAGATGCTCGAGCTCGCCGCCTCCGGCTCCAAGGTGCTGCACCTGCGCAGCGTCGAGTACGCGCGACGCTTCGGCATCCCCATCCACGTGCGGTCGTCGTTCTCGCAGAAAGAGGGCACGATCGTCACGGACCAGCCGCACCCCGAAGGAGACGCCGTGGAAGCCCCGATCATCGCTGGTGTGGCCCACGACCGCAGCGAGGCCAAGGTCACCGTCGTCGGCGTGCCCGACCGCACCGGCATGGCCGCCCAGATCTTCGAGGCGGTGACCCTGGCCCAGATCAACCTCGACATGATCGTGCAGAACGTCTCGGCGACCGACACCGGCCTCACCGACATCTCGTTCACGCTGCCCAAGACCGACGGCACCGCGGCCGTCGAGGCGCTGCAGCGCATCCAGGGTGAGGTGGGCTTCTCGTCGATCCAGTACGACGACCAGATCGGCAAGCTCAGCCTCGTCGGTGCGGGCATGCGCTCCAACCCCGGGGTCTCGGCCACGTTCTTCAAGGCCCTGGCCAACGCCGGGGTCAACATCGAGATGATCTCGACCTCGGAGATCCGCATCTCGGTGATCACCCGCGACGACCTCCTCGACGAGGCGGTGCGGGCGGTGCACACGGCGTTCGGGCTGGACTCCACCGAGGGAGAGGCCGTCGTCTACGGGGGCACCGGCCGCTGACGTGGCTGTCACCGGGGAGGAGACCACGGGGGGCGCGCTGCCGACCCTGGGCATCGTGGGGGTCACCGGCGCCGTCGGCCGCGTGGTGCTCGACGTGCTGCCCACGCGCCACGCCCACTGGGGCACGGTGCGCCTGGCGGCCGGCGCCGAGGACGTCGGCTCGACCCTGCGCGTGGGGGGCGAGGACGTCGTCATCGAGGCCCTGACGCCGGAGTTCTTCGACGGCATCGACGTCTGCATCTTCGACATCCCGCCCTCGATCGCCCGGCACTGGGTCGAGCTCGCGGCGGCCCACGGTGTGGTCGCCATCGACAACAGCACCGAGTTCCGCATCGACCCCGACGTGCCGCTGGTCGTGCCCGAGGTGAACCCGCGCAAGGTCGCCGACCGGCCGCGCGGCATCATCGCCAACCCCGGCGCCACGGTCATGACGATGATCGACGCGCTGGCCGTGCTGCACGGCGTGTGGGAGCTCACCGAGCTCGTGGTCACCACGTTCCAGGCGGCATCCGGCCTGGGGCGCACCGGCATGACGCGGCTGCACGACGAGCTCGACGTCATCTCCGGCCACCGCGAGCTGGGCACCCGCCCGGGCGACGTGCGCCGCCTCATCGAGGAGGAGCTGGGCGCGTCACCCTTCCCGGCTCCGCTGGCGCTCAACGTTATTCCATTCGTCGGGCACCACGTGGGGGACGGCTGGACCTCCGAGGAGGTCAAGGTTCGCGAGGAGACCCGCAAGATCCTCGACCTGCCCGACCTGCCCATCTCGGCGACCTGCGTGCGCGTGCCCGTCGTGTCGTCGCACTCGGTCACCATCCATGCCACGTTCTCCCAGCGGGTGAAGGTGGCCGATGCCCGCCGGGCGCTGGTCGAGGCTCCGGCCGTCGTGGTGCTCGACGACCCCGACGAGCCGGAGTTCCCCACGCCCAACGACGTCGTCGGCGCCGACCCGCGCTTCGCCGGTCGGCTGCGCCAGGCGCCCGAGTCGCCGCACACGCTCGACCTGTTCATCTGCGGCGACAACCTGCGCAAGGGGGCGGCGCTCAACATGGTGCAGACCGCCGAGCTGGTGGCGCGCGAGCTGGGCGGCGGCTGACCGGCATCCGGGGCGCTCGGATGGTGGCCGGGTGACCGGTGCGGCACCCGACGCGCCACAATGGGGCCAGCAGGATGCCGTGGCGCCACCCGGCGCCCCCGTTCCGGCCACGTCCCACCTCTGCCACGACCCTCGCACCGCAGGAGCGCACCATGACCGTCCGCACCGTCGCCATGCTCACCGCCGGGGGGCTCGCCCCGTGCCTGTCCTCCGCCGTCGGAGGGCTCATCCAGCGGTACACCGAGCTGGCGCCCGACGTGCGGATCATCGCCTACACCAACGGGTATGCCGGGCTGCTCCGGGGCGAGTCGATCGAGGTCACCCCCGAGGTGCGCGCGAAGGCCCACCTCTTGCACCACTTCGGCGGCTCGCCGATCGGCAACAGCCGGGTCAAGCTCACCAACGTCGCCGACTGCGTCAAGCGTGGCCTCGTGCGGGAGGGCCAGGACCCGCTGCACGTGGCGGCCGAGCAGCTCACCGCCGACGGCGTCGACGTGCTGCACACCATCGGCGGCGACGACACCAACACCACCGCTGCCGACCTCGCCGCCTACCTGCACGAGAACAGCTACGAGCTGACCGTCGTCGGCCTGCCCAAGACCGTCGACAACGACGTCGTGCCGATCCGCCAGTCGCTCGGCGCGTGGACCGCCGCGGAGCAGGGCTCGGTGTTCGCCCAGAACATCATCGCCGAGCACACCTCCAACCCGCGGATGCTCATCGTGCACGAGGTGATGGGCCGCAACTGCGGGTGGCTGACCGCCGCCACCGCCGAGGCGTACCACAACTGGGTCGCCGAGCAGGACTTCGTGCCCGGCATCGGCAACGACCCGCGGCGTTGGGACGTCCACGCCGTCTTCGTGCCCGAGCGCCCCATCGACCTGCACGCGGAGGCCGACCGGCTGCACGCCGTCATGGACGAGCTCGGCTGCGTCAACGTCTTCCTGTCCGAGGGGGCCGGGGTGGCCGAGGTCGTCGCCGAGCTCGAGGCCGCCGGCCAGGAGGTGCCCAAGGACCCCTTCGGCCACGTGCAGCTCGACAAGGTCAACCCGGGCGCGTGGTTCGCGAAGCAGTTCGCCGAGCTGCTCGGCGCCGAGAAGACGATGGTGCAGAAGTCGGGCTACTTCGCCCGCTCGGCCGCGGCCAATGACCGTGACCTGGCCCTGATCAAGGAGTGCACCGACCTGGCCGTCGACTGTGCGCTGCGCGGCGAGGCGGGCGTCATCGGGCACGACGAGGAGCGCGGCGACGAGCTGCGCGCCATCGAGTTCCCGCGGATCAAGGGTGGCAAGGCGTTCGACGCGAGCACCCCGTGGTTCACCGACCTGCTCGGCTCCATCGGGCAAAGCTGACCCGGGCCCGGCCGTGGTCGACGCCTGGTGGGTCGCGGTCTGGGTCTACATCATCCTGCTCGTCGGCCAGCGGCTGTGGCGCGCCCGCCGGTGGGTGCCACCGGAGTGGCCCGACGCCGACTACGGCTGGAAGGTGACCCACCTGTTCTGGGTGCCGTTCAACGTGCTCGACGTGGTCTTCGGGGTGCCGTTGGTCTTCGCTCTGATCTTCGCCCTGCTGGCGATCTGAGCCGGGTCCGGCTGCAGGACAACGCGTTCCGCGGCACCCCGCGAACGGTCACGGCTCGACGGTGACGCCCTTCCAGAAGGCGACCCGGTCGCGGATCTCCGCCGCGGCATCCTTGGGCTCGGGGTAGTACCAGGCCGCGTCGGCGTTGGTGGTGCCGTCGACCTCGAGGCTCCAGTACGACGCGGTGCCCTTCCACGGGCAGACCGAGTGGGTGTCCGAGGGCCGCAGCAGGCTCTGGTCGACCGCATCGGCGGGGAAGTAGTGGTTGCCCTCCACGACGACCGTGTCGTCGGACTCGGCGATGACGGTGCCGTTCCAGGTGGCCTTCATGAGCTCTCCTCAGGGGTGCGGTGCGCGGATGCCGTGTCGAGCGACCCGTCTGCGGGTCAACCGCGCGAGGGGCGCGGCTGTTCCGAGGTTGGACAGCGCCTGCGCGGCGCAGGACAGGGCAGCGCAGCGCAGCACCTGAGCGACCGCAGCACGCGGCGCCGGGACCAGGAAGGAGTGCCCAGGACGGTGGGCCGCACGCCGTCCGTGCGACCCACCGTCCTCGGGGAGATCGATCTCGACCTGTCCCCGGGGGGCGTGCACCGTCCCCTGCGACGGCCACGGGCTCAACTGTGCCGGACGGCTCTGACAGCCGCGGGGGTGTGCCCATCCGAACTGGTGGTGGTGCTAGCACCACCGAGCAACGGGCGGGCGATGCGACCTCCGGGCGTGCATCGAATCAGCTGGGCTCGAGGCCGACACCGCGGGTTTCCGTAGGCGAAGCGGTCACCGCGGGTGCTCGGTGCCCGGTGCGAACTGTCCCTCGACTCTGGTGCCCTCGCCCGGCGTGGAGCTGATCCGCAGCTCGCCGCCGGCGGCCCGGATGCGGTCGCGCATCCCAGTCAGTCCGTGAGCCGAACGCACCCCCTCCGGGTCGAACCCGTACCCGTCGTCGGTGACGCTGAACCGCAGGCCATGGCCGTGCCCCCCGTCGTCGCTGGCCTGCACGGTGATGAGCGAGCCCCCGGAGTGCCGGTCGGCGTTGTGGATGGCCTCGGTGCAGCAGAAGTAGACCGCGGCCTCCACCGAGGGCGAGTGCCGCCCCAGGGAGCGCACGTCGACCGTGCACGGCAGGATCGTGCGGCGCCCCGCAGCCGGCAGGGCCCCCACGAGCCCGCGCTCCCCGAGCAGCGGTGGGTAGATGCCGTGGGCCAGGTCGCGCAGCTCGCGGATGGCCGCCTCGAGCTGGCCCTGGAGGGAGATCACGATGCTGCGGGCCTGCGGCGGGTCCGTCTCGAACATCCGGGTGGCCCGGCCGAGGTCCACGGCGATGCTGGCCAGGCGCTGCTGGGCGCCGTCGTGCAGGTCGCGCTCGATCGAGCGCCGCGCCTCGACCGCCGCCACGGCGAGCCGGGCCCGCGACTGCTCCAGCTCGCGGGTGTGTTCGCCGAGCCGGGTGATGTAGTCGCGCAGCCCAGCGACGAGGGCGCTGACCAGCACCGTCACGAGGACAGATACCAGCAGCACGGTCCACGCGGTGACCGGGTGCTCCCGCTCGTAGGCCGGCCGGCGCGCCAGGCCCGCTCCGGCCAGCACACCGCTCAGGACGACGGTGGTGACGACGGCCGGGGTGAGCAGCCCCGGGCCCAGGAGGTCGGCGACCATGACGAGCGGGAGCAGCAGGGCGAGCAGCCCGACCGGCGCCAGGAACGGGCTGACCCAGGTGACGGCCAGCGCCGTGCCCCAGGTGGCGAGGGTGGTGACGGCGGCCGCAGCGGCGATGCGCTCACGGCCCGCCAGCACCTCAGCAGCCACGAGCAGGAGGCCGAACGCCACGAGCGCGAAGAGGTTGCCGGTGACCGTGGGGGAGGGGCCGAGCAGCACCCGCAGCAGCCCGAGGACCACGATCGAAGACCAGACCGCCGCGAGGCTGAAGCGCAGGTAGCGGTGCAGCCGTGCCAGCCGTCGGCTGCTCGGGGCGCGCCAGGTGTCGCCCCTCGGGAGCCGCGCCACCTCAGACCGCCGGCCCGGCCGCCACGTGATCCGGGCTGGAGCCGCTGTCGCCGAGGTAGAGCAGCACGGCCGCCACCCGACGGTGGGTGCGGTCACCGGTCGGCAGGTCGAGCTTGGTGAAGATCGAGTTGATGTGCTTCTCGACCGCGCGCGACGTCACGTGCAGCGACGAGGCGATCGCCGAGTTGGACGCGCCGGTGGCGATCAGCCCGAGCACCTCGCGCTCGCGGCTGGTGAGCCGCGCCACGGGGCTGGCCTCGAACCGCAGCCGGTGCCGCATCAGCGCGTCGACCACGTGCGGGTCGATGACGCTCTCGCCGCGGCGCACGGCCTCCAGGGCGGAGACCAGGTGCTCGACGTCGGCGACGCGCTCCTTGAGCAGGTAGCCGCGCCCGGTGCTGCCGCCGGCCACCAGCGCCAGCGCCCCTTCGGCATCCGCGTGCTGCGACAGCACCACGACCCCGAGCTGCGGGTGCGTGCGGCGGAAGCGCTCGGCGGCGCGGATCCCCTCGTCGGTGTGCGTGGGCGGCATCCGGATGTCGGCCAGCACCACGTCGGGGTCGTGCTCGGTGACGGCCTGGAGCAGCTCACCGAGGTCGCCGGCCTCGATGACCTCGCCGACGGCGGGGTGCTCGGTCAGGAGCGCGACGAGACCGCGACGGAGCAGCACGCTGTCCTCCGCAAGCACCACGCGCATTCCGGGCATCCCCTCATGGTAGGAGGTGAGCCTTTTGAAGACCGGAGTTCGCCGAAGCGCGCGCTACCGGCAGGATGGCGGCGTGCTGCCCGACCTCTTCCTCCGCCCCGCCGAGCGGGACAACCCCCACACCATCATCGACGAGCGCCACCCGGAGGGCGTCGCGTGGAGCGAGGGCAACCGGGTGCGGCTGATCGCGCACGGCCGGGCCTACATGGCCGAGCTGCACGCGCGCGTCGAGGCCCTGGGGGAGGGCGACCTGCTCTACTTCGTCGACTGGCGCGGCGACCCCGACCAGCAGCTCACTGACGACCCGGGGTCGACGGTGTCGGCGACCTTCGCCGCGGCGGCCCGCCGGGGCGCCGACGTGCGTGGCCTGCTCTGGCGCTCGCACTGGAACAAGCTCGGCTTCCACTCCGAGAAGTCGCGCCTGTTCGGCATCGAGATCGACGAGGCCGGTGGGCAGTGCCTGCGCGACATGCGGGTGCGCACCGGCGGCTCGCACCACCAGAAGTTCGTCGTGCTGCGCCACCGCGACGACCCGTTGCGCGACGTCGCGTTCCTCGGCGGTATCGACCTGTGCCACAGCCGGCGTGACGACATCGCCCACGAGGGCGACCTCCAGGTGATGCCTATGCCGCAGGAGTACGGCCCGCGCCCGGCCTGGCACGACGTGCAGGTGGCCATCGAGGGCCCGGCCGTTGTCGACGTCGAGACCACCTTCCGCGAACGCTGGGAGGACTCGACACCGCTGACCCTCAACCCGGGCCGGCTGCTGTCGAGCCTGGTGCAGCGCGAGCCGCTGACCCCGCGCCCGCTGGCCGAGCAGGCGCCCCCGCCCCCGTCACCGGCCGAGGCTGCGACCGAGGCGGTGCAGATCCTGCGCACCTACCCCGCCATCCTGCCCAAGGGCTACGACTTCGCGCCCGAGGGGGAGCGCAGCGTGGCGCACGCGAACACCAAGGCCGTCGCGCACGCCCAGCGGCTGGTCTACCTGGAGGACCAGTACCTGTGGTCGGAGGATGTGGGCCGGCACTTCGGTAAGGCCCTGCGCGAGAACCCCGAGCTGCGCCTCATCGCGGTCATCCCGATGTTCCCGGACCAGGACGGCGCGATGATGCGGACCCCCCAGCTCTACGGGCGCAAGCTCGCGATGGACCTGCTGATGGAGGCCGGGACGGACCGGGTCGCCGTCTACGGGCTCACCAGCGAGGCCGGCTTCCCGATCTACGTGCACTCCAAGGTCTGCCTCATCGACGACACGTGGGCCAGCGTCGGCTCCGACAACTTCAACCGGCGCTCGTGGTCGAGCGACTCCGAGGTCGCCTGCGCCGTGCAGGACCTGCGGGTGTCCGACCGCTCCACGCCGGCGCCGCCCGACTCGTTCGCGCTGCGGGTGCGTCGCGAGCTGGTCGCCGAGCACGTCGGCATCCACCCCGATGACGTCCCCGACGACCCGGATGCAGTGTGGGACCTCATGGCCGGCGCCGCCGCCGCGCTCGACCAGTGGTATGCCGGTGGGCACGGCCCGCGGGGGCGGCGCCACCTCCCGCGCCTCAGCGCCCCCCTCAAGGGCGCCGCCGTGCACTGGCGCCGACGGTCCGGCCCCGCCACCGGTGCGGCCGGTGTCGAGCGGCCCCCCGGTCGGCTACGGAGGCTGTCCCCGCCGGAGCTCTCCCGCAGCCAGCTGCTCTGGGCGCCACGGCTGTACGACGTGTTCGACCCTGACGGCACGGTGCTGCGCGACGACCGCATCTGACCGGGTCAACAGTGACCAACAGGTCAAAGTTGCCCCGGGAGGGTCTGGGTCACAATTGACCTATTGGTCAGGTTTGCCCCGGGACGGTCGGATGCCGGGGCGCGCCACCGCCTGTGGGAACCTTGGTGACGCCCCTGCGGGACGACCCGCGCCACCCACGACCTCTCGGAGGACTGCCGCGTGTCCGACGCCCCGGCCACCGACTTCCGCCCCGTCATCCTCGGCGGCGACATCACGGCATACAGCCTGGTGCGCACCTTCCACGCCGCCTACGGTGTGCGCCCGCTCGTGGTGAACATGACCGACGGCGGCCCCATCGGCCTGAGCACGCTGTGCGACCACGTCTACGTCGAGGGCTTCGAGGACGCCGACACCTTCGTCGGCGCCCTGGAGAAGGTCGGGCGCGAGCACGCGCGGCCCGGCATCCCGCTGCTGCTCGTGGCCGCCGGTGACTGGTATGTGCGGATGATCATCGAGCACGAGGACCACCTCGGGCAGTGGTTCACGATCCCCTACATCGACCTCGACCTGCTCGACCGGATCGTGCGCAAGGACGTCTTCTACGGCCTGCTCGACGAGGTCGGCGTGCCGTACCCCGAAACCGTGGTCGTCGACATGTCGCAGGACCTCGGCGAGGAGCACGACCTGCCGTTCGACTTCCCCGTCGTCATGAAGCCGGCCGACAGCGCGCTGCACCACTACGCGCGCTACCCGGGCAAGAAGAAGGTCTTCATCCACGACACCCCCGAGCAGCTGGCCACGGCGCTCGCGGCGGTGCGGGCCTCCAACTACGACGGCAACTTCCTTCTGCAGGAGTTCATCCCGGGCGACGACACCAACATGAGGGTGCTCACCTGCTACTCCGACCAGCACGGCACGGTGCGCTTCGGCGCGGTGGGGCACGTGCTGCTCGAGGAGCACCACCCGATGGCGATCGGCAACCCGTGTGTCATCATCAACACCGAGATCGACGGGATCATCGAGCAGGCCACCCGCTTCCTCGAGCACGTCGGCTACGTGGGCTTCTCGAACTTCGATCTCAAGTACGACCGGCGCGACGGCACCCTGAAGTTCTTCGAGATCAACGTGCGCCTGGGCCGGTCCAACTTCTACGTGACCGCCGGCGGCAACAACGTGTCCGAGTGGTACGTGCGCGACTGGGTGCGCCACGAGGAGCTGACCGGGGTCGAGATCGCCCGTGGCGAGCACCTGTTCGCGTTCGTGCCGAAGTACGTCGTCAGGAAGTACGTGCTCGACCCGGTGCTGCGCGACAAGGCGCTGGCCCTGATGAAGGCCGGCCGGGCGAGCGACCCGAACTGGTACGCCCCCGACCTCACCCTCAAGCGCCGCGCCTACAACGTGGCCTACCACGTCAACCAGGTGCGCAAGTTCCGCACGTACTTCGTCGCGCGATGAGCGGCGACACGCACCGCGACGAGCCGGTCGGGGTGCTCGGCGGCCTCGGCCCGGCGGCGACGGTGCACTTCATGGCGCGCGTCGTCGAGCGCACCGACGCCCACCGCGACCAGGACCACGTCGACCTCGTGGTCTGGCAGCACGGCAGCATCCCCGACCGCTCGGCGTTCCTGCTCGGCCACGGTGAAAGCCCCGAGCCGGTGCTCGTCGCGGATGCCGTGGCGCTCGAGCGCGCGGGGGCGCGCTTCATCGCCATCCCGTGCAACACCGCGGTGGTGTGGGTCGAGCAGATGCGCGCCGCGGTGTCGATCGAGGTGCTCGACACCGTCGCCGAGACCGTCGCGGCGGCGAAGCGGGCCGTGCCGGGCCTGACCCGGCTGGGCGTCCTGGCTACCGACGGCACGCTATTGGCGGGCACGTATGCCGCCGCTGCCGCCGCTGCCGGGCTCGACCTGCTCACCCCCTCGGCCGAGGTGCAGCGCGAGGTCATGTCGATCATCTACGACGGCGTCAAGGCCGGAGAGCCGGTGTCGCGCGAGCGCTTCGACGCCGTCGTGGCACACCTGCGCGACCAGGGCGCCGAGGCGGTGGCCCTGGGCTGCACCGAGCTGTCGGTGCTGCACGAGGACCTCGGCATCGACGACCCCACCGTCGTCGACTCGATCGACGCCCTCGCCCGTCGCGTCGTCGAGCGCGCCGGCGCCCCGCTGCGCGCCTGAGCCGGACGGCGGAGCGCCGTTCCGGCGGACCGGCCTACGATTCCGAGGTGAGCGAATCGGTGGTCGGTCCGGAGCGTTACGTCTCCACGGGGCACCTCCCGCGGAACGAGCGGGTCGCAGCGGTGCTCGCCCGGTGCCACGACGACCTCGTCGGTGTGGACGATGGTGTGGTGAGCGACGTGTATCCCGTTCTGGCCGAAGCTGATCCGAAACTCTTCGGCCTCGCCGTCGTCAGCGTCGACGGCCACGAGTTCGTTGCCGGCGACGTCGATGTCCCGTTCTCCCTGATGAGCGTCGCGAAGCCCTTCGTCTTCGCGCTGGCCGGGGAGCGACACGGCATCGACGCCGTGGTCGACCACGTGGGCGTCGACGCGACGGGTCGCGCCTTCAACTCGCTCAGCGCGGTCGAGGCCAGTGCCGACGGGCGCACCAACCCGATGGTCAACCCGGGCGCCATCGCCTGCACCGGGATGCTGGCCGGGCCGGCGGGTACGGGAGGCGTCGACGCTGCGTGGGAGGAGCTGCTGGCGGGACTGTCGGCGTTCGCCGGACGCCCGCTCCGGGTCGACGATGCCGCCCTGGCCTCGGCGCGCGCCTCGAACTCCCGCAACCGGTCCATCGCCCAGCTGCTGCACTCGCTGGGCCGGTTGCCCGACCCGGACGTCGCCGTCGACCTGTACACCCGGCAGAGCTGCGTGGCCGTGACCGCCCGCGACCTCGCGGTGATGGGCGCCACCCTGGCCGACGGCGGGGTCAACCCCGTGTCGGGCCTACGCGTGGTGGGGGCGGAGGTCGCCGCGCGGACGCTTGCGGTGATGACGACCGCCGGCCTCTACGAGACCTCCGGCCAGTGGCTGGTGCGGGTCGGCCTCCCCGGCAAGAGTGGCATCGGCGGCGGTGTCGTCACGGCAGCACCCGGCAAGGGCGGCCTCGGCACCTTCTCGCCGCCCCTTGACGCAGCGGGGAACAGCGTGCGCGGGGTGCTCGCTGCTGCTCGCCTCTCCCGAGAGCTCGGCCTCGACCTGTTCACCGCCGACCCGGTCGGCCCGTCGAGGTGATCGGCGACCTGAGGGCCCAGCCATCGGAGCCCTGGGTGCTCAGCACGGGCGTCAGCGGCCTCTGAGTGGCTGCTCCTCAGTGGAGTTTCGCACTTTCGGCTGAGTTGAGCAGCCCTGCCCTCGCGCGTTCAGCCGTCTGATCTCCGTCTCATCGACGACGCGCCGCGGACGTCCCCCAGCACGCATAGACCTCCCGAGATCCTGAGTATCTGCACGCGGGCCGCGTGCAGGTGACAGGATGGAGAGGTCATGACTGAGAGCACACGAGCCCGGTTCCCGCGGATGATCCGCGGGTCCGTGGTGGTGCAACGACGCCGGTGCGGGACCGCCTCGTGCCGATGCGCCGACGGCGAGCAGTTG
>JBBQNZ010000065.1:0-22065 GCA_038330415.1 Actinomycetales bacterium | reverse complement strand
CCCCGGCCCGCTGTCACCCTCGGCCGCCCGCAGCCGCTCCTGGAGCCGGTCGCGCACCTCGTCGGGGGTGTAGGCGCGGCGCTCGCGCTCGTTGCGGGCGACCAGCGCCCCGGTCGCGACGACACCGACCAGGCCGGCGAGTCCGACGATCTTCCACACGCGGTTGGAGGCGGGCATGCCGCCACCCTAGCGGGGGTGCTGCGTCACGAACCGGAGAACAGCCGCCGCTGCGCCGCGCGCCAGGAGTCGGCGACGTAGTAGCGCCGGGTCCAGGTGTCGGTCTCGTCGAGGTACCTGCTCCACTGCACCACACCGCTGTTCAGCTCACGGTTCTGGGCCATCGCGCGGAAGGCGAAGTGCATGAACAGCCGGTGGTACTCGGTGAGGTAGATGTCGGCGACCCGCCGCACGGCGCGCTTGGAGGCGGACCGGGTGCGTCCGGCGCGGATGACGAGCGTGTTCTCCTCGTTGGTCGTCGTCGAGGCGCCCGAGTAGTTCGCCGACCCGGTGAGGACGGTGGGGTCGGGGCCGAGCGGGTCGACGAGCACGATCTTGGTGTGGATGTAGCGCACGTGGTCGTTGAACCCCGTCAGCCGCTCGGTCGCCCACTGCTGCAACGGGTCTCCGCTCAGGTAGCTGCCGGTCGAGATGCGCACGTGGTCGTCGGTGTGGGGGATCGCCTGTTGCGGGGGAGGCACCTTCTCGAGCAGCACCGTGCGTGTCACGGGTGACCGGTCGACCCTCAGCTTGTCGCGGAACACGGCGTTGAGGCCGAAGGCGCCGGTGATGTGCGCCGAGCCCACCGCGGAGTCGAATACGCTCGCGTACCAGTCGAGCAGCGAGGCGCCGCGCAGCGGCGAGAACACCGGGCCGACACCCCCCGGAACCGGCACCGTGCGGGCAGGCACCGGATCGCCGGCGTGTGCGGCACGCAGCTCGGCGGACGGCATCCCGGCCTGAAGGCGGTCCCACTCGGCCGCGAACCGCGCGGCGACCGCCCGGTCGCGCACCACGTGCCCGACGTTGGAGTGCCCGTAGACGCCGCCGAGGGTGAGGTTGGTCGAGCCGGTCCACACCGCCTCGGGCACCCCGTGGTGCGAGAGCACGAGGAACTTGTGGTGGTGCAGCGCACTCCGGACGGGCGCCTCGCGCCAGGTCACGAGGTCGCTGATCCCGTTGTCGTGCACGGCCGCCCGTGCGTGCTCTGCGGTGCGGTCGGTGTTGTCGGGCCCGGCGCCGGATGCCGCGTCGCGGTCGCGGCCGTGCACGACCAGTCGGGTGTCGACCCCCCGGTCGCGAGCCGCCGCGAACGCCTGCAGCGCACGGCCCCAGGTGAACTCGTAATAGGCCCCGCGCAGCGACCACGTGTCGTCGAGCGCCTCGCCCACGAACGCGAGCAGTGCCTCGCCGAGGCCACGCGACAGCCACACCATCGCCGGGTGCGCCTCGTCGGGTGTCGTGGTCGGCACCCACCCCGCGAACTGTCGAGTGAAGGCCTGCGACCCCGCCACGCCGCGGTTGAACCACACGCCGTGCTCGCCGTCGTCCTCCACCTCGGTGCGCACCTCCAGCGAGACGGGTGCGCTGAGCACCGGGGCCGACGCCGACCCGCTCACGGCCGACACGGCATACGTGTAGCGGTGACCGGGCTTCGCCGCGTAGTCGCCCCACTGGAACCCCTGCACCGGGTGCACGTTCGTGGCCCAGTCCGACCCCGGCGGCGGGTCGGGCACGAGGCTCTCGAACGTCTTCATCCCGCGCAGCCAACGAGCCTCGTTCTCGGTGTGGTCGGTGCGGTGGATCGCGAAGCCGAGACAGCCGGCGGGGTCGTCGAGGTCGAACCCGAGCAGCACGGTATGGGTGCCGGCCACGGCCTGCACGGTGAGTCCCCGCCTCTTGCGCCTCGTGCGCACACCCTCACCGTATGCCGCGCAGCCCCCTCTCCGACAGGGTGCGGCGCCACTGGGGCCGGGTTCGGCACACTGGGGCCATGGCGCGCACCGGACCGAGCACCGTCTCCCTCGACGAGGCCGTCGATGCTACCCGTACCGGAGACCTGTGGATGTTCCGCGGCAGCACCGTGGCGGACCGGCTGATCCAGACGGCGAGCAACGCCCCGGTCAACCACGTCGGCATGGCGGTGGTGCTCGACGACCTTCCCCCGCTGATGTGGCACGCCGAGCTCGGCCGCTCCTTGCGCGACCAATGGACCGGTGACCACCACCGCGGGGTGCAGCTGCACGACCTGCGCGAGGCGGTGACCACCTGGCAGGACCGCTACGAGCAGCGGGCCTGGCTGCGCCAGCTCAGCCCCGACGTCGGGCGCGAGCAGGAGGATGCCGTGCTGAGGACGATCGCGCGGCTCGACGGCGTCTCGTTCCCCAACACGATGGGCCTGGCCTGGCGCTGGCTGCGCGGGCGGGACGGCCACCTGTCCCGGCGCGAGGCCGAGCGCAAGGGCGTGCGACCCGAGCAGGCCTACTGCGCCGAGGTGGTCGCCGTGACGCTCGAGGAGATGGGCGTGCTGCGCGACGACTCGCCGACCAACTGGTACGACCCGGGCCGCTTCTGGAGCGGTGACTCGCTGCCGCTGACGCCGGGGTGGAGCTACGGGGTCGAGGTCGAGGTGGCGCGCTCGCCCCGCTGACGCCGCACCCACGGCAGGCCTACGGCGACCACCCCGATGGACAGCACCACCAGCGCGGCCAGGAGACCCCACCCGACCGACCAGGCGGTGATGGCGACCCCCTCCCACAGCAGGTTGGCGAAGACCAGCTCGGGGCGCACCTTGCCGGCCAGCCAGGCGCCGGCCACGAAGGCCAGGCTGGTGAGCACCATCAGGCCCACCGTGATGCCAGCCGAGCGGGCCATGCTGCCGGCACGAGGGGTGTCGTAGGCCTGGTCGTCGTCCGCGTCGACCCGGTGGGAGAACGTCTCGAAGACGTCCGGTGCGGGTCGGGAGGGGCGTCGTCGCATGGTCGAGAGCATACGGTTCGCTACCTTCCGCCGCGTGGTTCCAGGCCCTACGGTGAGCGGATGGCCCGGGACCCCTCGGGCCCACCCCTACACAGGAGTAGACGCATGCGACGATCTCGCTTGGTCGCCTTCACCGGAGCAGTGGCCCTGGCCACGACCGCTTTCGGTGCGAGCACGGCGACCGCGGCCCTGCAGTCCCCCACGACGTCCTCGGCATCCTCGACCGCCGGGTCGGGAACGTATGTCGTCCTCGTCGACAGCGGGGCCGACGCCCGCGCCGTCGCGGCGGCGCTGCGCAAGGACGGTGCGACCGTCACCTCGGTCAACACCGACATCGGGCTCATCTCCGTACGCTCCACGTCCGCGAAGTTCCTGAGCACGGCGCGGGGGCTGTCGGGCGTCAAGGCCGCGGCCAACGACGGCGTCGTCGGCCGGGCGCCGGATGCCGCGCCGGTCACCGACCGCGTGCTCAAGGAGCACCAGGCCTCCCCGAACCGGTCGTCCGGGAGCGGGAAGAGCGCGAAGAAGGCGCCGAAGGCCGACCCGCTCGACTCGCTCCTGTGGGGCATGGACATGATCAACGCCCCGCAGGCCCACGCCATCACGCTCGGGAACAAGAAGGTCAAGGTCGGTGTCATGGACACCGGCGTCGACGGCAAGCACCCCGACCTCGCGCCGAACTTCGACCGCAAGCTGTCGCGCAACTTCGTCACCGACATCCCTGCCATCGACGGCCCGTGCGAGTACGCCAGCTGCGTCGACCCGGTCGACGAGGACGACGACGGCCACGGCACCCACACCGCCGGCACGATGGCGGCCGCGCTCAACGGCATCGGCGTCTCGGGCGTCGCCCCCGACGTCTCGCTCGTCAACGTGCGCGCCGGGCAGGACAGCGGCTACTTCTTCCTCAGCGCGACCGCGAACGCCCTCACCTACTCGGGCAACGCCGGCCTCGACGTCGTGAACATGTCGTTCTACGTCGACCCGTGGCTCTACAACTGCAAGGGCGGCGCCCCGGAGGACTCCCCGGCGGAGGCGGCCGAGCAGGACGTCATCATCGAGACGATGAACCGGGCGCTGAACTTCGCGCACCGCAAGGGCGTCACGCTCGTCGCGGCCCTGGGCAACGGCAACGAGAACATCTCCAACCCGCGCCCCGACAGCTCCAGCCCGGACTACCCGGGCGGCACCGAGCACCTGCGCACCATCGACAACTCGAACTGCTTCGACCTGCCGGTCGAGGGCCCGCACGTCCTCGGTGTCTCGGCGCTCGGCCCGTCGGAGCGCAAGTCCGACTTCTCCAACTGGGCGTCCGACCTCCGCTCCGGTGAGCTCGAGGTGTCGGCTCCGGGTGGCTGGTTCCGCGACGGCTTCGGCACCCCGACCTACCGCACCAACGGCAACCTGATCCTGTCCACGGCACCGCTCAACGTGCTGCAGGCCAACGGCGACGTCGACGCCGACGGCAACATCACTCCCGCGGCCGCCGCTGCAGGCATCACCAAGGACTGCGGCGTCGTGAAGGGCAAGACGGTCTGCGGTTACTACCAGTACCTGCAGGGCACCTCGATGGCGTCACCGCACGCCGCCGGCGTCGCCGCACTGGCCGTCTCGGCGCACGGCAGGTCGCAGGGCAAGTCCGGCTTCGGCCTGGCGCCCGACAAGGTCCGGGCCCTGCTGATGGGCACCGCCACCGACCACGCCTGCCCCACCCCGCCGCTGCAGAGCTACGCCGAGGTGGGTCGCCCCGCCTCGTACGACGCCCTGTGCACCGGCACTGCCGACTTCAACTCGTTCTACGGTGACGGCATCGTCAACGCCTTGGGCGTCGTGGCCGGCGGCCGCGGCCACGGCGACGACCACGAGCACGACCACGGGGGACACCACTGACTCTCCCCGAGGGAACCAACGGTATGCCGTCCGCTCAGCCGAGCGGGCGGCATACCGCTGTCCCCGGATCGACCAATAGGTCACGTCAGGGTCGGCTGCCCTGTCCCTCCCGTGACCTATTGGTCGATGTGAGGACGGTCAGCCGCCCCCGAGCGCCCAGCCGAGCGATGCCGCGCCCAGCCCCAGGGTGAGGGACAGTGCGACGTTGGCCACGGCGTGCGCGTAGCGGTCGTCGGCGAGGGCGTCCCAGATCTCGAGGGCAAGCGTCGAGAAGGTGGTCAGGGCGCCGCAGAACCCGATGCCGACCAGGGCCAGCGGCGCGCTGCCGACGCCGGCACCCACGAGCAGGCCGAGGACGAACGACCCGGCGACGTTCACGACCAGCGTCCCGGCCGCCGGTGTGCCGCCGAACCGAGCCCGGATGCCGTGGTTGGCCAGGTAGCGCAACGGCGCGCCGACGGCGGCACCGAGGGCGACGAGCAGTGCGCTGGTGAGGGTCATGGCCCCGGCCAGACGCGTTGCCCCAGAAGGGAACCGGCTGCCACCGCGAGCGTGCCGAGGAGGAAGGTGGCCGTCACGTAGACCAGCGCGACCTGCTCCTGGCCGGCCGAACCGAGCTGCACGGCATCCACCGCGAGGGCCGAGAAGGTCGTCCACCCGCCGAGCACCCCGACGCCCACGAGCGGCCGGGCCAGCCGGTGCACGCCGGGGCGGTCGACCAGGTAGGCGACGAGCAGCCCCATCGCGAAGGCGCCGGTGACGTTGACGACGAACGTCGCCCACGGGAAGGCGCCGGGGTCGTGCGGCACTGCGACGCCCACGGCGTACCTGCCCAGTGAGCCGACGATCCCGCCGACGGCGACGGAGGCCAGCAGCGCGAGGTCCGGGCGGGGCCCGGGGTCGGCCACGGGGTCAGGCCCGCAGGGTCTCGAGGTATTCGGCGATGCGGCCGATGGCCTCCGTGAGCACCTCGACGTCGGGCAGGGTCACCAGGCGGAAGTGGTCGGGCTCGAACCAGTTGAAGCCGGTGCCGTGGGTGACCAGGATCTTCTTGGCCCGCAGCAGGTCGATGACGAACGCCTCGTCGCTCTCGATCCGGTAGACCTCGGGGTCGAGGCGGGGAAAGCAGTACAGGGCGCCGCGGGGCTCGACACACGAGACGCCGGGGATCTCGTTGAGCAGCTTCGAGGCCAGCTTGCTCTGCTCGTGGAAGCGTCCTCCGGGCACGATCAGCTCGGTCACCGACTGGTAGCCCCCCAGCGCGGTCTGGATGGCGTGCTGCGCAGGCACGTTCGCGCACATCCGCATGTTCGACAGCAGGGTGAGGCCCTCGAGGAAGTCCTCGGCGATGTGCTTCGGCCCGCTGACCATCACCCAGCCCGCGCGGTAGCCGCACACCCGGTAGGCCTTGGACAGCCCGCTGAAGGTCAGGCAGAGCACGTCGTCGCCGGCGAAGGATGCCGCGTGGTGGTGCACGGCGTCGTCGAAGAGGATCTTCTCGTAGATCTCGTCGGCCATCACGACCAGGTCGTGGCGGCGGGCGATGTCGACCAAGGCCTTCACGACCTCCTCGGAGTAGACCGCCCCCGTCGGGTTGTTCGGGTTGATGATCACCAGGGCGTGCGTGTTGTCGGTGATCTTGGCCTCGATATCGGCCAGGTCGGGGTTCCAGCCGTTGCCCTCGTCGCAGCGGTAGTGCACCGGCGTTCCCCCGGACAGCGACACCGCGCCGGTCCACAGCGGGTAGTCGGGCGCCGGCACCAGCACCTCGTTGCCGTCGTCGACGAAGGCCTGCAGCACCATGGTGATGAGCTCGGAGACGCCGTTGCCGATGTAGACGTCGTCGACGGCGGTGTCGGTGAGGCCGTGCGACTGGTAGTACTGCGCCACCGCGGTGCGGGCGGAGTAGATGCCGCGCGAGTCGGCGTAGCCCTGGCTGAGCGGCAGGTTGTGGATCATGTCGGCGACGATCGACTCGGGGGCCTCGAAGCCGAACGGTGCGGTGTTGCCGATGTTGAGCTTGAGGATCTTGTGGCCCTCGGCCTCGAGCCGTTGAGCCTCGACCAGGATCGGCCCGCGCACGTCGTAGCGGACGTGCTGCAGCTTCTTGCTCTGGACGACTCGGCGCATGGGGCCAGTGTTCCAGCCCGGCAGGGGTGCCGACGGGTCGGCCCGGGGTGACGCGCCGCACGGACCGGCGGCGTCCCGGCATCCGGCCGTGGTGGTGCGACGACTCGGTCAGGCGCCGGAGATGCCGTTGAGCAGCAGGAAGAAGATGACCAGCCCGAACACCGCCGCGCCCAGCCCGAAGAGCGCGCCGACGATGATGCCGCGGCGCCGGCCTGCATCGGCGCCGCCCAGGGTCGGCACCAGCCAGGCCGCGAGGGCACCGGCCAGGGCCATCAGCACGAGCTGCACCGGGAGGATGAAGTTCTCTGTGCCCTGGCCGTCGAGGACCGACGCGACCAGCGGGAGGCTGATCACCCCGAGCACGAGGAGCACCAGGACCGCGGCCACGCGCTTCACCGTCACCGTCACCGTCACCACCCATCGTGCTGGCCCGTCACAGGACACCTGGGTGTGAGGGTAGGGCGGACGAGCGCCCGTGGCCAGCGCCCGGAGGACCGGCGAGTTGTTACCGAGTTCTCACGACCTGCCCCGGGGTCTGGTGAAACCGGAACGATTGGGTTGGACTGGCTGGACGTGCCCGACCGAGGAGAGCCAGATGCGCCCCAGCCCGACCTCCCCACTCGCAGCGACCACCGCGGTGGTGGCCCTCCTCGTCCTCGTGGCCTGCGGCACGGCGAGTGAGACATCGGTGTCGCCGGCGGGCTCGGCACCCGCCGTGAGCGTGCCCCCGAGCCCGGCGGCGTCCGGCGGCTCGCCCGCTCCGTCGGAGTCAGCGGTGCCCGCGGGCGCCTACTTGAGCAGGGCGGAGTACACCGAGGTGATGGCCTCTCGGGAGGGGACCAAGGTCGTCTACTTCTTCCACGCGCCGTGGTGCCCCACGTGCCGGGCGACTGAGCGGGCCATCGCACGTGACGGCATCCCGGCCGGGCTCACCCTGGTCAAGGTCGACTTCGACAGCGAAGGCGACCTGCGCAAGCAGTACGGCGTCACGACGCAGCACACGTTCGTGCAGGTCGACGCCTCGGGGGCCGAGCTCGCGAAGTGGACCGGCTCGGAGGGCGGCGCCGAGATCCTCGCGAAGACGGTCTGACATGCCACTGGCCCTGGTCGGGGCCGTCCTCGCGGGGGCCCTGACCACGCTGGCTCCCTGCGCCCTCTCGCTGCTGCCGGTCGTCGTGGGAGGATCCATCTCCGGAGCGGCCGACTCGCACGCGGTGCGGCGGGCCGTGGTCGTGACCGCCTCGCTCGGCGCGTCGGTGTTCGTGTTCACCCTCGCCCTGCGCGCGACCACCGCGCTCATCGACGTGCCCCCCTCGGTGTGGCGGTGGGTGAGCGGGGGCCTGCTCATCGTGCTCGGCCTGGCAGCGGTGGTCCCCGAGGCCTGGGACCGGTTCTCGGCGGCGACCGGGTTCAGCCGACGTAGCGCCCTCGGCCTGTCCGCGGCGCACCGCCGGCGGGGAACGCTCGGGGCGGTGCTCACCGGGGTGGCGCTCGGCCCGGTGTTCACCTCGTGCAGCCCGCTGTTCGGCTACGTCGTCGTGACCGTGCTGCCCGCCGAGCCCGCCCGTGGCCTGGCGCTCCTCACGGCCTACGTGGCGGGGCTGGTGGGCGTCCTCCTGCCCATCGCCCTGCTGGGGCAGCGAGCGGTGCGGCGACTGCGCTGGGCCGCAGACCCGAACTCCTGGTTCCGTCGTGGCCTCGGCGTGCTCTTCGTCGTCATCGGCCTGCTCGTGGCGACCGGCCTCATGCAGGACGTCGAGACCTGGGTGCTCGAGCACTCACCGGTGGCCCCGTGGGAGCTCGGCTCGCAGCTCGGCCGGTGACCCCCCGGGGCAGCCGCGTCGCGGGCCGCTGCCGCGCCCCGTTCGCTCAGCGCAGCATGTCGGCGACCGCCAGGGTGGCCGACGAGGGGCAGCCCTTGGTGAAGCCGTAGAAGGGGCCGAAGTCGCGGGTCGACGCGAACCCGGTGAGGTAGAGGCCGGGCACCGTCGTCTCGAACCCCTCGCTGAGCTGCGGGAAGCCGTCGGCCACCGCGAGCTCGTCGAGCACCGGCTCGAGGTAGGGCACCCGACCGATGTCGGCGCGGTAGCCCGAGGCGAACACGACGAAGTCGGCCGTGAGCCGGGTGCCGTCGGTGAGGCCGAGCACCGTGGCCCCGACGCCCTCCTCGACGTCGACCACCTCGCAGCCGGGGTGCACCGTGACGACGTCGGGCTTCAGGCGCGGGGTCAGCCAGGGCTCGAGGGTGAGCCGGCCGACCTGCCAGAACTGCAGCGCGATGGCTCGCTGCTCCTCGGCCGACAGGCCCCGCCACCAGCCGCGCTGGGCGAGGGTCTGCTCGACGTAGGGGTTCACGAACTCCCAGCTGACCCGCTCGAACGCCGGGGCCGGGTGCCGGTGCACCACGGCGACCGTGGCCGCGCCGTGGTCGCAGAGCAGGGCGGCCCACTCGTAGGCGCTCTGCCGCCCGCCGATGACGACGACCCGCGCCCCGGCGAGCGCGTCGAAGTCGACGAGGTCGCAGGTGTGGGCCCGCCGGTGCTCGGGCACGCCCTCGTGCCAGGCGGGCAGCGTGACGAAGTGCCGGATGCCGGGCGCGGCCAGCACCTTGTCGGCGGCGATGGTGGTGCCGTCCTCCATCGTCGCGACGAAGCCCTCGCCGGAGGCATCGACCTGCAGGCTGTCGACGAGGCGCTGGTCGACGTCGAACCCCTTCTGGGCGCGGAACCAGTGGGTGTGGTCGAGGAACACCCCGATCGGCACCGGGTCGAGGTCGGCCCGGCGCAGGCCACGGTCCTCGAAGTAAGCCGCGAAGGTGTGCTCGCCGGCGGCGTCGAGGTGCCAGTCGGGCCCGGAGCGCAGGAACATGTCGGCCGGCATCTGCTCGCGCCAGAAGCTCATCGGCACGCCGACCACCGTGGTGTCGACGCCGGCATCCCGGGCGCACGCGGCGGCCGAGTAGGCGTAGGGGCCGGCGCCGATGACGAGCAGGTCGGTGCGGTGTGCCATGGCACCTCCCTCGTGTCGTCGTCGCTGCCCCGGTGATGCTCTCGCGCGGGCGCACGCGGCGCAAGGGTGCGCGGCGGCTCCGGGCGGCGCCGGTCGGGCAGACTGCGGCGGGTGGACGACGTCGTCGTGGAGCGGGTGCTGCGGGCCGTGGAGCAGGTGCCCCGCGGCCGGGTCGTGTCGTACGGCGACATCGGGGCGCTGGTCGGGGTCGGCCCCCGGCTGGTGGGCCGGGTGATGAGCACCTACGGCTCGAACGTCACGTGGTGGCGGGTCTGCAGCTCCTACGGCGACCTGCCGGTGCCGCTGATGGACGAGGTGCGCGAGCGGTGGGCGGCCGAGGGGATCCTGCTCAAGCCCAACGGCCGCGGATGCCGGATCGCCGACTACCGCGCCGACCTCACCGCGTTGTCGAAGGACTACGAACGAGCCACGACCGACCTTCCCGGGTGAGACTGGGGCATGAGATCCCGGTTCGTCGCCCCGCTCACCGGGCTCGCCCTGTTCGCGTCCCTGGCCCTGACCGCCTGCTCGGGGGACGACTCGGTCGGCGAGGTGCCGTCGACGGTGCGCTCCACGGCATCCGGCAGTGGCACGGCATCCGCGAGCAGTGAACCGTCTGCGAGCCCGGCGCCGCGCAACACCGCCGTGCCCGAGCTCGCCGTCGAGGTGGTGACCGCTGGGCTCGAGCACGGCTGGGACATCGGCTTCCTGCCCGACGGGAAGGTGCTGGTGACCGAGCGGCCGGGGCGGATCTCGCTGGTGTCGGGGCTGCGCAAGGGGGCGATGCGCAGCACGGTGAGGGCCGATCTCGACGACGTCTTCGTGCAGAGCGAAGGTGGCCTGATGGGGATGGTCGTGCACCCCGACTTCGCGACGTCGCGGGAGTTCACGACCTGCCAGACCTACCAGGAGGGCGGCGACCCCAAGGACATCCGGCTCGTCACCTGGCGGCTGTCGGATGACGAGCGCTCCGCTGAACGGGTGAAGACCCTGCTCGCCGGGCTGCCGATCTCGACCGGGCGGCACTCGGGCTGCCGGCCGGAGATCGCCGCCGACGGGGCGCTGCTGGTGGGCACCGGTGACACGGCGCAGGGTGATATCCCGCAGGACCGCACGGTGCTGGGTGGGAAGGTGCTCCGGCTCGACCTCGCGACCGGGAAACCAGTGCCGGACAACCCCTTTGCCTCGGCGTCGAACGCTCGTGAGCGCTACGTGCTCAGCTACGGGCACCGCAACCTGCAGGGCGTGGCGGTGCAGCCGGGCACCGGGGCGGTCTACACGGCGGAGCACGGTCCGAGCTTCAACGACGAGGTCAACCGCATCGAGCCGGGCGCCAACTACGGCTGGGACCCCTCGCAGGGCGGCACGGTCGGTGGCTACGACGAGAGCGTGCCGATGACCGACCGCACGCGCTACCCGGATGCCGTGCCGGCCATCTGGCAGTCGGGGAGGACCACCCAGGCAGTGTGTGCGGCGGAGTTCCTCGAGGGGCCGCTGTGGGGCGGGCTCGAGGGGGCACTGGTCGTCACGGCGCTCAAGGGTGCCAAGTTGCTGCTGCTGACCCTGAAGGACGACGGGACCCTGGCGAAGGTGGCGGTGCCCGAGGCGACCAACGGGCCGTACGGGCGGCTGCGGGCGGCGCGGATGGGGCCCGACGGTGCCCTGTACGTGACGACCACCAACGGCGACGACGACAAGCTGCTCCGGGCCAGCCCCAGCCCCTGAGGCCCGTCCGGGGCGAGAACGCTCGACCCCCGTGAGTCGAGTGAGCAGGACATGCCCGGGATGGCGACGCTCGCTCCGCATGTCCTGCTCACTCGACCTTGGGGCCTGTGGAGAACTCACCGGGGCGCCCTGCGGACCCCGGCATCGTGGGGTGATGCGGGGTCGAGACCTGCCCGAGGCACTGGCCGCCCGCCCCTTCACGGTGTCGGAGGGGCGGGCCGCCGGGGTGCGCGGCGCGGACCTGCGCCCACGGCGGGTGCACGCGCCGACCCGTGGCGTGCGCACGGCATCAGTCCCCACCTCGCTGCCCGAGCGGGCTGCCGCGTTCGCGACGGGAATGCCCGGCGATGCGGCGTTCTCGCACGTGACGGCCGCGCTGTTGTGGAAGCTGCCGCTGCCCGCGGCCATGGAGGCAAAAGACGTGCTCGACGTCATCCGCCCCACCCCGGTTGCGCAGGTCCGGCGCCGGGGGTGCCGTGGGCACCGAGGGCTGGAGTGCCGCGAGCTGGTCGCTGTCGACGGGCTGCACGTGGTGGGGCTGGCCGACACCTGGGTCGACCTCGGCGAGGTGGTCGGTCGTGGGTTGGGTGTTGACGACCTCGTGGTCGCGGGTGACGCGGCAGCCCGGCAGCTCGAGATGCAGCAGCTCGCCGAGGCCGTCGGCGCACCGATGGGGGTCAGCCTGCCGTCCGGGTCAGGAACCGCGATCCTCGGGGCGGCTCTCGACGCTCGAGTGCGGCCGCGCGGCAAGGCACAGCTCCTGCAGGCACTTCCCCTCGTCAGGTCGCACTCACGGTCGGCGATGGAGACTCGGGCGCGGTTGATGTTCCACCGCGCCGGCTTCCCCGAACCCGAGCTCAACGCCCCCGTGCGCGACGCCCACGGCGGGTGGCTGCTCGACGGTGACTTCGTGTGGCGCAGGCAGCGCGTCGTCGGGGAGTACCAAGGGGCCGACCACGGCTCCCGCAAGCGGCGTAGCGCGGACTCGTCCCGAGCCAGCAGTGCCGAGGACAACGACTACCGGGTGATCGAGATCTACGCCGAGGATGTCTTCGGCGGTGCTCGACGCCGGGCCTGCCTGCGCCGCTTCGCCCGGGCCCTGGAGCTCGATCCGGCCGACCTCGTCATCGAGTGAGTAGAGGTGCCGTGGGGGTTCGCGACACGGTCCGTCCGGCACTCCGCGTCATCGAGTGAGCAGGACGTGAGCGGGATTCGCATCACGGCACGGCGCGTCCTGCTCACTCGACCGGCTGGTGCGCTGGTCAGCCGCCGGGCCTGGCTCAGGTGCGACGGGCCAGCCGCCGGGCCTGGCTCAGGTGCGACGGGCCAGCCGGACCACCAGTAGAGCCGCGCCGACGCCGCCGACGACCCACCGCCAGCGCTGCCGCACCCGCCGCACCTGCCCCGCGTCACCCGGCCGGATCGGCGGGGCCACCCCCACCACCCGGCGGCGAGCCAGCCGGTTCACGACGTGCCCCGCCGCGTAGTAGTAGCCGTACGAGACGAACAGGGTGTGGGCCAGCCCCTGGTCGAGCCGGCGCGACGACGTGTGCACGGTGTTGGCGGGGTCCCAGGTGACCCGGCCCTGGCCACGAAGCCGGCGCAGTAGGTCGACCTCGTCACCGCCCTGGGTGAGGGTGGTGTTGTAGCCCGGGAAGCCCTCGCGGCGGAAAGCGACGTTCGTGGCCGTCACGTAGCCGACCCACCCGGTGAGCCGGTGCGCCGCGGCCACCACCGCGAAGCCCACTCGGGGGAGGACGGCCGCCCAGCCCGGTGGGTCCTCGTAGCGGCACGGGCCGGCCACGGCCACGAGGTCGGGGTCGTCATGAAAGGCCGCGTCGATCCTGGTCAGCCAGTCGGGTGGATGCACCGTGTCGGCATCCGTGGAGGCGACGATCTGCCCGCGGGCGACGTCGGTGCCCCGCTGCCGAGCGGCACAGACCCCGAGGGCGGGCTCCTGGGCCACCCGCACCCCCGCCGCCCGCGCGAGGTCGGCGGTGCCGTCGACGCTGCCGTTGTCGACGACGACCACCTCGACGGCTCCGGGAAAGTCCTGCGCCCGCAGCGACCCCAGGGTGCGGCCGAGCACGTCGGCCTCGTTGTGGGCGGGCACGACGACCGAGAAGCGCGGCGCGTTCACGGTCGCTGCCCCACGAGCACGTCGCGGGCGTCGCGGATGCCGGCCGCGGTGCCGGTGCCTCTCGTGGTGCCGGTGCCTCTCGTGGTGCCGCGGCCCCCTCCGAGCGCACCGTCGTCGAGCTCGCGGGTCTCCGGCAGCGACGTGGGCAGGTGCAGGCGACGCACGAGCAGCAGGAGCCCGGCGCCGACCACGACCGGCAGCACGAGCACCAGGAACACCGGGGTCAGCGCGCCGGCATAGGCCGCGGCCACCTCCGCGCGGGCCCCGGCCGGCAGCATGGCGACCCGCTCGGGCGTCAGCGAGCCCACCGGCATCCCCGTCGACCTTTCCAGCGGGAGCACGCCCTCGTGCAGCCGCCCGGTGAACGCGGCGCCGACCATCGTCGAGCCGACGAGCACCCCCACCTCGCGGAAGAACCCGTTGGTCGCCGTGGCGATGCCGACGTGCCGGCTGGGGACGGTGCTCTGCACGACGACGACCAGCACCTCCCAGGCGCAGCCGATGCCGATGCCGAGCAGCGCGAGACAGCCCCCGACCGTGACCAGAGAGGTATCGGCACTCCAGCGCGACATGAGGGCCAGCGCCGTCGCGGTGAGCACCGCCCCCAGGATCGGCAGGACCCGGTGGCGGCCGGTTCGCGCGACCACCTGGGCCGCCACGACCGCGGCACCGCCGAGGCCAGCGATCAGGGTCAGCATCATCAGGCCGGCCCCGCGCGGGCTCAGCCCCGCAGCCATCTGCAGGTAGGTCGGCAGGTAGCCCACGGTGCCGAACATGGCGGCGCCCAGCACGAGGCCGGCGACCACTGCGACGACGAAGGTGCGGTCGCGGAACAGCAGCGGCGGCAGCAGCGGATGCCGGGAGCGCCGCTCCACGACGACCAGCGCCAGCGCGAACAGCCCGGTCACTGCCGCACCGACCCCCAGCGTCGCCCCGGGGGCGCCCGGGCGCGCGGCCACTGTGACGAGCAGGGTCAGCGAGAGCACGGTCGCGGTGAGTAGGGCGACACCGACGGCGTCAAGGTGCACCCGTGTGCCCTGCGGCCGCCCCCGGGGCAGCGTGCGGGCGGCGAGCGCGACGGCCAGCACCCCCACGGGCACGTTGACCCAGAAGACCCACCGCCACCCGACGGTCTCCGCGAGCCAGCCGCCGAGCAGTGGCCCCGCCACCGCGCAGGCAGCGAACACCGCCCCGACGGCAGTCATCACCGGTGCCCGGCGGCGCGCGGGCAGCAGGTCGGCGAGCACCGCGTAGACCAGCACCACGAGCGCCCCACCGCCCAGGCCCTGCACGGCCCGGGCGGCGACCAGGGTCGGCAGGTCGCGGGCCAGCCCGCCGAGCACCGAGCCCACGACCAGCACCGACAGGGCGGCGAGGAAGACCGGCCGCCGCCCCAGGAGGTCACCGAGCCGGCCGAGCACCGGCATCATCACCGTGCCGGTGACGAGGTAGGCCGTGGTGGCCCACAGCAGCTGGTCGCTGCCGCCGAGCTCCCCGACCACGGTGGGCAGCGCGGTGGCCAGCATCGTCGCGTCGAGCTCGGCGAGCACCAGCCCGGCCATCAGGGCAGTGAGCACCGGGGCCAGCCGTCGCACGTCGTCGCGGACTCCCGGTTCGGTGGAGGCGACGGCCACGTCGGTGCGGCTCATGCCGCCGCCGTCGCGTAAGCGGGCACGCCGAGCAGGCGGTCGACGGTCGTGAACGAGTAGCCGCAGTCGCGCAGCCGGTCGACCAGCGGCCCGACGGCCGCCACCGAGGCGCTGCGGTCACCGCCGCGAGCCTCACGACCGTCGTGCAGGATGACGATGGCACCCGGCCGCGCCCGGCGCACCGCCCCCGCCACGAGCACCTCGGGCCGCGGCTGGATGAGCTCGAACGGCGAGGCGAAGGTGCCGGAGACGACCTGCGAGCCGGTGCCGGCGATGCCGCGCAGCACCCATGGCCAGTGGCAGAGCCACGGCGGCCGGTAGAGCAGTGGAGCGACGCCGGACACCTCGTGCAGGGTGGCCCGGCCACGCTCCACCTCACGCCGCTGGGTGGGCTGCGTCGCGTAGCGGGAGAAGGCGTGGCTCTCGCTGTGGTTGCCGAGCACGTGCCCCTCGTCGATGAGCCGCCGGGTGACCTCCGGGTGCCGCCGGGCGCACCGGCCGACCTGGAAGAACGTCCCGGGCACCCCCTTGTCGGCCAGGGTGTCGAGCAGCCGCGAGGTCCAGGGCTCGTTGGGGCCGTCGTCGAAGGTCAGCGCCACGGTGCGCTCGCCGGTCGGCGCGCGGTAGGGGAACGACCCGAACACCTGCGAGGTGGGTCCGAGCCCGGCCCGGGCCGCCGCGGTCAGCCCCGTCGCCAGCACCGCGAGGGCGGCCGCCCACGGGTGGCGGGCGGGCGGCATCCGGGAGCGTTGACGGGGCACACCCGCGTCGTACCCGGCCATGCGTCGCTGGATGCGAACCTGTCGAAGGTTGTGATGGCGCGCGGGGTTCGGAACCCGCTGCCCGGACCTCGGGTCAGCCGGTCTCGACGATGGTGGTGACCACGTCGGTCACCGACGGCCGCTTCGGCGTCGACGAGAAGCCGAAACGGCAGGCCGGGTCGACCGGCGCCAGGCCGCCGAGCGGGATGCCGTCCAGCGCGCCGGTGAGCGACGTGACCGTTCGCAGATCGGTGGCGCCGTAGTACTCGCGCCGCCCGGCCCGGGCCATGCCCCGCGTTCGCACCCCACGCATCGCCACCCGGGCCACCGGGTCGGCCACGGTCGCGAACGCCGGGCTCTGCGCCACGCCGCGCGGCACCAGCCGCAGGAGGTGACCCACCGGCATCCGGCGGCCCACCCCGACGCGCAGCGACAGCGACGAGGACTCCACCACCCACAGCGACCCCGCGGCACCGCCGGCCGACACGGTGAACGGCTCGACCCGGGTCTCGTCGAACACGTAGGTGGTGGCAACGAGCTCCCGCACCCGCTCGCTGGGCGCCACCAGGATGCGGTGCCCGTCGGCGCGCTCGACCATCGCGTCGGCGAACGGCCCGAACGGGCTCTCGCGCCACCACCCGACCACGACCCGCACACCGCTGGTGGACCCCACCCCGGCGATCCGGCCTCGAAACCTCTGACGCGTTCCCACCGCCACATCATCACCACTAGGGTCCGGACATGGCAGCGGCGCCCACCCCAGGTTCGACACCGGCGTCCTCCACGTCACCGAGGGCGCGCCTCACCCCCTCCGCCCGGCGCGGCTACGGCCTCGGTTCGGTGGCGACCGGCTCGTTCGGCACGGTCCCCGGCCTGCTGCTCCTGCCCTACCTCACCGACCGGCTCGGGGTGACGGCCGGGCTCGCCGGCCTGGTGGTCTTCCTGCCCAAGGCGTGGGACGTCATCCTCAACCCGGTCGCCGGGCGCATCAGCGACCGCTCCACCAACCCCGGCGGACGCCGCCGGCCGTTCCTCATCCGCTCCGGCACCCTGCTGGCGCTGGCCTTCGTGCTGCTGTTCACCGGCCCCACCTCCCCGACCGGCCTGGCCACCACGTGGGTGGTCGTGCTGTTCATCGCCTGCGCCACCGCCTACGCCTTCTTCCAGGTGCCCTACGTGGCGATGCCCGCCGAGATGACCGACGACTACGACGAGCGCACCCGGCTGATGACCTGGCGGGTGGCGATCCTCGCCCTCACCATCCTCATCAGCGGCGGCCTCTCACCCGTCATCCGCAACCAGCTCGGCCCGCAGTGGGGCTACCGCGGGGTGGGCCTGTTCGTCGGAACCCTCATCCTCGTCGGCACCGTGGGGGCCTGGTGGGGCACCCGCAACACCCAGATGACGGATGCCGCCACGGCCGGCGGCAGCCTGGCCCACCAGCTGCGCGTGGTCGCCGCCTCGCGCGAGTTCCGCACCCTGCTCATCGTCTTCGTGCTGCAGGCGCTCGCCACCGGGGCGATGCTCGCCGGGGTCGACTACGTCGCCCGGGTGCTGCTCGGCAGCGCGGGCGCCTCCACGATCCTGTTCGTCTGCTTCGTGGCGCCGGCCCTGCTCGTGACCCCGCTGTGGCAGCGGGTCGGCGAGCGGCGCGACAAGCGCACCGGTTACCTCTGGGGCTCGGTCCTACTGGCCGGCGGGGCGCTGGCCACGCTGCTCACCGTGCGGGTCGGCGTCGCCGCCACCGCCGCCAGCGTCGCCGTGGTGGGGGTGGGCTACGCGGCCTGCCAGATGTTCCCCCTCGCGATGCTGCCCGACGTCGCCGCCGCCGACACCGCCCGCACCGGCGAGAGCCGCGCCGGCACCTACACCGGGGTCTGGACCGCCGGCGAGACGCTCGGCCTCGCGCTCGGCCCTCTGCTGTATGCCGGTGTGCTCGCTCTCGGCGGGTACGTCTCGTCCACCGATTCCGCTGCGGTGCAACCCGACTCGGCCCACACCGCGATCGCGCTGGGCTTCACGATCATCCCGGCCGCGCTGGTCGGGGTGTCCCTGCTGGTGCTGCGCACGTACCGGCTCGACCAGGAGGTGTCCCGGTGACCTCACCGACCGCCGAAGCCGTGCTCGCCACCCTGCGCGAGCTGCAGACCCACGACCTGCCAGCGCACGGTGGTCGCACGCTGGCCTACGTCTACGACTCCGGGCTCGCCGACGCGGATGCCGTGGGTCTGGAGGCGCTCGCGATGTTCGCCGCGTCGAACGGCTTGGACCCCACGGCTTTTCCCTCGCTGCTGCACATGGAGAACGACCTCGTCGCGCTCGCCGGCGGCCTGCTCGACGCGCCCGTCGGGTTCGCCGGGTCGGTCACCTCCGGTGGCACGGAGTCGATCCTGCTCGCGGTGCTGGCCGCCCGGCAGGGTTCCCCGGGCACCAGCGACCCGAGCATGGTCATTCCCACCTCTGCTCACGCCGCCTTCCACAAGGCGGCGGAGTTCCTGGGGGTGCGCGCGGTGCTGGTCGACGTCGACCCGGGCACGCTGCGCGCCGACCCCGCCGCGATGGCGGATGCCGTCGACGACAGCACCGTGCTCGTCGTCGCCTCCGCACCGTCGTACGCCCACGGCGTGGTCGACCCCGTTCCCGAGATAGCGGCGATGGCCGCGGGGCGCGGCATCCGCTGCCACGTCGACGCCTGCATCGGCGGCTGGGTGCTGCCGCACCTCGACGACGCCCCGCCGTGGACCTTCGCGGTCGAGGGGGTCACCAGCATCAGCGTCGACCTGCACAAGTACGCCTACACCCCCAAGGGTGTCTCGGTGCTGCTGCACCGCACGCCGGCGCTGCGCCGCGGCCACTTCTTCGCCTCGGCCAACTGGCCCGGCTACACGATGCTCAACAGCACCATGCAGTCGACGCGCTCCGGCGGTCCGCTCGCGGCGGCGTGGGCAGTGACGCAGCGGATCGGCGTCCAGGGGTATGCCGACCTGGCCCGGCAGGCGCGCGAGGCGACGCTCGCGGTGGCGACCGCCGTCGACGGCATCCCAGGACTGAGCGTGCTCGTCGCGCCCGACTCGACGCTGGTCGCCCTCGTCGCCGACGGCTCCTGCGACGTCTTCACGGTGGCCGACGAGATGCTCGAGCGAGGCTGGTTCGTGCAGCCTCAGCTGTCGTTCGGCGGCGTGCCGCCCACGCTGCACCTCACCCTGTCGGCCGCGACCGCGCCGTCGGTGCCCGAGCTCGTCGTCGCCCTGAGCGAGTCGGCGGAAGCCGCGCGCGCTGCCGGCCCGGTGGCCCTCGACCCGGGGCTGGCCGCCCTGCTCGGGTCGATCGACCCCGCGACCCTCGACGACGCCGGGTTCGCCGGGCTGCTCGCCGCGGCCGGGCTCGCGGGCAGCGACGGCACCCTGACCCTGCCCCGCCGGATGGCCTCGGTCAACGCCCTGCTCGACGCCTGCCCGGCCCCGCTGCGCGAGGCCCTGCTGCTCGGGGTGCTCGACCGCCTGTCGCGCCCGACCGGCAGCTGAGCAAGGTCGCCCTGCTGCCTCGGCGACGGCGGAGGCGCCTGCGTCGAGCCTCCCCAGCCTCGGTGCACCACCCCTGGTCCCGGTGATGTTCTGGTCCGGCCGGGCGCCCCGCGGCATCCGGCCATGGTGTACGTCACAGTTGCGTCTTGGCACGGCCTTTACCATTTATTGACCAAACCTTTAATGTTACTGTCGAGTAGTCAGCCTGGGCAACGTCCCGCGCAGACCTACCACCGGGCCGGCCCAGCTTCGCAGGGAAGAGGAAGTCATGGGCACCCGAGCCCCCACCGATATCCGCCGTGCCGCCGACTCGATCGCCGTGATCGGTGCAGGATTCGCAGGTGCTGGTGGCCGCACAGCCTGGGCCGGCACCACCCCGGTCCCGACAGCAACGTGCGCAAGCCCCGCACAGGCCGCGCTGTGACCACCCCGCGTCCCCGGTACCCGGCTGCATCCAAGAAGCTCAAGCCGTCGGATTACGCGGCTTGCGCTGAGGGCAAGGCCACGGCAGTCAAGGTCCAGGTGACCATCAGAACGGCACCAGCAAGACCTTCGACCCGAGCATGGCCAGCTCCAGCGTGCCCTCCGGCGAGGCCGAGCAGATCTTGGACGACCACGTCAGCGGCAGCCCGGACACCCAGGTGCTCAAGGGCTGGACGGTCACGTACGCCATCGGCAGAGGGCTGAACCCCAAGGACATCACGACGGAGTGTCGCCGTTCTTCGAGCACAACTCGGCCAGCTTCACCGACAACGGCTGGAGGCAAGGCCGACAAAGACCCGAATCACCACAATGCAGGGAAAGGAAACCATGTCCAGGTACATGAGGGTTGCGGCCATAACAGCCGCGAGTGCCCTCTTGACAATGGGCGGCATCGCAACAGCCAACGCAACGACAGTGGTTCCCGGTACAAGTGCCGCGAACCCGATCGTCGTCAAGAGCCTCACCGACGTTCCCCAGGGCGCGGTGCAGGACAAGGTGTCCACCTTCGAGACGGACGCCAAGTGCGACACCACCAAGTCGTGGGTGCTCCCCGGCAGCGACGCCGTGACCCACCCCGAAGGCCAGTACCTGCGGGTCATCCCCGGGCAGGACGCGGTGACCCACCAGGAGTGGAACATCGAGGGCCGAGGCCGGACTTACACCCCGGCGGTCGAGGAGGCGTCGCACCAGGAGTTCAAGTACGAGCGGACGGTGGACGTCTTCAAGACGCAGTACCAGTTCGCCAAGTACACCCAGACCAAGAGCCGCACCTACTGCGAGGGCACGCAGGCCGGTCCTGACCTGTGGTGGAACTGGTCGCCGAACAACTCGACCGGCCCGCAGGACTACACGCCTGCGTTCCCGGACGACGAGCGCGGCACCTGGCAGGGTCCGCACGAGAACGGTGGGCCTACCGAGGACACCTACGGAACCTTCCAGGCCGGCGGGGGCAACAGCCCCTTCTTCCACCGGGACCACGGCACCCCCGGCACCGACGGCTCCTGGGGCGACTGGTCGAGCTACGGCCCGTGGACGATCTGGACGCCGATGACCCACGTCACGTGGGAAAACAGCGATGCGCCGCTCGGTGAGCCCGCTTTCCACGCGCAGTGGAAGGACGGCGACACCGGGTACTACCGCGTCTGGCAGGCACGTGCGACCGGAGAGACCCGCGAGGTCGCCAACGGCACCAAGACCGAGACCACCGGCTGGCTGCTCGGCCCGCCCGAGGGTGATGGCTGGATGCAGGTCGACGAGCGCAAGGTCATCACGACCGCGGCTTCTCCCGAGGTCTACGGCCCGTGGAGTGACTGGACCCGGATCAACAAGGCCCCGTACCTCACGCAGCCCGTGCCTCCGGCCAACACCTCGACTCATGAGTACCGCGTGACTGACCCGGTTACCGTGACTGACATCGAGCCGGTGCCTGAGTACATCGAGTACTACGTCGTCAACGCTGAGCCGTCCCGCAACTCCGAGGACGCCTCGTGGGTGACACAGAGCCCCGGCGAGTCGTGGACGCTCTTCAACGAGCGTGTCGTGACGGACACGGCGGCTGTCGCTCCGGTGTTCTACGCGTGGAGCGACAACGCGAAGTGCGCGGCCGTCGACGACGCCACGAACCCAGTCACTCCAGCTGTCGTGCACACCGGTGAGCCGCCGGTCGCGCTCGCGCACACGGGTAGCGACACCTGGCGTCCCGTTGGCATCGGCATGGCGCTGCTGCTGGCGGGCACCGCGCTCGTGATGGCTGGCCGCAAGAAGGGAGTGACTACTGC
>JBBQNZ010000064.1:0-22209 GCA_038330415.1 Actinomycetales bacterium | reverse complement strand
CGAGGTGGGGCTGAGCGAGGGGCACCTGCTCACCGTCGGCGAGATGCCGGGGTCGACGATCGACCTGGCCCGGCGGGTCACCGACCCGGCTCGCCGCGAGCTCGACATGGTCTTCACCTTCGAGCACGTCGACCTCGACGTACGGCCCGGCGGCGCGAAGTGGGACATCGTGCCGCTGGCACTGCCGGCCCTCAAGCACAACCTCGCGGGGTGGCAGCAAGGTCTCGCCGACGTCGGGTGGAACTCGCTGTACTGGAACAACCACGACCAGCCCCGCGCGGTGACCCGGTTCGGTGACGACTCCCCCGAGCACCGGGTGGCCTCGGCGAAGACACTCGGCACCGTGCTGCACCTGCACCGCGGCACGCCCTACGTCTACCAGGGCGAGGAGCTGGGGATGACGAACGCCCCCTTCGCGTCGATCGACGACTACCGCGACATCGAGTCGATCCGGTACCACGAGCAGGCCCTCGAGGCAGGGGTGCCGCTCGAGACGGTGATGGCGGCGCTGGCCCTGAAGGGCCGCGACAACGCCCGCACGCCGATGCAGTGGGATGCCGGCCCGCACGCCGGGTTCACGACCGGCGAGCCGTGGCTGCCGGTGAACCCGAACCACGTCGAGGTCAATGCCGCTGCAGCACAGGCGGACCCGACATCCGTCTTCCACCACTACCGGGCCCTGGTCGCCCTGCGCCACGACAACCCGCTGGTCGTCGACGGCCGGTTCGAGCTGCTGCTGCCCGACCACCCGCAGCTGTGGGTCATCGTGCGTGAGGGCGCGCCCGGCCGGTTGGTCGTGCTCGCCAACTGCTCGTCGCAGCCTGTCACGGCGGATGCCGGGGACCTCCCCGACCTCTCCGGCGCCACCGTGCTACTTGCCACCCACCCCGGGCGCGAGGGACCGGACCTGCTGCCCTGGGAGTCGCGCATCCACGAGGTGCGCTGAGCGACGTGTCGCCGAGCCGGGTGCTCGGGTGGCGGTCAAGGCGGCCACCCGAGCACCCGGCCACCCGACCTTCGGGGGCTGCCGGGGTGGTGTCGAGGTGTACCGTCGCCGGTGGGCGAGCGGGGCCGACCCACTGACGAATGCAAGACACCGTGAAGACCTGCCGGACCAGACCAGCCGTGGCCCTCGCACTCGGGGTCACGCTCGCGGCCACGCTCGTCGCGGCATCCGCGGCATCCGCGACGAAGCCCGGCAGCGGCAGCACGACGGGCACGGGCAGCGTGTTCATGGTCAACCCGGTGCAGTCCTCGGGCGACCAGTCGCTGACCGACCAGAATGACTCCGCCGGCGCCGTTCCCCTCGACCAGTACGCCACGGTGCAGTTGCGCAACCTCGACGGATCCGGCCGCCTCGTCGGCGCCCGGGCCAACGTGCGCGGCAACACCGGGCCAGCGGCGTACAGCACGACCAACACCTTCAGGTACCTGAGGAACGGCGACCGGTTCGAGCAGGTGATGGCCTACTTCTGGGTCAACCAGGCGCAGGAGTACCTGCAGTCGTTGGGCTTCGGCCACACGCTGCGCCCGGTGAACCTGGAGAGCCAGGACGTGCGCATCGACCAGTACGGCGTCGACAACTCCTTCTCCTGGGACAAGCACGACTACCTGCGCTTCGGCAAGGGCGGGGTGGACGACGCCGAGGACGCCGAGGTGATCGTGCACGAGTACGGCCACGCGGTGCATGATGCGCAGGTGCCCGGCTTCGGCACGAGCGAGGAGGCCGGCTCGATCGGTGAGGCCTTCGGCGACTACCTCGCGGTGTCGGTCGGCCTGGCCGCCGACGCGTAGTACGGCTGGCCGGTCAAGGCGGAGGAAGCCTGCCCGATGGACTGGGACTCGACGTCGTACACCTCGGCGCCGCACTGCATCCGCCGCTTCGACCGCAACCTGACGGTGGCCGACAAGAAGGGCGAGGTGCACTACGACGGGCAGATCTGGAGCCAGGCGCTCTGGGAGATCCGCACCGGCTACCCCGGCCTGGGCTTCACGACGGCCGACTGGGACCGCACCCTGGTCGACAGCCAGTTCGACTACGCGCCGGACACGTCCTTCTCGGCCGTCGTGAAGGCGACCTGGGCCAAGGCGCTGGCGGACCAGGGTCTGGCCGCGGCTGCGCTGGTCAAGGCGCGGTTCGCCGCGCGCGGCATCACCTTCTGACCCGCGACGGCGGTAAGTCAGACCGGGTGCGGGACAACGGTCGGGAACGTGGAGCGGATCGCTGCCGTGAGCGCCTCCGGGTCGACCGGCTCACCGCGCGCGGCCCGGGCGCCCACGGCCAGCCCCAGGATGTAGGACCCCACCGGCGCCATCGGCCGGGCCACGTCGTGCGCGATGTCGCGGGTCAGGGCGTGGATGCCGGTCACGTCGACCGCGCCCGGGTCGACGTCGAGCGCCGCGCAGGCCTCATGGATCCAGTCCTGCCACTGCTGCTCGGCTGCCGTCAGGTCGGTCATCGGTCCCTCCTGGGATGGGTGCGGAGCCGTCGAGGTGTACGCGGTCACTTCTTGCTGAGCTCGGGCTTGTCCCAACCGCGCTGGGGCGCCCGGTTGCCCGACCCGCGCCCCGGCCGCTCGTCCTTTGAGCGGTAGACGAGGTAGGGCCGGGTGAGGTAGCCGAGGGGGGCGGAGAACACGTGGACGAGCCGGGTGAACGGCCACATCGCGAACAGGATGAACGCGAGCAGGGCGTGCAGCTGGAACCCCAAAGGCGCCTCAGCCATCAGCTCGGGCTGCGGCTGGAGGGCGAAGATGCTGCGGAACCACACGCTGACGCCCTCGCGGTAGTTGTACTCGCCACCGAACTGCAGCAGGCTGCCCGCCACGGTGTTCCACATGCCCAGCACGATGACGGTTCCGAGCACGGCATACATGGCCTTGTCGTTGACGGTCGTCGCACTGAAGACTGGGCCGGTCGTGCGCCGCCGGTAGACGAGGATCACCAGGCCGGCGACCGCGGCGATCCCGGCCGGGATGCCACCCGCGAGTGCGATGACGTGGTAGGCGTGAGGGGTCAGCCCCAGCGCGTTGGTCCACACCTGGGGGATGATCAGGCCGATGACGTGCCCCGCGACGACACCGAGCATGCCGAAGTGGAACAGCGGGCTGCCGATGCGCAGCAGCTTGTCCTCGTAGAGCTGGCTGGACCTGGTCGTCCAGCCGAACTGGTCGTAGCGGTAGCGCCAGACGTGCCCGACGACGAACACGGCAAGGCACACGTACGGGACGATCACCCACAGGAACGTGGTCATCGGGGGGCTCCTACCGGGATGGTCGTGCCGAGCATGGCGGTGGTGTCGGCGGGTTCGGGGCGGGGGTTGAGGCGCGGGTCGATCGCGTAGGGCTCCAGACCGACCTCCTCCTTCGGCGGCCCCTCGGCGACGAGCCGCATCAGGGCCTCCTGGTCGGTGCCGTCGAGCGGCGGCAGCGTCGAGCGCAGCGCCTCCAGCACCGGCAGCCACGGCGAGTCGCGGTGCGCGAGGCCGGCCCGCAGCACCTCGATCCCGACCCGGTGGCGCGTCAGCAGGTGCCATGCGGTGGCCCAGTCCTGCACCGCACCGAACTCGAGGACGACGCACAGGTGGTCGGGCAGCTCGACGTCGCTGTCGAACTCCAAGCCCGCCCGGCGGTAGGCCTGCTTGAACTCCACGAGCGCCACTCCGCGACGGCGGGTGTCGCCCTGCGTGAAGTACGTGAGGTGCAGGGAGCACTTGCGGGTGACGTCGAAGGTGTCGACGTACTCCCGCTGCAGAGCGCCGAGGGACGCGGTCGCGAGGTGGTCGAGGAACTCGAGCAACGGCATCCGCTGGGCGTCGGGGAGGCCGGCGACGACGCCGCGCAGCATCGGAACCCGCTGCAGCAGTTCGTCATCGGGGTAGTCGAGCAGCAGCGAGACCACCTGCCAGGTGTCGACGAGGTCGCCCTCGCTGATGCCAGGGCGTGCGTCCCGGTGCCGCCGCCACTTCATCGGTCGACCCGCTCTGCGCCGGCGCCCGAGCCCTGGTCCGAGCCGGGGAAGATGCCGTCCGGCATCCCGCGCCCGTCCCAGTTCAGGAGGTTGACGCGCCCCCGCAGGGGGTTGTCCGGCGGCAGTGCCTCGAGGCTGTCGGCGGTCTGCGCCTCGCGGCGCACCCGGATGTTCTCGGCGGCCACCGGGGTCGGCGAACCGCCCGATCCCTCGCCGAAGATCTCCTGCCCGCCGCCGTACTCGGACACGGCGCAGTCGGTGGCGAGCTCCTCGAGCGCGTGCGCCTGCTCGGCGTGCGCCGTCGGGATGACGTACCGCTCGTCGTACTTGGCCAGGGCCAGCAGGCGGAACATCTCGTACATGTCCTCTCCCTCCATCCCGACGGCCGCCGGGATCTCGTCGCGGGGGTCGCGGCCGAGGTTGATGTCGCGCATGTACGAGCGCATCGCCGCGAGCTTCTTGAGCACCGCGGTGACCGGCTCGACGTCCCCGGCCGTGAACAGGTTTGCGAGGTATTCGACGGGGATGCGCAGGGTGTCGATCGCCCCGAAGAGGTTGTCGACGTCCTCCGCGTCGTAGCCGGTGTCCTTGATGACGTCGACGACCGGCGACAGCGGCGGGATGTACCAGACCATCGGCATCGTGCGGTACTCCGGGTGCAGCGGCAGGGCCACCTTGTAGTCCATGATCAGCTTCTTGACCGGGCTGCGCCGGGCCGCCTCGATCCAGTCACCGGGGATGCCGGCTGCCTCCGCCTCGCGTCGGACGTCCGGGTCCTCGGGGTCGAGGAAGACCCCGAGCTGGGACTCGTAGAGGTCGGTGTCGTCCTCGGTGGTGGCGGCCTCGAGCACCTTGTCCGCGTCGTAGAGGACGAGGCCGATGTAGCGAAGCCGCCCGACGCAGGTCTCCGAGCACACCGTCGGGATGCCGACCTCGATCCGCGGGTAGCAGAACGTGCACTTCTCGGCCTTGCCGGTCTTGTGGTTGAAGTAGATCTTCTTGTACGGGCACCCCGTGATGCACATTCGCCAGCCGCGGCAGCGGTCCTGGTCGACGAGGACGATGCCGTCCTCCTCGCGCTTGTAGATCGCGCCGCTCGGGCAGGACGCCGCGCACGACGGGTTGAGGCAGTGCTCGCAGATGCGCGGCAGGTAGAACATGAAGGTCTGCTCGAACTCGAAGGTGACCTTGTCCTCGATGCCACGCAGCATGACGTCCTTGGCCGCGTGCTCGCGCGAGCCGCCGAGGTCGTCGTCCCAGTTGGCGCTCCACGACACGTTGATCGGCTTGCCCGAGATCAACGAGTACGGCCGGGCCACGGGGAAGTTCTTCTGGGCCGGGGCGCTCAGCAGGGTCTCGTAGTCGTAGGTCCACGGCTCGTAGTAGTCGCTGATCGATGGCATCTTGGGGTTGCTGAAGATCGTGAGCAGCTTCTTCAGGCGCCCGCCGGCGCGCAGCCGGAGGCGGCCGTTCTTCATCACCCAGCCGCCCTGCCACTCGTCCTGGTCCTCGTAGCCGCGGGGGTAACCCAGGCCGGGCCGGGTCTCGACGTTGTTGAACCAGACGTATTCCGTGCCGGCACGGTTGGTCCACGCCTGCTTGCAGGTGACCGAGCAGGTGTGGCACCCGATGCACTTGTCGAGGTTCATGACCATCGCCATCTGAGCCATGACGCGCATGTCAGTACTCAACGTTCTGGTTGCTGCGGCGGCGGATCATCGTCACTTCGTCCCGGTTGTTGCCCGTCGGCCCGATGTAGTTGAAGAAGTAGGCCAACTGCGCGTACCCGCCGATCATGTGGCTCGGCTTCATCATGATTCGGGTGAGGGAGTTGTGGATGCCGCCGCGTCTCCCGTTGGTCTCGGTGAGGGGGACGTCGATGAGCCGGTCCTGGGCGTGGTGCATGTAGACCGTGCCCTCCGGCATCCGGTGCGAGACGATCGCGCGGGCTGCGACGACGCCGTTGCGGTTGACCGCCTCGATCCAGTCGTTGTCCGCGACCCCGATCTTCTCGGCGTCGAGGTCGGACATCCAGATCGTCTGCCCGCCGCGCGAGAGGCTGAGCATGAAGAGGTTGTCCTGGTACTCGCTGTGGATCGACCACTTGTTGTGCGGGGTGAGGTAGCGCACCGAGACGCCGAGGGCGTTCTGCTCGCCGAGCGCGGTCTCCCCGAACAGCTCGGTCATGTTCAGCGGCGGCCGGTAGACCGGCAACGCCTCTCCCATGCCGAGGATCCAGTCGTGGTCGAGGTAGAACTGCTGACGCCCGGTGAGGGTGTGGAAGGGCTTCTTGCGCTCGATGTTGATCGTGAACGGCGCGTACCGCCGCCCGCCGCTCTCCGAGCCCGACCACTCCGGTGAGGTGATGACCGGCACCGGTGCGACCTGGGTGTCGGCGAAGGTGATCTGCTTGCCCTCGTGCTCGGCCGCGAGGTCGTGCAGCAGGGTGCCGGTGCGCTTCTCCACGTTCTTGAAGCCGTGGGTGGACAGGTGCCCGTTCGTCGTGCCCGACAGGTGCAGGATCGCATCGGCCATGTGGATGTCGGTGTCGAGCTTCGGCTGGCCGTCACCGGCGCCACCGTGAGCGACCCCGTTGCGGTGGCGCAGGATCTCGACCTCGCGCTTGACGTCGTACGGTACGCCCTTGGTGAGCATGCCGACCTTCTCCAGGAGCGGGCCGATCGAGGTCATTTTGTCGAAGATCGCCGTGTAGTCCCGCTCGGCGACGGCGATCACCGGAAGGGTCTTGCCGGGCACCGGCTCGACCTCTCCCGTACGCCAGTCCTTCACGACCCCGTGGACCGTCGCCATCGCCTCGGGGGTGTCGTGCCACAGGGGCTTGGCGATGACGTCGCGCCGGGTGCCGAGGTGGTCGACGGCGAGCTCGGAGAACCGCTTCGCGACGGCCTTCCACGCATCCCAGTCGGTCTTGGACTGCCACGGCGGGGAGATCGCCGGGTTGAACGAGTTCACGAACGGGTGCATGTCGGTGGTGTTGAGGTCGTGCTTTTCGTACCACGTTGCGGCCGGCAGGACGACATCGGAGAACAGCGTCGAGCTCGTCATCCGGAAGTCGATCGTCATGAGCAGGTCGAGCTTGCCCTCGGGCACCTCGTCGGGCCACTCGATGCCCTGGGGCCGCTTGTCCGGCGGGGCCTGCTCGGCGGTGACCGCGTTGTCGGTGCCGATCAGGTGCTTGAGGAAGTACTCGTTGCCCTTGGCGCTGGACCCGAGCAGGTTGGCCCGCCACAGGCTGAGGATGCGGGGGTGGTTCTCCTCCGCCTCCGGGTCCTCGACGGCGAACCGGAGGGTACCCGCCTTCAGCTGGTCGACGACGTAGTCGGCGGGCTCCTGACCCGCGGCATCCGCCTCGTCCGCCAGCGCCAGGCTGCTGCGGTTGAAGGTCGGGTAGCTGGGGGTCCAGCCGAGTCGCACCGACTGGGCGAGCAGGTCCATGACGCCCTTGCCCGCGAAGATGCCGGTGCCGGCATCGACGTCGTCGGCGGTGAAGGTGTCGTAGCGGTACTGGCTGGTGTTGACGTACCAGTACGCGGTCTGGTTCATGTGCCGCGGCGGGCGCTGCCAGTCCAGGGCGAAGGCCATGTGCTGGAAGCCCATCAGCGGGCGCACCTTCTCCTGACCGACGTAGTGGGCCCAGCCGCCGCCGTTGCGGCCCTGGCACCCGGTGATCGAGGTGAGCACGAGCATGGCCCGGTAGATCTGGTCGGAGTGGAACCAGTGGTTGGTGCCGGCCCCCATGAGGATCATCCCGCGGCCGCCGGTGTCGATGGCGTTCTGAGCCCACTCGCGGGCCAACCGCACGACCTGCTCGGCGGGCACATTGGTGATCTCCTCCTGCCAGGCGGGGGTCGCCGGGGTCGAGGGGTCGTCGTAGTCGGCCGGCCACGTGCCCGGCATCCCGGGGCGGTTGACGCCGTAATGGGCGAGCATCAGGTCGAGCACAGTCGTGACCAGGCGACCGCCGATGCGGCGCACCGGAACCCCGCGCGACACGTGCGCGACCTTGCCGTCGTAGGCGTCGAAGCGGGGCAGGACCACCCGTGCGGTCTCGGATGAGCCGTTCAGGGTGAGCACCGGGTCGATCTCGCCGAGGTCGAGGTTCCACTTACCCCAACCCTCTTCGCCGTAGCGAAAACCGATGGAGCCGTTCGGAATTGCGACGTCACCGGTGCGCGAGTCCAGCACCGCCGGCTTCCACATCGCGTTCTCGGAGCTCGACTCGGGGGTGTCGAGGTCACCGGCCACGAGGTACTTGCCCGGCCTATAGGCCGGCCCGTCGGCGCCCGACCCGGCATCGGTGCTGTCCGGCTCGAGGGAGACGAGGAAGGGCAGGTCGGTGTACTGCTGGTTGTACTGCGTGAAGAAGTCGACCTGCTGGTCGACGAAGAACTCCTTGAGGATGACGTGCCCCATCGCCATCGCCAGCGCTCCGTCGGTGCCGGGGGCCGCGGCCACCCACTCATCGGCGAACTTGACGTTCTCGGCGTAGTCCGGCGACACGGCGACGACCTTCTGCCCGCGGTAGCGCGCCTCCGTCATCCAGTGCGCGTCCGGCGTGCGGGTCATCGGGACGTTGGACCCCCACATGATGAGGTACCCGGCATCCCACCAGTCGCCGGACTCGGGCACGTCGGTCTGGTCGCCGAACATCTGCGGCGAGGCGTTGGGCAGGTCTGCGTACCAGTCGTAGAAGGAGAGCATCGGGGCGCCGATGAGCTCGAGGAAGCGCGATCCGGAGGCGTAGGACACCGGGGACATGGCCGGGATAGGCGAGAAGCCGGCGATCCGGTCCGGGCCCCAGCGCTTCACGGTGTAGACGTGGGCCGCGGCGATGATCTCGACGACCTCCTCCCACGTGGAGCGGACGAGACCGCCCTTGCCGCGGGCCGACTTGTAGCGCCTGGCCTTCTCGGGGTCCTGCACGACCGAGGCCCACGCGACGACGGAGTCGCCACCGACGGCTGCCTTGGCCTCGCGGTACATCTCGAGGAGCACCCCGCGCACGTAGGGGTAGCGGACCCGGGTCGGCGAGTACGTGTACCAGCTGAAGGCGGCGCCGCGCGGGCAGCCACGGGGCTCGTACTCCGGGCGGTCGGCGCCCGTCGAGGGGTAGTCGGTCTGCTGCGCCTCCCAGGTGATGATCCCGTCCTTGACGTAGACCTTCCACGAGCACGAGCCGGTGCAGTTCACCCCGTGGGTGCTCCGCACGACCTTGTCGTGCGACCAGCGGTCCCGGTAGAAGGAGTCACCGGAGCGGCCTCCCTCTGCGTAGATGGACCGCTTGTCGGCGGACACCTCCGAGCGGGTGAAGAAGCGGCGGGTGCCGACGAGGGCGTCGGTGAGGGGGCCGTCGAGTCCTGCGGTGCTCATGCGGGCTCCTTGGGTGCGGTGGTGCGGAAGGGGGTCCTCGTGCTCACGTGCGCGATGCAGGTGGTGGGGCCCACGAAGGGCTCCAGGCCAACCTCGGCATCGGTCTCGCCGAACTGCTCCAGCGAGCCGGCGATGAGCCCGCGGTGGATGCCGCAGACGACGGCGGTGTTGGATCGGGCCAGGCCGATGAAGGGGCAGTCCTCGAGCACGACCCTGGCCGTGCGTCCCCCGTCGGTGGTCGACAGCTCCGGCGTATAGCCCCAGTCGTGGAGGACGTCGAGCATCCGGCCGACCTTGCTCAGCCACCGCCCGGGGGTGTCGGCGGGGGCCTCCGCCGGGTCCGCGGGCACGTGGTCCATGGCCCACCGGCGACCCACCTCTGCCGGTGACGGCGCCGGTCCCGAGGACCCGTCGGCGAGGGCTCGCGCCAGCAGGCCGCTCAGCAGGCGGAGGGAGTCGAGCTCGCCCGCCGGGTCGACGTCGGTCAGCGAGCCCGGGGCGACGGTGTACACCTTGCGGGGCCGACCGGCGCCACCCCGGCGTTGGAAGGCGGACTCGACGAAGCCGACCGCGACGAGCTGGTCGAGGTGGAAGCGCACCGTCGTGACGTGGAGGCCGACGTGCAGGGCCAGTTCCGCCGCGCTGAGCCCGACCGAGCCCTCGTCGCGCAGACCGTCGTTGGCGAGGGCGTCGAGGAGTCGTCGACGAACGGGGGAGGTCAGCAGCGCGGCAGCACCGCGGTCGTCGGTAACGGTCAACGAGACTTCTCCCCTCGAATATGGAGGACGTGGTTCCTCCCCATCGAACCACATCCGGCGAGAGCTTGTGAAGTGGGTCGCGCTTTGTCGAACTACCACCGGAAACGTTGCCGGCAGGCAGGATTGAGGTGTACGACGAGACGTCGTAGATCTTAGGTCCACCTCACTGGCGGGGTGCACGGTGGAGTTGTACGGTCCCAACCGACAGATTTAGATGAGTTCATTCATCCAAATGGAGGGCTCGGGTCATGACCCAGACGACGGGGCAGGTCACGGCACCCCTCGACGAGTCGGTGCCCAGCGGCGCCCCGCGAGGTTCGGCTGGGTCACAGCCCAGCGTGGCCGCCGACCACGTGACACCTGGACGGGAAGTCGCAACTCAGCGCGCTCGGTCTGCCCGCGCGCGAACTGCCGACCGCCTCGATCCCTGTGATCCCACCACCGTCCAGCGATGCCGAGGAGCACGTCATGCCAGCAGCTGACCCCACCGTCGCACCGTTGTCTGAGCGGGCCCGACAGCGGCCCGGCAATCCCTGGGTGATGTTGACCCTCGCCACGCTGGGATTCGCCCTGAACTTCTGGGCATGGGCGTTGCTCAGCCCACTGGGGCCGGTGTTCCGTGACAGCGGACGCCTTGGCGAGATGACGGAGCTGGATATCTCGCTGATTGTCGCGGTGCCGGTCGTCGTGGGATCCGTTGGCCGCATCCCTGTCGGCTCGCTGACCGACAGGCTGGGCGGCCGGCTCATGTTCCCGCTGATCTCTGCCATCACGATCGTCCCCGTGATCTTCCTCGGATGGGTGGCCCTGGACTCCTACCTGCTGATCTTGGTCGGCGGCTTCTTTCTCGGTATCGCTGGAACCGCCTTCGCCGTGGGTGTGCCGTTCGTCAACGGGTGGTTCCCGCCGGCACGTCGTGGGCTCGCCATCGGTGTGTTCGGTGCTGGGATGGGTGGGACCGCCATCAGCGCTCTCACAACCGTTACGCTGTTCGAGCGGGGAGATCGGGTGCCCTTCCTCGCCACGGCCGTGGCGCTGGCGATCTATGCGGTCGTCGCCTGGGTCATTCTTCGTGACCCCCCTGGCCGTTCCGTGGTCAGTGGGACTCTCCTGCAGCGGATGACGGCATCGGCGCGACTGTCCATCACGTGGCAGGCAAGCGTCCTGTACGCGGTCGCCTTCGGTGGATACGTCGCGTTCTCGGTCTACCTCCCCGTCTTCCTGAGGACTGCCCACGGCCTCTCTGCGGCGGATGCCGCGAACCGGATGGCCGGCTTCGTCGTCGTCGCGGTGATCGGTCGACCGCTGGGCGGGTGGCTCTCGGACAGATTCGGGGCGGTCCCCGTCCTCGGGATGGCGTTCTCGAACGTCGCCGTGCTCGCAGCGATCGCTGCGGCGTCGCCACCGCTCGAGGCAGGGGGCACGATCGCCTTCCTCGCCCTGGCAGCTGCCCTGGGAGCAGGCAGCGGGGCCACCTTTGCGCTCATCGCTCAGGTGGCCGAGCCCGGGCGCGTGGGTGGAGTGGCCGGCATCGTCGGTGCCGCCGGCGGGCTGGGTGGCTTTGTCCCGCCCCTGATCATGGGATATGTCTACGGCCGCACGGAGTCCTACGCAATCGGCTTGTGGCTGCTGGCCGCGACGGCCGTCCTCACCCTCGCCCTGACCTTCACGGTGGTACACAGGACTGCCATGCAATCGCACCACGGGGAAGTGCCGGCCTTGCGATGACGGCCACAGCCGGGACGGGGACATCAGCCGAAGCCCTGGGCAATAGCCTCGGGGGGAGGATCCGCCATGCCGTCGCAGGCCTGACGCCGGGGTACTTCGCCCTGGTCATGGCGAGTGGCATCATCTCGGTCGGGATGGACCTGCAGGGCCGCCGGACGCTGTCGCTTGCCCTGATGGTCGTCTGCGCCATCGCGTATGTCGTGTTGATCGTGCTGACAGCGTGGCGCTTCGTGGCCTATCGACGGGAGGTCAACAGCGACTTCATGGACCCCCGTCGTGCCTTCGGCTTCTTCACCTTCGTCGCCGGCACCAACGTCCTGGGAGTCCGTCTCGGCCTCGAGGGGTGGCATCGCGGCACGGCCGTCCTCCTGGCCGTCTCCGGAGCCGTCTGGTTCGTGCTTGGCTACGTCATTCCCTGGACAGCGGTCCTGGGGCAGCAGCACCGTCCGGTGGTGGAGAGCGCCAACGGCACCTGGTTCATCTGGGTGGTGGCGAGCCAGTCTGTCGCGGTCGCTGCAGCGACCATCGAGCCGGTCTTAGACAGCCGACGTGAGCTCGCACTCCTCGCGGTCACGTCGTGGTCGATCGGGGTCTTCCTCTATGCCTCGGTGGGCATTCTGGTCGCGCTTCGCCTCATGCTGTACTCCTTCGGACCGGAAGACCTGACACCCCCGTACTGGGTCGCGATGGGGGCCCTGGCCATCACCGTGCTTGCTGGGGCACGCATCGTCGAGATGGCCGACGCGCCGATGGTCACGGTCACCCGCGACCTCATCGCCGGTCTCGCGGTGGTGTTCTGGGCGTTCGCAACATGGCTCATCCCGGTGCTTCTCGCCGCGGGCTGGTGGCGGCACATCGTGCGGCGCGTTCCCTTGCGCTACGACCCGACGCTGTGGAGCATGATCTTCCCCTTCGGCATGTACGCAGTAGCCGGGATCTACCTCGGCGACGTCAACAACCTGCCCATCGTCCGTACCGTCGGGGGTGCATGGCTGTGGGTCGCCCTCACTGCGTGGCTGGTGGTCTTCGTCGGCATGATCATCAACCTCCTCCGGAGAGTCATCATCGGCCCGGCGAGCTGAGTCGATCCCTACCCACAGGACGGTCCTGCACATGCTGCACCACGAGTTCCCCGACCTCGCCCGCCACCTCGAGTCCCCGGCCGCCACCGCGGCCACCCGCTGACCGCCCCGGCCACCCGGCCCCCGCCCAAGGAGAGACCACCATGAGCACCGCACCCGCACCGGCCCGCAAGGGTGAGTGGCTGGATTCCTGGGACCCGGAGAACGAGGAGACCTGGGACCAGTCCCTGGCCTGGCGCACCCTCTGGGTCACCACCTTCTGCCTGACCCTCGCGTTCGTCGCGTGGTTCCTGCCGAGCGCGATCATCCCCAAGCTCAACGCCCTCGGCTACGACTTCACCAAGAACCAGCTGTACTGGATGGCCGCCATGCCGGGCCTCGCCGCCGGTCTCTTCCGCCTCGTGTGGATGACCCTCCCGCCGATCATGGGCACCCGGAAGATGGTCTCGCTGACCAGCCTGCTGCTCATCGCATCGACCCTCGGCTGGGGCGTACGGGTGCAGTCGCCGAGCGCCCCTTACTGGGAGCTCATGGTGCTGGCCTTCCTCGCCGGCATCGGTGGTGGGGCGTTCTCCGGCTTCATGCCGAGCACGTCCTACTTCTTCCCCAAGCGCAAGCAGGGCACGGCGTTGGGCCTGCAGGCCGGCCTCGGCAACTTCGGCGTCTCCTTCGTCCAGCTGCTCACGCCCTATCTCATCGCCATCTCCGCGCTCGCCATCTTCGGTGGCAGCCAGCAGATGACCGTGTCGGGCAAGCCCCCCGTGACGGTGTGGTACCAGAACGCCGCCTTCGTGTGGATCCCGCTCATGGTGGTGGGCGCCGTGCTCGCCTGGACCATGCTGAAGTCGGTGCCGGTCAAGGCCAACATCCGCCAGCAGTTCGACATCTTCCGCAACCAGGACACCTGGTGGATGACGATCCTCTACATCATGACCTTCGGTACGTTCTCGGGCCTGGCCGCACAGTTCGGGCTGCTCATGATCAACCTCTACGGCACCGGCAACACTGACATCGTCCAGGGGTCCGGAGCGTCTGCGACGGTGCTCGTCGCCGGCTACGCTGTGCCCGACGCCGTGAAGTTCGTCTTCCTCGGCCCGCTCATCGGCGCCGCGGCCAGGGTCGCATTCTCCCCCCTCACCGACCGGATGGGCGGGGCGGTCTGGACGCTCATCTCCGGCATCGGGCTCATCGGGGCGATCGCCTACACGATCCCGGGCCTCACCCCCGACACCACGTCGGCGGCCACCCTGGAGTCCGGCTTCAACCAGTTTCTCTACGGGATGCTCGCCATCTTCCTGTTCGCCGGCATCGGCAACGCGTCGACGTTCAAGCAGATGCCGATGATCTTCGAGCGGCGGCAGGCCGGTGGGGTCATCGGGTGGACCGCCGCGATCGCCGCCTTCGGGCCGTTCTTCTTCGGCGTGGGCGTGACGACCCTGGGCCCGGTGGCGTTCTACTCGGTCGGCATCGCCTGGGCCGTGCTCTGCGTCGGCATCACCTGGTGGCGCTACGCCCGTCCGGGTGCGCCCAAGCCCGGCTGACCCGCCCGGCCGACGAACCTACAGCCGGCCCGGCCCTCCGTCCCTGGGCGGATGCCGTCGGGCCGGTTCACGTGGAGCCGGCGAGGTCTTCGAGGTCGGCCCGCGTGTCGACGTCGCGGCTCGCCGGGCCGGTCACCAGCAGGTCGAGGTGCGGCACCGCGAGCAGCAGCTTGGCGGGGCGGTTCGCCGCCGGGACGGGCAGCGCAAGCCGCACGGATGCCGTGCGGTAGGCCGCGAGCAGGGGGTTCGGAATCCCGTCGGCGTCGACCGCCACCACGGCTCCCAGGTCAGGCGGTGCGGTGCGCAGTGCCGCCACGAGCGTGACGAGCGCGGGACCGGCATACGGCATGTCGCCGGCGACCACGGCCACCAGGTCGGTCTCCACCCGGGTGACTCCCGCTGCGACCCCGGCCAGCGGCCCTCCGCCGGGCGGGTCCTCGCGCGTCCACGCGACCGGCCGGCCGCAGTCGCGCGGCGGCCCCACGACCACCACGGGCCAGGCCTGCGGCAGCGAGCGCACCACCGTCTCGAGCACGGTCGACCCGCGCAGTGGTGCACCCAGCTTGTCGGATCCGAAGCGCCGCGACGTGCCGCCGGCGAGCACGACGACCGTGGTGTCGATGGATCGATCGCTCTCGGCGCTCATCCCACCAGTGTGGGGGGCAGCTCGAGCACGCAAGCCCCCGGGCGTGCGAACGGCACGAGCCGCAGCCCCTCCGACGGCTCGTCGTGGGTCTCGAGGGCTCCGGCCACGAGCCCGAGGTGCACCTGGCAGACCACCTCGGGGTGGCGACGGGCGGCGTCGAGCAGCGGGCAGGTGCGCAGCAGAACCGTCCCCCCGGCGCTCACCCGCGCATCCGGCACCGGACCGGCCGCGACATCGGCCCCCGGCGCGGGCCCATCAGCCGGCTCGAGCTGCGGCGAGAAGCCGAGCCGGTCGAGCAGGCCGACGACCCGGCCCACCGGACGCTCGTCCACCTGACCGTGGTCGGCGCTGTGCCGGGCCGCCAGACCTGCACCCCAGGCCCGGCCGATGGCTCGCGAGTCCGCACCGGGGTCACCGTCGCGTTCGGCGAGGCGCTCGGCGAAGGCAGCGGCGAGCGCGACGTACTCCTGCGCCGGCACCCCGCCGACGCCCGCCCCGAGGGCCTCGTGCCCGGCCCGCGTCACGGCATACCCCACCGCCGGGCGACCCCGCCCGCCGGCCGGCCCGCGGTGCTCCTCGGACACCAGCCCCGCGCGGATGAGCACCCGTAGGTGGTGGCGGGTGGTGTTGGGGTGCCCTCCGACGGCGGCGACGAGCTCCGCAACGGTGGGCGGCAGTGCAGCAGGGCGGGAGATCGCCTGCAGCAGCCGGCGGCGTGAGGGATCGGTCACTTCCAGCGGGGGATCGCCCGCCGCCGGTGTCGGCACGGGCCCGAGCGGTGCTACCTTTTTCACAACACTATTGTAGTAAATAGTCGAACCGGAGGCACCATGAACACGCACACCACTTTCCCCCTCACCGAGGCCTCGGCCCCGGCACACGCCGGGGCATGCGCCTGCGGCGAGGCGGCGGGCGACACGCCCGAGCTCGACGTCCGCGTCATCCCGCACGCCATCCGCCACGCCACCGTTGTCGGCGCCTGGTCGGTGATCCCCGGCGGCGGCTCCCTCGTGATCGTCGCCCCGCACGACCCGAAGCCGCTCCTGGCGCAGCTGGCCGACCTCGGCCCGCTGACGGTCACCTACCTCGACGAGGGGCCCGACGCCTGGCGGCTGAGGCTCACCCGGGCCTGAGCGCCGAACGGGCGGGGTCTCGACATGTGCGGCTACTGCGGGTGCGAGAGCATCGAGGTCGTCGGGCGCTTCATGCGCGAACACGTTGACATCATCAACGCGACCGGCGTGCTGCGACGAGCCGCCGAGGCCGGCGATGGCGCCGTCGTTCACGATGCCGTCACCGTGCTGCGCGACCTGCTCGACCCGCACACCGACGCCGAGGAGGCCGGGCTCTTCGCCGTGCTCGCCGAGGACGCCGAGTTCACCGAGCACGTGCGCGGCCTCTGCAGCGAGCACGTCACCCTGGCCGGCCTCCTGCACCGGGTGGCGGACGGCTCGTACGAGCTCGTGCCGACGCTCGAGGGGCTGCTGCGCGCGCACATCGACCGTGAGGAGAACGGCCTCTTCCCGGCCGCTGCCATCGCGTTCGCCGGCCTGGAGTGGGAGCGGGTCGCCGCCCTCACCCCCGGCCCCGCGACCGTGGTCGCTCGATGAGCCGAACCCCGCCGCGCGCCCGGCTGTTTCTGCTGGCGGGGCTCAGCCTGATCGCCGGCCTGGATGCCGGCCTGCTCCTCCTCGAGGTGCCCACCCCTGTGGGTGCGGCGCACCCCCGACGACCGCTCGTGCGGTCCTGACCCTCGCCTGGAGCCAGCCGTGAACCGCCCCGCCCCGTCAGCCCACCGCCGCACCTGGCCGCTGCGCGACCGCCCGGGGCTGGTCTGGCTCGCCCTGGCCGCCCTCGTCGCGCTTGGGCACCCGTTCGTCCCGGCCTCCGGGTGGCTGATGGTGCACCTCGTGCTGCTCGGCGCGCTCACCCACTCGGCGATGGTGTGGAGCACCCACTTCACCCAGGCACTGCTCAAGACCCCGGCCGAGATCGACGACCGGACCCAGCAGAACCGGCGGATCGGCCTGCTGCTCAGCGGTGCTGCCGCCGTCCTCATCGGAGTCCCGACCGGCTGGTGGCCGCTGACCGTTGCCGGCGCCACCGCCGTGTCGGGTGCGGTGCTGTGGCACGGCATCCAGCTCTGGAGGCGGCTGCGGCGGGCCCTGCCCGGCCGGTTCCGCATCACGGTGCGCTACTACCTCGCCGCGGCCGCGTGCCTTCCGGTCGGGGCCGCGCTTGGCGCCTGGCTGGCCCGCGGACTCGACGACGAGCGGGACGGTGCGGTGCTCGTGGCCCATTCGATGGTCATGGTGCTCGGCTGGATCGGGCTCACCGTCACCGGCACGCTGGTCACGCTGTGGCCGACCATGCTGCGCACCCGGATGGACGGCCGCGCCGAGCGCCTCGCCCGCCAGGCGCTCCCGCTCCTGCTGGCCGGGCTCGCTGTGCTCGCCACCGGTGCCGCTCTCGGCTCGCGGCCCACCGCCCTCGCCGGCCTGGCCGGCTACGCCACGGGGCTCGGATGGTGGGGACGTGCCCTCGTGGCGCCGGCCCGCACGGCACCGCCCAAAGCGTTCGCCACCTGGTCGGTCACCGCCGCCCTCGGCTGGTGGGGGGTGGCGATCGCCATGGTGGGCTGGCGCCTGGCGACCAGCGCGTCGTGGGCGACCCTGGCCGACGGCTACGAGGTGGTCGCGGCGGTCGTGGCCGTCGGCTTCGCCGCGCAGCTGCTCTTTGGTGCACTGTCCTACCTCATCCCGTCCGTGCTCGGCGGCGGGCCGTCGGTGGTGCGGGCGGCGCAGGCATGGCTCGACCGCGGGGCGCTGTGGCGGGTCACCGTGGTCAACCTGGGGCTGCTGGTCTGCCTGCTGCCCTCGCCGAGTGCCGTGCGCGTGGCGGTGTCGGTGCTCGTGCTCGTCGCCCTCGCCGCGTTCCTGCCGCTGCTGATGCGGGCGATCGGGGCGGCCGTGGCCGCGCGCCGGGCGCTGCTGGTGTCGCTCGCCGACGCCGAGGTGGCCGGGGTGCGTCCCACCCCGGCACCGGCCCCCGCCCCGCGCGCCACCTCGGGTGCCCAGCTGCTCGCCGCGCTCGCGAGCCTGGCGCTCGTCGTCACCCTCGGTGTGGCGGTCGACCCCGCGTCGGCCGGGCTGGCCCGGGCGGTGCCGGCCCACGACGCCTCCACCGGGGTCGCGGCGTCGCGGGCCGGAGTCGACCCCACCGGCCACACGACCCGCGTGCGGGTGGAGGCCCACGACATGTCCTACTCCCCCAGCAGCCTCACCGTGCAGTACGGCGACCGGCTGGTCATCGACCTGGTCAACCTCGACGACGGCTCGCCGCACGACCTCACCTTCGGCGACGGCATCCAGACCGGTCGGGTCATGCCCGGGCGCTCGGCGACGCTCGACGTCGGGGTGCTCGGTGGCGACACGCAGGGGTGGTGCCGCGTCATCGGGCACCGGCAGATGGGCATGGTCCTCGACGTCGTCGTGGCGGGCGCCCCGGCGACTCCCGCGGGTGGCGACCCGACAGCATCCGGCACGGCACCGGCATCCCACCCGGTGACGCCCCCGGTCGACCTCTCGCGCACGCCGGATGCCGGGTTCACTGCCGAGCCCGCGGCCCTCCCCGCGCTCGGTGCCTCGCGCACCCATGCGGTGACGCTGACGGTCGAGGAGGCCGAGCTCGAGGTGGCACCCGGCGTGCGCCAGAAGCGCTGGACCTTCGACGGGGCCGTGCCCGGCCCGATCCTGCACGGGCGGGTCGGCGACACCTTCGTCGTCACCCTGGTCAACCACGCCTCGATGGGCCACTCCGTCGACTTCCACGCCGGCGAGACCGCCCCCGACGAGGTGATGCGCACGATCCCGCCCGGCGGCTCGCTCACCTACCGCTTCACCGCCGACCGGGCCGGTGTGTGGATGTACCACTGCTCGACGATGCCGATGAGCGCGCACATCGCGGCCGGGATGCACGGGGCCGTCGTCATCGAGCCCGACGGGCTGCCCGCGGTCGACCGCAGCTACCTGCTCGTGCAGTCGGAGGTGCACCTCGACGGCGACGGGCGCTCGTCGGTGCGCGAGGTGGATGCCTCCTCCGCCGCCGCGGACACGCCGGATGCCGTGGTGTTCAACGGCATCGCCAACCAGTACGTCGCTCGGCCATTGGCCGCGCGGGTGGGCGAGCGGGTGCGCTTCTGGGTGCTTGCCGCCGGACCCAACCGCGGGTCGAGCTTCCACGTCGTGGGCACCCAGTTCGACACGGTGTGGGCCGAGGGTGCCTACCTGCTGCGCGACGGCGTCGGCCCGATGGGCGGCCGCCACGGTGGCAGCCAGGTGCTCGACCTCGCCGCCGCCCAGGGTGGCTTCGTAGAGTTGACGCCACGCGAGCCAGGTCACTTCGCCTTCGTCACCCACGCAATGGCGGATGCCGAGCGCGGCGCCCGCGGCATCCTGCACGTCACCCGGTAGTCAGGGCATGCCGCGCCGTCCGTGGGTGCGTGGCGGCTCGTAGCCACCCTCGGGCGGCACCATCTCGGCCCGCACCCCGAGCAGCCGCACCGGGCGCTCGTCGTCGAGCGCGCGGTAGAGCGCCAACGCGATGTCGGCGATGACGTCGGCATCCCACGTCGGCTCGGGCAGCTTGCGCGACCGGTTGACGGTGAAGAAGGGCCGGAACCGCACCTTGAGGTGCACCCGCGCACACGGCCGCCCCTCGGCCCGGATGTCGTCCACCACCTGCGCCGCGAGCACCCGCACGGCGTCGTCCACCTCGGCCGGCTCGAGGTCGCGCTGGTAGGTGGTCTCGCGACCGTGGGCCCGGGGCGCCCACGGGGTGTCGTCGACCGTCGAGCTGCTCTCGCCCCGGCCGAGCTCACCCAGCCAGGGCCCGCTCTGCGGCCCGAACTCGCCTGCCAGCAGTGCGTCCTCGGCCTCAGCCAGCTCACGCACCGTCGTCACCCCCAGAGCGGCCAGCCGTTGCGAGAGGCGCGACCCGACGCCCCAGAGGTCGCCGGTCGGCTTGTCCCCCATCACCTCGAACCAGGTGTCCCGAGTGAGCCGGAACGTCCCCCGCGGCTTGCCGAACTCGGTGGCGATCTTGGCCCGCACCTTGGTGTCACCGATGCCGACCGTGCAGTGCAGCCGGGTCGCCGCCAGCACGTCGGCCTGGATGCGGCGCGCCACCGGCTCGGGGTCGTCGGCCTCCACCCCGACGAACGCCTCGTCCCACCCGAGCACCTCCACCACCGCGCCCGGCACCGCCCGCAGGGTGTCCATCAGCACGGCGGATGCCGCGTCGTATGCCGGCTTGTCGACCGGCAGCACCACCGCGTCGGGGCACCGGCGCACTGCCGTGCGCAACGGCATCCCCGACCGCACGCCGAACGCCCGGGCCTCGTAGGACGCGGTCGAGACCACGCCCCGCTCGGTCGGGTCGCCGCGGGCACCGACGATGACCGGCAGCCCGGCGAGCTCGGGGTGGCGCAGCACCTCCACGGCCGCGATGAACTGGTCCATGTCGACGTGCAGGACCCAGGGCGCCATGCCGACCATCGTGGCGGACCACCCGCCGCCGCAGGGTGCTCGCCTAGGGCGCGTTCCGGTCGAGGTCGGCGAAGGCCGCCCACATCACGAAGAAGTCGAGCACGAGGATGACGACCGCCGCGACGGGCTGGTACGGGATCCACAGGAAGGCCCCGAACATGCTGATGGTGGCCACGATGACCGCGACGCCGCGCGCCCAGTCGGCACGCTGCCGCAGCGCCACGCCCGCCGCGATGGCGGCGATACCGAGCACCAGGTGGGCCCAGCCCCACTTCGAGCCGTCCGAGCCGAGGGCGTACCCCTTCGCGGTGGTGAAGTCACCGTCGCTGAAGATCGCCCCGAACCCCTGCAGGAGGTGGAAGACACCCACGATGATGAGCAGCACCGCGGCGAACGAGGTCGACGCGACCCGCCGGTGGGTGTCGTACGTGCGGGTGGGCATCCCCCGCTGGTCGACCTTCTTGGCCATGGGTCCGTCCTTCCGTGCGACACCGGCGCCGGGTGCGCCCGGGTGTCTCGGGGTCCCACTGTTCTCCCCACCCGGCACCTCCCGCGTCACCCTTACCGGATGACGGTGGGGTGCGCGAGGGTGCGCCGTGAGTACCGTGAGCGGGATGGAACGGGCCGCGAAGACCACCACGAGGGGGCGCGGCGCGTGAGGGCCGTGGTGTACGACCACTACGGCCAGCCCGAGGTGCTCCGCCTGGACCACCTCGAGCGGCCGACCCCCGGGCGCGGCCAGGTGCTGGTGGAGGTGGTCGCCACCTCGGTCAACCTCTCCGACTGGGAGAGCCTGGTCGGTTCCCCGGCCTATGCCCGGTTCGGCGGCCTGCGGAGGCCGGCCCGGCGCGTGCTCGGCTCCGACATCGCCGGCCGGGTCGTGGCGGTAGGCCCCGGGGTGGCCCGCTTCCGCCCGGGAGACGAGGTCTATGGCGACAACCTGGGCCTGAAGGGCGGGTTCGCCGAGTATGCCGTCGCCCCCGAGTCGGTGCTCGCGCCCAAGCCGGCGGCGCTCGGGTTCGTCGAGGCCTCGACCATCCCCCAGGCCGGTGCGATCGCCCTGCAGGGCACGGCGGGATCAGGGCCGGGGACGCGCGTGCTCGTCAATGGTGGGGGCGGCGGCACCGGCATGTTCGCGATCCAGGTCGCCAAGCAGCTTGGTGCGCACGTGACGGCTGTCGACAACGCCGCCAAGCTCGAGCACATGCGCTCGCTCGGTGCCGACGAGGTGCTCGACTACCGCGGCGACGACTTCACCCGGCAGCAGCCCTACGACCTCGTGCTCGACCTCGTGGCCCACCGCTCGGTGCGCGACTACCGGCGAGCCTTGGCGCCGGGGGGTCGCTACCGGTGCGTGGGTGGGCCGGCCCGCACGGTGCTGAGCGTGCTCGTGGCCGGGGCGGTCGTCGGCCGGCTGAGCGGCCGCCGCATCGGCGTGCTCGCCGTGAAGCCCGGGCCCGCACACTTCGGGCCGCTCGCGCAGCGCTGCGCCGCGGGTGAGGTCGAGATCCGGGTCGACCGCACCTTCACCCTCGACGAGGTGCCCGC
>JBBQNZ010000063.1:0-22317 GCA_038330415.1 Actinomycetales bacterium | reverse complement strand
CTGCATCGCGAGCCAGGCGCGTGCGGTGCCCACGCCGGCCTCCTCGAGACGGACGGCCAGGTTGGAGCTGATCCGGGCGTGCCCGTGCAGCACCCGACTCAGGGCCACTCGGGAGATCCCGAGCCGGGAGGCGGTCTCGCTAACGCTCAGGCCAAGGTCGGCCAAGACGTCCTCGCGCAGGATCTCACCGGGGTGGACAGGGTTCTTCATCGTCACGGTCGTTCTCCTTGCCTTCTCTGGTGGTAGTCCAGATAGCTCGACGAGCTCGACGTCGGAGTCGACGAACCGAAATGTCACGCGCCAGTTGCCGTTGACCCAGATCGAGTAATGCCCAGCACGGTCACCCTTGAGCCGATGCGTTCGAAACGACGGGAGGGTCAGGTCCTCAGTGCTCTGTGCGACGTCGAGGGCGGACAGGATGCGCAACAGTTGGGGGACGTGGTCAGCCTGAACGCCCTTCTTCGTGCCGTGCCGATACAGCTTCTCGAGTCCTTTGTGCCGGAAGCTGACGATCAACCCACCAATGTATCGCGTGCCGCTACGCGATACACGCCGCAGGGGTGTCCGTCACCTGCTGGCACAGGCCGGTGCGTCTCTCCGCCAGCCGCGCGGTACCCGTCAGCAGTTTGACTGGTGCGCGGGACGTGCTGCGGTCCTACGCTGGCTGGATGCTCGACCTGAACGCCATCGACGTTGAGGAGATCGCCACCGCGCTGGCGGATCAGAGCGACTACGAGCATCGATGGTTGATCGACCCGAGGACGGGCGAGCTGGCCTTCTGGACCAGCGACCTGGGCATTGATGGGGAGAACCCGGTCGAGCTCGACGAGCTGGACCTCGTGCTGATCGAACCGCTTCCGTCTTACGTCTGGTACCAGGACATGGTCGACTTCGCCGACGGGATCAGCGATCGCGGCGCCGGTGAGCGCCTGAGCCGCAGCCTGGAGGGCAAGGGCGCGTTCCGGCGCTTCAAGAACGAGCTCTACCAGCGACACCCCGACCTGATCGCGACCTGGCACACCTTGCGGGATGCCAGGGCATGGATCCGCGCGGTGCAGTGGCTGGCAGACGAAGGGCTGATCGACGAAGAGGCCGCCCGACAGTTCATCACCGACCATCCGGAGCCCGCCCTACCTTGAGCTTGCCCCGCGACGGAAGGGCACCGCCGCGTACTGGGCGCCCGAGTCCGGCTTGAGAAAGGGGGGGCTCGACCAGGAGGTGATCGCGGAGGTCGGCCTCGGCCGGACCCACATCCACACCGAACGATTCGGCTCGCGTTCGCCGATCAAACCCCGGTGTGGTCGGCGCCGACGCGGTGACGCCCCACCAGCCCTCTGGGGCGCCCGGCACTGGCCCCGAGGTCACCTTCGGCCGGTCGGGGCTCACCACCACCTGGTCGAACGACTACGCCTCAGTGCTCGAGCTGGCCGAGGCGTACGATGTACCGACGCGGTGGTCGTGTCGTACCGGCGTCTGTCACACCTGTGTCACTGCTGTCCTGTCCGGCGCGGCGTCGTACGAGACACCACCGCTCGAACCTCCCGGTGACGACGAGCTCCTCATCTGCTCGGCGAAGCCGACCATCGACCTCGTGCTGGACCTGTGGCCCGACCCGACCCGACCGGTTGCGGTCGGACGGCACGGTGTCGATCGCGCAGTCATCCGACAGGTCAGCGGCCCGCGACCGGGCCCCGTCGATGTGCAGGATCTCTCCGGTGACGAACGGCGCTGACTCGAGGTAGAGGATGCCGTCGACCACATCGCTGACCTGGCCCACCCGGGCGAGTGGGTGCAGTGCCGCAAGCCCGGCGTAGGTCTCCGGCGCGTGTTCCGGCGTCTGGATGACCCCCGGGGACACGGCGTTGACCCGGATGCCGCGGCCAACTCCCAGCCGCGTCTTGACACGGAGTGGTGCCAAAGTCGGGCGGGGCGCACCCACGGCAGCGCCCTCGGAACCGGGAACGTTCCCGCGGTCCTGGTCACGACATCCGGTCTGCGGTTCAGGGCACGTCGTTCACGAACTCGCTCACCACGTCGCCGTTGACGAGCCAGAGGAACGGGTCGAATCCGGAGATCGCCGACCCGTCCCGGTTCCAGAGCTCGATGTCGAGGTCGCTGGGGACCGGGTCGGGCGTCGTGACCGGTTGGGTGGTCGTGCGCCCGAAGCCGGCGCCGGGTCCGGCGAGCTCGCGCACTGCCGCCACCAGCTCGGCCGGATCGAGCGGGATGCTCGGCGCGGTGGTGCCGAGGCGCTGGGCCAGCAGGGCCAGCCGGAACGCGCGGACCGCGGTCGGCCGGCCGAGCGTGAGCCGCTCGTCGAACACCGCTGCCGCGAGGCTGCGGTCGAAGGACAGGCCCCGACGCCAGAGGTGGCTGGTGCCGACGACGGCGTACACGTCGTCGACCACGACGGCGGTCGCGGCGAGATCGAGCGCACGGTCGCGACCTGCGGCAGGGTGGAACACTCCGACCCGGCCCGGACCGGCCACCTCCAGGTCGGCGATCGTCTGCCTGGCCAGGGCGTCGCGGACCCGGCCGAGCTTGGGCGGCCACCCGTTGGGAGATCGGCGAGGCAGGCACAGCACGACGTGGAGCGCCGGCCGGGTGGTGAGCCGGTCGGCCAGTGTCTGGACCGGGCTGACCGTATCGCCGTCGGCACCGATCGTCAGGGTGTCGACGGCCGGGGTCTCGAGGTAGACCAGGTCCTCGGCCCGGGCGAACGCCGCTGCCAGCGACGTCGCCGCCTCGCGGAGTCCGTAGCCGGCCGACATCAGCCGGCGTGAGAGCGCCCGCGGCAGGTCGCCGGTGAAGTCGAACGTCGAGGGGAGGCCGTCGATGAGGGTCTCGAGCCAGGACACCACGTTCTCGATGGTGTCGAACCCGGGGAACTGGTTGTCGACGAGGCGGATCAGCTCGGCGAGTCCGGGTTCGCCGTCGACGCCGAACCCGACGGTGCCGAGCACCGCCAGCCATGGCGTCGGCGCCGCCGGGGTGACGAGCGCCGGCGACGCCGGGGTGGCGGCGTTGACGAGTGCCGGCAAGCCCGGGTTGGCGCGGTCGCGGGTGTGTTCGGCGACGACGAGGGCGGCCGGACCCGTCATGGTCACGCCGGTCCCGGCCAGCTCGCGCGCGGCTGGAGCCCCGGGATGCCCCTGCAGGTGCGGCGGCAGCTCGTGATGGCGGCGCAGCCCGGCCGCGGGACCGATCGTGGCCGAGGCCGGGGCGGTGCTCGACGATGCGGCGTCGAGGAACTCCATCGTCGGGTGCGGCCCTCCGGCGGCGAGCGGGTTCAAGCCGTCACGCGTCGCCCGTTGCACGGAGAGCGCCGCGAGGTCGCCGCCGTCGGTGACGTCGCCCGGCGCCGACTGCACCCACGCCGGTTCGGTGAGCACCACGACGTCGTCGCCCGTGACCGCGGCATCGACCGATCCGGCGAACCCACCGGCGTCCACGGACGTGCGGTCGACGAGCGCGACAGTACCGTCGTCCTGGAACGAGAACAGCGTGCTGCCGGGCTGCAGCGCGGCGACCGATGCGACGGGTCCGACCTCGGCGGCCACGAGCGCGTCTGCGTCGTCGACGTCGATGGCCCCGCCCGCGAGCGGTTGCGGGCGGGCGAAGCGCACGTCGGCGAAGACCGCCGGCGGGTTGGTGCCCGTGACCACGGCGACGTCGCACCCGAGGTCGGCGATGTCGTCGCGGTCGTCGACCACCCCGTCGGGGAGCGTCACCACGACATCCACGGTGGCGGACGTCCCGTCGGACCCTGCGGATGTGACGCCGCCGCCTCCGTCGAGAGGCACGTGACGCCCGGTGTCGACATCGAAGCCCCGTGGCCAGACCCTGACCCAGGCGCCGTCCTGGGCGTTGGGCCAGCTGTCGAACTGGAGCTGGAGCAGCACGACCTGGCCGTCGACCCGGTTGGCGTGAGTGCCGCCCGCCGTACCGCCGCCGACAAGCGGCCGCGCCGTGATCGTCGGCGGCACAGTGGGCGGCACCACCGTCGGGAGCGGCGGCACACTGAGGGAGGCGAACTCGCGGTCGAGCGTCGGCATCACCAGCGTCGTGGCGTTGGCACCGAATCCCGACAGCATCTGGGCGACGGCCGTGTCGATCGTCGTCTGGAGTGTGAGGTTCGCCGGTGCGACGCGGTTGACGGCGACGCGGGTCGTCGCCCGGTTCTGGTCGGCTGCACGGCGCGTCGCCTCGTCGCCGTCCGTGCTGCCGTCGGGCGCGGCCCGCGCCTGGCCGACGAGGTGGCGCTCGACGTCGACCACACCGACCCTGACGTAGTCGCGGGTGAGGTTCTGCGTGGTGGGGTCAACGGGGCCCTGCGGGAACAGCGTCAGCGCGGTCTGGGTGACCGGCGACCCGGCGGCGTAGGTGCCGCTGGGCAGCATCGCCACCAACGGCACGGGGGCGTCGTCCGGGCCGCCGCCGATGCCGGGCGCTGCCGTGAACGCCAGCGCCGCACCGTTCGTTGCACTCGCCTGGACCAGTGCCGCGGTGACCGCGGTCCCCCCCGACGTGACCCGTGCCAGCAGGTCGGGGTCGAGCGGGCCCTCGGCCGGGTTGACGAGGTGCACCGTCAGCCGGGCGTCGAACGACGTGGTGCGGTTCGCACCGACCTCCGGGTTGCCGGGCGCCCACAGGTTGGTGAAGATCGTCGTTGCCAGGTGGTTCCACCACGAGGCAACGGCCCCGGGGTCTACGGCGCGCCCGGCGTCGTCGAACGCCCACATCGTGAACGCGACGTCGTCGATGTCGATCATTGGCGGTCGCTCGGTGCCGAATGGCTCGCCGGGGACGTGAAGCTCGGTCATCGGGTGCCCGCCGTTGACGAGCGTCTCGCCGTCGTCGGCGATGCCGAGGCCGAGGTGCGCCGCCCGGTCCGCCGGGGTCGTCGCATCCGTCGTGTCGTCGATCGGTGGGGCGGCGAGCGCGTCGAGCAGCGTCATCGTCGCGGGACCGAACTCGTAGGCCAGGTGCCGAACGGTGGGGCGGGTCGGTGTGCCCACTGGGGCATTGCCACCGGTCGCCCGCGGGACGCTCTGCCCCAACGTGAACAGGCGCTGCTCGACCTCGGGAAGCAGGGTGAACAGGGCGACCAGGTTGCCGTCGGTGAAGGGCGGCGCCCCGGTGGCGTCACGGAGCCGACGGAGCGCCGCCGACGCCGGGGTCGCCGCGACGTGGTAGCCGAGCGTGCCGATCGCCGGCGGGTAGGCCAACAGGTCGGCCGTCGCCGGGACCGCCACGGACAGGCTGGCGGCTGGGACGACGAGCGTGACGTCGGGCTCGAACCACGGCCCGAGGGCAGGGGACTCCAGCCCGAGCGTCGCTGGGGCGGGCGTGATGGCGGTCATGACGTGCTCCCCTCCACCGGACCGGGTCCTCGCAAGAGACGCTGCGGCGCGCTGGGCTCGGAGCGGCGGCCGAGCGGGTCGGTGACGGCGGCCCGGTACGTGGTCCCGGGTACCGGGTCGCCGGAGGACCCGTCGTCGACGAACACCCAGGGACCGGCGCCGGCGGGACGCTGCTGCTCGGGCCGGGTCGACAACAGTCGCTCGTGGGCGCCGGGCAGTCGGCGGTACATCTCGACGGTGTACACGCCGAGGGCGCCGCCGCGGACCTCGGCCGCCACGTCGACGCCGACGATCACCTTCGCGCCTGAGTGCCGCGGCGGGCGGATCGTCGGGGCCGGCGGCCCGTCGATCGGTACGACCGAGGCGCCGGCGGGCTGGCTCGGCTGGCTCCATGCGCCGGGAGGGCCGTCTTCGGGTTCGGGTTCGGCGCGAACCTCGACTCGCCAGGTGTAGGTGTTCCACGGGCGCAGCACGCCGTCCGGTTCGATCGTCGACGCGCCGGCATCGATCACGACCTCGACATGCGGCTCCGATGTCGTCGGAGGGTGGAGCACGCCGGTGGCGGCGATCGGCATCGTGAGGGGGTCAGCGGCCGAGACCCGGCTGCGCCGGAGGCGGTACTCGACGGCCCGCCGGCTGCCGCGTGGAATCGTCACGGTGAGCTCGGCGGCCGGCGTCGCGGCCCCGCTCTCGGACGGAGCCAGGATGCGCACCGAGAGGTGCGGTTGTGGCGGCGGCAGCGTGTTCGGCACCGCGAACGGCACCACGGGCGAGTCGGCGAAGGCGACGTCGACGTTCGCCTCGCTGACGGCGACGACGCGGTACAGCGTCAGCGTCCGCAGCGAGCCGGAGACGGCGTGCTCGAACCGCATCTCGGCCGCCCCGTCGCGGGGCAACGGCGTGGGCGTGACGAGCGTGAATGCACTGCGCGGCAGGACCCGGCCGTGGCCGGTCCATGCGACTCCACGATCGACGGGGCCCGGCGACGCGTCGAGCGCAGCCAGGAGCGCGTCGACCTCGGCGTCGCCTCGCTGCGCGTCGAGCCGGACCCGCATCGTCGTCTCGTCGGCGACGTAGACGCGGAACCGCTCCTGCGGGCTCGCCGCCGGCCAGCGAAGCTCGGCCCTGGCCCGACCCGTGACGTCAGGTCGAGCGGTGTAGCGCAGCGACGGGTCGAGGACCACCGGGTTGGGGGGGCGCGGATCCCCGATCGTCAGGTGGAGGTCGGTCGACGGGTCGGAGCGGGCGAGGCTGGTGTCGGTCCAGTGGGCGCTGACGGTCACGGTCGTCGACTCGCCCGGCCCGAGCGGCGGGGCGGCGAGGCCGTCGACGGTGAGCTCGGCCGGAGGTGCGGCGGGATCGGCGATCGGGATGGTCGACGTCGTGGTGTGGTTGGCAGCGTCGGTGACCTGGAAGCGCAGCGACGTGATGAGGTGGGCGCCCGGCGGCAGGTCAGCGGGCGGGGGCACCGGGATGGTCGCCGAGATCGTCCCTGACAGCGGCCCGCCGCCGTCGTCCGGGGGGACGACCGCCTGGCTCACCCAGGCGCGCACGGCCGGCATCGGTGGCCGGGGTCGGTCGCCGTCGGGAAGGTCGGCCGGGGTCCAGTCGCTCCAGCGCCCGAACCAGTCGACCTGGGCGGCGTGGTAGCGCACGGCCAGGGCCGGGCAGGCCCGCTCCGCGAGGGTGCCGCAGTTCGCCGCGTCGCCGGTCCCGGCGGCTGCCATGGGAGCGGTCAACGAGGCGACGATGGGCTGGTTGAACCCGACCGCGGCCGACGGGCGGTTGAGCACCACGGGGCCCGTCCCGTCGAGGTCGTCGCGCACGAACGCCACGGCGGCACCGACGCGCAGCCCGTCGAGCACGACGCTCGTCTCGCGCGCCGCATCGGGTGGGATGCGGGGCAGCCACGCGCTCTCGGCGCTGACCTCGACGTCGCTGGTGCGGGTCGGCCGGTCGGTCGCCGACCGCACGACCGGGGATGGCGGCGGGTCGATCGCGCCGTACGAGGAGTAGGCGGCTTCGACGCCGAGGTCGAGGAACGGTCCTTCGACGGTGCCTTCGAGGTCGCCGAGGGCGTCGAAGGCGGGGTAACGAGCGCGCAGTGTCGCGAGGTCGGCGACCACGGCGTCCGGCGGGAACGTGAACTGGAGGAAGCGGGCCTCGATCTCGTTCCAGTTCGGGGCGAACACTGCGGTGACGATGCGGGCGTCGATCGGGTCGCCACCAGCGGTCAGGTTGTCCATGTCGAGGAACCCGAGCCAGCGGGCGAGGCCATGGTCGACCGTGCCGTTGAGGACGTTGTCGAGGCAGGTGCTCGTGGCGCTGCTCTCGCCGATCTGCCCGTGCTCGTTGAAGATCGGGCTCACGGTCGACAGCTGCCAAGGGTCGAGGAACGGCTCATCGACGAGGCGGAGCAGCTCGTGTCGGAGGACCTCGGCCAGCCGGCCCACGCGAGCGACCTCGTCGGCGACCGTCAACGGGTCGGCCTCGGACGGCCTCGGCAGGCCCGAGGAGAGCGAGGTGTCGTACAGCGCCCGCAGCTGGGGTGCGCCGCGGGCGACGCGCGCCGCGGCGAGCAGCACTCCGTCGTCGAGTGCGGCGTATCGCGGGTGCGGGCGGGCCACCGGGAGGGCCATCAGCTTGAGCAGCTCACCTCCTGCGGTCGACGCCGGGAGCCACTCGACGCGCTCGACCGTGCCGGCACCCTCGACGCGAACCTGAGTGATCGCTGACGCCCACACGTGGTATGGCGAGTACGAGCGGGTCGCCACCGGACGCGACCCGCGCGGAGTCGACGCCATCGCCGATACGTTGAGCTCGTCGTTGGGCTGGACGTCGGCGAACAACTCGATCCAGCAGCACGTCGCCCACGCCGGCGGGGGCAGCCAGCCGATCGCCGGGCGGTCGGGGGTGACCTCGAAGGGCGGGTTGAGGCGCTGCGGCAGTGGACTGTCGTCGGTCCAGACGATGTCCGTGCGCATCGATGGTCGTCGGCCCGCCTGGATGATGCGGAACGGAGTGATCGGCAGGCCGAGCAGTGGGTTCGTCATGACCCGCAGATGGAGCCCGGTGCGCAGGTGCGCCTGGTCGCTCGCCACCAGTGCCTGGGCGGCCATGGCCCACGCCGGTGCCAGCGCGCTCACCGCGGGCATCGGCACCGGGACCGGTTCGATGTCGGTGTCGCGGGGCAGGTCGAAGGGACTGTTCACTGGTGCACCCTGTCGACGGTGCGAGCGGGCGAAGGCTCGTGAGCGAGTGGCCGACGACAGCTCGCGTGGCCGTGGAACGCCGTGATCCTTCCACTCATGCCAGCTCCTGGTAGGCGAGGCGTGGACGATCCAGGATTCGACGACTGCCGACGACGGTGTCGGTCACCGTCGTGCCGGCCGTGGTCGGAGTGATCGACGTGAGCGCGACGGTGAGCACGTCCTCGGGGGCGAGTGTGAGCGGTTCCGACGGCGTGGCGAGCAGCCGCGTCCCCGACGACGAGATCCGCACGATGTCCAGCGGCCGACTCCCGAGCGTGATCGTCTCGACGGCGAGCCGGCCGTCGCGCACGACCGCTTCGTCGGCCTCGATCAGCACGCCCTCGAAGTGCCACTCGAGCCCGCCCGCGGGCCGCCAGAGAGCCACGACCCGCGGCCGCACCGCCAGGGCCCACGGGTCGAGGCCGAGCTCGACCAGCGTGGCGTCGAGCGCGGCGTCGCCGGCGAGCAGCGACGTCTCGCCGCGCGGCGGTTCGGCGGCGACGATCGCGTCGTTGGGCAGGATCGGTGAGATCGGGTCGGCGCAGCCGAGGGCGGCGAGCAGCTCGGCCGGCGATGCGTAGCGCGAGGCGATGAAGTTGACGACCGCGATGAGCACCTCGCTCGTGCCGGTCTCGGTGCTCGGGGCGGCGAGGCGCACGTCGTAGCGGGCGCGCGGCTCGAGCGAGACGTCCTCCCCGAGCACCGCGGTGGTGCCACCGATGGCCGGGAGGTCAACGCAGGGCAGCGTGGCCGCGGCGGCGACGAAGCGGTCGTCGGCCGCGTTCATCCGCTCACGAGGGACACCGACGTAGGACGGGTTCATCAGGCGGGAGGGGTACTGCTCGGCCGTCCCCAGAGGCGGATCGGTGCGCTGGATCGAGAACGTGAGCCTGCGCCCGTACAGCTCGAGCAGCTGCTCCACATGGTCGACCGAGAAGTGGACGAAGATGGGGTCGGCGCGGAAGTGGGTCGTCGTGTCGCCGCCGGCGGGGTCGATGCCGAGCAGGTAGCGGCTCACTGCCCGGGGGTCGAACACCGCCTCGTCACGCACGTCGACCGGCTCGAGCATCGCGGCGTCGCTGGCCGCCGTCGCGGTGCTGAAGTTCCAGGTGATGTCGTCGTCGGCGTCGATCCATCCGTCGGGACCGGTCGGCGAGGGCGCCGGCTGGTCGTCGGTCGCGACCCACGCCTGGTACTGCCACGACACCCGCAGGGTGTACGAGGTGGCGGGCTCCAGCAGGCTGCGTCGCTCCGGTGCGAGCTCCGCGGCCCGCGCGTTCCACTGGTCGACGAGGGTCGCCACGTACTCGGCCTGGTCGTCGGCGATCTGCTGGGCCACGGTGTTGACGCCGCACGCCTCGATCACGCCGACCCGTCCGCCGAGCCACGGCAGGATCGTGCTGGCCACCCACGTCCGCCCAGCCCGCGGTGGGTCGTAGCGCACGACCGAGCACTCGACCCCGGCGATGTCGACCGTGGCGACCCTGGTCGGAACCCAAGGGATCGTGGATCCCTCCAGGCGGGTGCCGATCACCAGCGGGAACGGAAGGCCATCGGGCGGGGGGACGTCCGGTTCGGGAAGCAGCGGGTCGACGAAGCAGATCGAGATCAACACGCCCTCCCCGCCGCCGCCCGTGAGCGTGACCGAGCGGATCAGGTCGCCGCTGTCGGCCGGCGGCAGCAGCGTCAGCGTGCGACGCCGGTTGGCCGGGCAGGCGGCCGTGTCGACCACGTTGCCGTGGTCGTCGGACGCTTCGGCGTGAATCCCGGCGGACGTCGCCGATCGCACGTCGACCCGCACGCCGCGCACGGGCAGCGGGACCTCGATGCGGACCCCGTCCCTCGAGAAGCGCAACTCCGGCACGTTCGCCGGCGGGGTGTTCTCGATGAGTACGAGGCCATCGCCGGTGTTGGACAGGTCGACGAAGCGCAGGCCCTTGAACTCGAAACCGTCGGTCGTGAACTCGACCGACGAGGGGTTCGAGAAGTCGGTGCAGAACACGACGCCGCTGGTCGGGTCACGTTCCCAGGGGAGAACGAGCAGCGTGAGCGACGGGTCGACGAGCGCCGGCTCGTACGTGCCCGACAGCTGCATCGTCGTCACTGGTCCGAGCCCGTCAGCGAGCATCGCCAGCTCGTACACGCCGGCCGCCTCGTCGGGCACCTCCGGCACCGCCGCGAGCTGCCGCAGCTGCAGAGTCCGGCCGGGCCGCAGCGTCCAACCGCGGCGCGCCGCGATCGCGACGGCGCTGGGAAGGTCGATGACCCCGAAGTGTTCGCGGGCGAGCCAGGCGATCTGGACCGGGAGGGTGCCGGTCACCGGCTCGGTGCGCAGCTCGACCCTGGCGCTGTCGATCCTCACCGCGGACACGCCGAACGCGCACGCCCGCACGGGCAGCGGCGCCGGGTCGCACAGCCGTGACACGACCTCTGACGGTTCGCCCGGCGTCGCCGTGGCGCCGTCGCCGAGCAGGCGCGACCAGGGGCGCGGGTCCCACGTGAGCAACGCGAGCCAGCGACCCTCCTCGGCCGAGAGGGGCAGGTCGCCCTCGGCGAGGACGCCGGGGCGGAACGTGCTCCACCACCACGCCGAGTCGAGCGGCGCGTCGAGTGCATCGCCGCCGGTCTCGATCTGGACTCGGCTGAGCCGGTAGGCGTACTTCAGCTTCGACGTGCCGCTCCACTCCGGCCCGGCCGGCGGGGTGCCCGGGTCGAAGGCGCTGTCGTCGGGCAGCTCGCACGCCAGCGGGTGGGCGAACTCGAGCACCGGCACGGTGTCCGGCCACACCGGTGCGTCGGCAGTGGTGTTGGCAGGGTCGACCTGCTGGACCACGAACCCGTTCCGGTCGCAGAAGGATGCCTTGAGGAGTGGCGTCGGGGGCGGTGGCGCCTCGACAGACACGCTCGGGCCGATCGAGATCGGGACGCAGCCCTCCTTCTGGAAGAACCCGAAGTCGAACGTCGCGCAGAGCTTGCCCTCGAGCGACACGCTGTCGTCCTGAATCGTGATGATGAGCTCGCCTGACCCGCCGATGGACAGGAACGACAGCGACAGCTCGCCCTCGACGAACACGCCGCCGACGAGCATGAACGGCTTGGTGCCCAGTCCGACGAGGACCTTCGCCGACGCGCGCAGCGACACCGGACCGGCCTCCCACTCCAGCGACCAGCCCGCGCCGAAGCCGATGCAGAACCCCTCGAACGTGAAGCGTGGGTCGCCGCCGAGCTTGACCAGGCTGCCGCCTTCGACCATCAGGTAGGACCAGACATTGGCGTCGAGCGTCCCGGGCAGCAGCGTCGCGGTCACCGGGTCCCCGGCCCGACCGGAGTAGCCGTCCGCCCCGATGCGCACGTAGCTGTCGTCGGCCGACCCCGGGAAGTAGGCGCTCACCGGCACCCGCAGGTCGATCACGTCGGGGAGGTTGTAGCTGCCGTCGACGGCTATGACGACCGCCTCGTCGTCGATCACGGCGAGCCCGGTGATCTGGCCGGACGCACCGTCGCCCTCGCCGGGGTCGTCGGAGGGCGCACCGGGCGAGGACAGGAACTTGGCCTCGATGCTGAAGATCACGCTCGGGTCGGGAAAGGACACGACGAACATGCCGAGGGCGTTGAACGAGAACCCGGTATCGAGCGCGGTGCCGACAACTGCGCCGAGCCCGAGCGCCCACTGGCCGGGTTCCGGGCGGTACTTGAACTCGGGTGCGGTGCGGTACCAGCCGAGCTCGCGGGCGACCAGGTCGCGCTCGCCGGCGTCCACGTCCCGGGTTCCATTGGTGACGAACCGCCCGACGAAGCCGTAGAGCCCGAGGCCGGATGGGCCGAGCGGGATCCCGACGGGGAGGATCGCCTTGACCTCGAGGAAGAAGAAGCTCGTCTCGGGGTCGAAGGCGAGCGCCGCGCCGACGTTCAGGTTGGCCGGGATGACGAGGACGTCGATGCCGGCGCGGAACGCGCCGTCGGCTCCGATCGCCAGCGTGCCCGTTCCGGTGAGCGTGTTCGGCACGTCGACGGTCACCGTGATCCCGCGCAGCTCGACGTGCGGAGTGCCGTCCCCGTCGATCGTCACGCGTACAGTGCACTTCGAGATCGTCACGACGCCGAGGTCGACCAGGAACTCGAGGTCGACCTCGACCCACGTCGAGCCCGACCCGGCCCGGGTGCCGACGACGCGCAGCACGTCACCGAGCACGCCGTCGATCGTCCACGAGCCGGGATCCTCGACCTCCAGGCTGACGTCGTCGTACACCAGGCTGATCGTCTCGTACCACGGCTTGTCACCGCCGGACAGGTCCAGCTCGAGTCCGACGTTGCGGTAGCGCACTCGCATCGGGTGTTCGGCGTCGGTGTGGACGTCGATCCCGATGTTCTCGAGCAACGCCGTGTCGAAGCCGATTTCGACCGCGTAGTCGACGACGAGCCGCTGGACGGGCCCGCCCTCGAGCGGCATGACCTGGTACTCGATCCCGTTGAGCACGACCCTGCCGCTGCTCACGAACACCGAGGCGGCGAGCCCGGCCGCGGCGAGCGCGAGCAGCTTCACGCCGGCCTGGTTGCCGTCGCCGGAGTCCGGCTCCGGGTCGATCCCGCCGATCAGCGCCGGGCCGATGGCAAGCACGAACGCGAGCACCTTGCTGTCGAGATGGGCGAGCCCATCGGGGTCGCCGCTGGAGTCCCACGACAGCGTGAACATCGTCTGCCCCGACTGCGGGTCGTGGGTCCAGCGCCCGGCGAGCGTGAACACCTCGGTGTTGGGGTGGTTCGGGACCGGCGTCACAGGGTCCTCGACGACGACGTCGGAGATGGTGGCGGCGGAGGCCGGCCACTCCAGGAGCAGCTCGGCGAGCGTCGGGACCGCGTCGGCGGGCTCGTGGACCGAGGGGCTGTCCCATCCGATCGTCAGGCGGGTGCGGAACGGGAGGTTGGCGTTGCGTGGCGAAGGCGGGATCGGCGTCGGGGCGTCGGCGCCGGGCAGCAGCGCCTCGCGTTCCTCCGGCCGCGGCATCAGCTCGCCGTGGGCGGCGGGCGTGGCGTCGGTGGGCTCGCCTCCGACGGCGTAGATGTCGACGCGGCGGAACTCGGGCCGCGGCGGCGTCGTCGAGTCGGTGCCGGTGATCGTGCCGTGCTGGACCGTGATGAGGCGGTGGGCGCCGGCCTCCTCGCCGGTGAGCAGCCCAGCAGTGACCGCATCCGCCTGGATCGCGACGGCGTCACCGGCGGGTGCGTCCTGCTCGCTGCGCAGGCCGACGCGGCCGTCGATCCAGGTCGCCGCCAGCTCGGCCCGGCGGGAAGCGAGGCCGTCGTTGTACGCGTCGTCACCGAGGTCGCAGCACCGACCGATCACCAGAAACGCCACTGCGCCGTCGAACGAGTCCGCCCAGAGGCCGACGTGGGTCGGTGCATCGACGAACGTGCCGTCGGGTCGCAGGAACAGGTCGGGTGCCGCGGTCGCCTGGTTGAACAGCATCAGCACCTGCACGTGGCGCAGCTCGGGCGGGACGAGCCGCTCGGTGCCGATCGTGACGTGGGCGAGTGCACCCGGCGGGACGTCGACCGAGTCGCCGGCGCCGAACACCGCCTCGAGCCCGTTGCCGACGCGCCGCCCGTCGCGGTCGAACGTCGTCAGGTCGTACGTGGCGAGGATCTGGCTGACTGCGAGCACTGCGCCGCCGGCGTCGCGCGGTCCGTCGACCGCGCCGACGATCAGGTCACCGGCATGGAGAACCTGTACCTCGCATCGCCGCACCGAGTCGCCGTGCCGGAGCACCAGGTCGTGGCGCCCGAGCGCGAGCGTCTCGACGCGGGGTGAGAACGTCCCACCGGTGCCGGTCGGGGCGCTCGCCCCGTCTCCGAGCTGCCACGACGCGTCTGCGCCGTCGCCATCGACCACGACGGCCGAGAACGAGATCGCGGCCAGTGCGGCGGCCGAACCGGACACCGAGGCGACCCGCTCGATCGTCACCGCGCCCGCGGTGAGCGTGATCGTCGGCAGGTCGGCCGGCTCGACGCCACCGGAGGGGGCGAGCGTGAAGACGTAGACCTGTTCATTCCCGGGGATGGGAACGTCACCCACCAGCTCGGTGAAGGTCGCACGCATCGAGTCTCCGGCGCGGGCCGTGAACCAGCCGGTGGTCGGCGAGTCGTCGCGCCGGGTGCCGTCGGGCAACACCCAGCCCACCGTGGCGTCGGCCGGGAGCCCTGCGACGTTCTCGGGCAGCATCGCCTTCGCCTCGACGACCGCTCCTGGCAGGGAGACGAGCGCGTAGCCGGCGGCGTTGGCCTCGACGCCCACCGACTGCGCCTCGCCGTCGACCATCGCCAGGAACTCGACGACGCTCGGGTCCACCGGCGGGCGCCCGAACTCGATGACTGCCTCGCCCTGCAGGCCCTGCTCGCTCGGCGGGATCCCGACCAACAGGTCGCGTAGTGCCATCGACAGGTCGCCCACGACCGGGGCGTTGGGCGGCAGGTACAGGGCACCCTCGCGCAGCGAGATCCCCTGCCACGTCTGGTCGTGGCCGCGCGCGACGACGTCGGCCGGCGTGAACGTCTGCGAGACATCGACGACGACCCGGTCGACCGTTGCACCGAAGCCGGACGAGCCGAACAGGAACGACGGCGGGTCGAACGTCAACTCGGCCACCCCGGCCCCGCCGATCGGGCTGAACGGGTCGGGCCAGTCGACGATCGACACGCCGAACGGCGGGCCGAGCGTGATCCTCAGGATCGCCCGCCCCCAGGCGCGCACCCCGTCGCGGTCGGGGTCGGGAACGAGGTGAGCCGCGTTCGCCGACCCGAACGTGCCGCCGGCCACGATCGCCGGGGTCAGCCGCGGGAACGTGAAGCCGATCGGGTCGAGGTACAGGTCGACCGTGTTCGTCGCCGACTGCGCCTCGAGGTTCCCCCCGCTTCCGGGTGCACTGCGCAGACGTACGACGCGGAACGGGAGCCCCGTGGTCAGCACGGGCGACTCGACGGCCCAGGTGTTCACCTGCGGGAGTGCCAGCGGCTCGTCACCGATCGACTGCGACACACCCTGGTGGATGTAGGCCGCCGGGGTCGTCGTGGTCGTGAGCTCGAGCACGGCGAGCGACTCGAGCGCGTTGCGGACGTCGTCCGGAAGCAGGGCGGTCGCTCCGCCGGCCGGGAGGCCGAGCGCGAGGTCCAGCACGCTGATGCCACGTCGCGAGACCATCGCTCAGGCCGCTCCGCGCAGTGACCAGCTGAACAAGGTCGTCCAGCCAGCGCGAGAACCGCCCTGTCCGGGCGAACCGGATTCGAGGCCGTCAGCCACGTCGAACATGCGTCCCCCACATGGAGTTCGGGAGCTCACGCCACTGTGACAGACATCACACGCTCTGTCGAGGGCCCGACGACTTGGGGTGGCACCTCGGCAGGCGCCAGTCACCGAGGCAGAAGGCCGGGACGCTGGTGGGGCCGCGCGGTGGCTCCCAGCGGCCGCCCGTGGTGATGCTCCTGGGCGGAGCGCGGACAGCTCGACGTGGAGCCCCGGTCTCGGCCTACCGGGACCAGCTCAGCATCGGGACTGACGAACTGAAGCGGTCGGTCAACCACCGACCCAGCTCAGGCGTCCTATCAGTGTCCGTCCCAAGAGAGGGGAACCACCATGACCATCTTTGCGACCACCAGCGCGAGCCGCACCCGCAGAGGTGCGCGCGCCATCGCCGCCCTCGCTGCCGGCGCAGCACTGATTGCCGCCCCGGCAGCCTCCGGCGCCGGGACCGCCAACGCCGCACCCTACTGCGGCATCACGTGGGGATCGCTGGCCAAGACCTCCGCACCCCTTACCAGTGGTCGCGTCGACGGCATCCGCGCCGGTCGGCACGCGTGCTACGACCGGCTCGTCCTCGACATGACCGGACGTGCCCCGGGCTTCGACGTGCGCTACGTGACCACCGTCCGCTCCGACGGGTCCGGCTTCCCGGTTCCGGTCGCCGGAGGTGCGCGACTCGCGGTCATCGCCTACAAGGGAGCAACCAGCGTGCCGACGATGCCGTCGGTCGCCGGGTTCGGGACCTTCCGCCAGGTGAAGTGGGCCGGCTCCTTCGAGGGCCACACCACGATCGCGCTCGGCGTGCGAGCCCGCCTCCCGCACCGCGTGTTCACGCTCTACGACCCGTCGACCAACCGCAGCCGACTCGTGATCGACGTCGCGCACCACTGGTAAACGACCAAAGCTTCCCGAGGCGGTCGCGGCGGCAGTGATCGAGTTCCTCACCGGCGCCCTCGTCTCTCCCCAGACATGCGTCTCTACCGCGTGCGGACGTAGGCCGGACGAGCACTTGCGGGCTCGGCGTCGACTCTGCCGAGCGGACCGGCCCTGACCGGCGCGCTCCCCTTGTGGCTTGGGGGGGCATTCACGGGGTATCACGCCGCACGCCGCGTCCTCCTGTGGATATGCGGCCGCCCGGCTGCCTTCCAAGGAGAACGCAGATGACCCTCTTGACAGCGCAGCCGGTGAACGAGCCGGTCACCCGCACCTACAGCGTCGAGGTGCCGAACACTCCGCCTCTAGCCACGATTCCTGCGATCATCGTGTTTCACGGCGGCGGCCAGGACGTCGCGAACATCGCCAAGCGCTGGGGGGTCCATCCGCCGGCGCCGGTCCCGGCGCTCGTGGAGAACTACCTGCTGGTTTTTCCCGAGGCCCATCCCCAGCTCGACGAGGAGTGGGTGCATTACGGGCCTGGGAACAGCGCCTTCCCGACGCTGGACCTCGACTTCGTGCGTGACCTCGTTGCTGAGCTGACCTCACGCGCCTACCCCACCACGTCGATGGCGGTGCCGACGGTCACCGCCGACCCGAACTTGATCTACGCGGCGGGATTCTCCAACGGCGGCGGAATGGTCTGGCAACTGCTGAACTCCGACCTCAGCGCGTCCTTCCGTGGCTTCGCGGCCGTGGGCAAGGCGCTGGACCCGGAGAAGGCGATCCAGTACCGGCGCCACCTCGCGGCCAGCGGTGCCGTGCCCGCCCCGGCGCCGGTGGCTTACATCCAGGGCACCGCCGACACCGGCTACCGGCCGCCGTTCACCCAGCAGGAGCAGAAGCTGGGCGAGACGCTCCCGTTCTTCACGCTGACCGAGATGCTCAATCGCAACGGGATCGCCGCCGGCCCCGCCGCGACGACGCTGATCCCGGGCAGCACAGGTCTGACCGAGGTGGTGCTCCAGCAGTTCGCCGGGGCCGAGGCCTACCTGCATGGCACGGTGCTCAACGGCGGCCACAACTGGCCGACGCCGACCAGCGTGGGGAACCCGCCGGTGGCGACGCACTTCAACACCACCGAGGCGATCGTGGACTTCTGGAAGGCAAACGCCGCCCTACCCTGATCAACGCCCCAGACCCGGTCAGACTCAGGGACGCGAGCGTTATCGCGTGGGCCATCAGACCCAAGGACTGTGGGCCTCAGGAGACGTTGTCGGCGCGCCAGTCGCCTCGGTGCTGTGCAAGATGTCGACAGACTGATGCCCTACTCGTTGGGTGAGTCACTCCGCCGCGAACCGACGGCCCTCAGCCGACGCATGGACGCTGGGCTTGGTTGGTCGCTACCGATATGAGCTTCGTTCAGGGGGTCTGGAAGAGATATGCGACCGCGGTCCTGTTGTAGGCGATGCCCCGGCCGGAGGAGCGGGTCCGGCCAGCATCAGCCGCCTGCGGTCGTTTCGGGATCAGGTACTCCTCAAGCCGGTCGGCGACGAGGCGGTAGCGCCCGCCGCGATGGTGCACGACGGCCGTGAGCCGAAGCGACGGGTCCAGGGCGGCCAGGCTGGCGTAGCCGTGGCTGGTGTTGGCCAGCAGCCAGCCACCCCGGCGCAGGTAGCGCCGCGCGTGCTCCCACATCGACCCCGTGAACAACGAGATCACCAGCTCCATGCTCTCGTCGGGAACATCCAGCGGCCGGGCGTGGTCCGCGGCGAGGAACACCACCTCCATGCCCGTACCAGCACGGGTCCAGCCGGCCAGCTCCGCGTGCACCAAGACGGTATCGGTGAAGAACCTTGCCGCCCGGGCGTCGGAACGCTGGTTCGGGCCCGGGGGCCGGCTGATACCGGCGGAGCGCCGGAAGCGTCCGGCCGCACCTCGCCCGTCGAGGTGTTGTGTGCCCCTCACAACAAGACTCGGGCCGTGATTCCGGGCGAGACGCTGCTGTACCCGACACGCAGGAGAGGACCGATCGCACATGAGTGGCGAGCCCACGGCCGACGCACTGGAGAACCACAGTTTCCTGCCGCACCTACCAGACCCCGAGGGCGATGCCGTCGACATCCGTGTCTACGCCAGCCCCGACGTGCTCGCCCACCTGGGCGCTGTCACCCCCGCCGATGAGTACCAGGTCGTCCAGGCGACCGCCGCCTACCTGCGCGCCCGGCAACGAGCAGACGAGCCGCCATCATTCCTCGAGCTGGACGATGTAGCGGCTGCCTATGAGTGGTACATCGAGGAGCTCCGAGGCCGGCTCGGAATCGGCGAGCAGCAGAGCGGCAAGTGAACTCCTTCACCGAGTCTGACCACGGCCGCTACGTCACCTCTTCTAGGTGGCCCTGGTCGCCTCCGCGACCACCGGTGTGCTCTGGGCCGCGTTCCGGCTCGCGGTGGCCTACGCCGGCCGGATGCTTCCGTCGCGGCGGGCCAGACTCATCGGAGGCGATCCCGCGTAGCCCCCATCCAGATGATTTGGCCTGGGCGCCGCGACATTCAGTTCAGCCACGCCCCCAGGCGGCTACTAGCCGATTTTCGCCAGGACCGACGTCTGGCCAGACTCGGTCCACAGACCCACCTCGGGGCCTGTGATCGTGATCTGCCCTGCTCTTCGCCTTCACCTCAGGGGGCGGTTGATCGCGAAGAGCACGGACGTCCCGGAGCGGCCACGACCAGCTGGGCACCGATGAGGCACCGACGGCCCGCCGCGAGCGCACGGGCGTTCACCGTCCGTCAGTGCTGGTCCAAAGATCCGCACGGAGGCCGAGGGGCCGCCTCGGTTGGCTTCCCCGTCGTACCGGCGACGTGCGCCCAGGTTCGGTCGAGTCGAAGGAGAGGATGCCGTCCGGGCCACCCGTGCGCCTGGGTGACGTGGCCGACGAGGATGCGGTGATCCCCCCCGTCGTAGTTCGCCCACAGGCGACAGTTCAGTCGGGCGACGGTCCCCGCGAGCACGGGCACGTCTCCCGCCCAGCACCAGCCGATGCCCTCGAACCGTGGTGGCGGCAGGTGTGTCGTGCCGGTGTCAGAAGGCAACCCGGCGAAGCGCGTCGCCAGATCCTCCTGGCGGTCACTCAACACATTCACTGAAAAGGCACCATGCTCGAGGACGGCTGCGGAGAGGAACCTCTTCTTGTCGAGGCAGACCAGCACCAGCGGCGGCTGCAGACTCACGCTGACCACGGAGCCCACGGTGCAGCCAACCGGTGAGTCGTCGTGTGCGGTGGCGACCACTGCCACGCTGGAGGCGATTCGGCTCAGCGTCTGCTGGTACTCCAGGCTCTGGGGCTCCACCGGACGGTCAGGGAGCGCGGACATGTCGTGCCTCACCGCCGCCGGCGGACGCTGCACGGTTCTTCTGCTCGTGCGCAGCGGTGCGGCCGTCCTTGTGGCGAGCCGGGCGGCTGGTGCTGACCTTGTCGGCGACGGTGGCCGCGACCAAGGGTCGGACGGGAAAGTCGAACAGGTGCTGACGCAACCATCTCGGGCCCTTCAGTTTGCCCCAAAGGATCACCAGGGGCATGACGTGCGGCGGGGTGAAGTCGCCGTGGTGCACGGTGGGGTCGTTCCATGCGTAGGCCCGGTTCGGTAGCCAGTCGGCAGATTGGAGTGCGGCGTTGATCCGTTCCGCGGCGGTCGCCCAGGTCGTCTGGCCGCCGTCCGCCTCGGCAAGGGCGGTGGTGCTGATGTCAATGAGGTGTCTCAGCGGGTCGGTGAAGGGCGGGGTGGCCAGGGCAAGCCGGTCGAGCTCGGCCCGGTCGTGGGAAGCCCGGTAGCGCAGCGTCGTTCGTAGCAGCCAGATGTCGCCGAACAGCTTGGACGCCAACCAGACCTTCAGCCAGGCGTTCCAGGCGTCGAAGTCCGCGAAGGAGCGGTAGGCGTTCTGCACCATCTGGTCGTGGAGGTCGAGCTGGCTGCGCGCGAGCTCGTCCAGCCCGGCGAACCGTTCCTCGGTGAAGTCGTCGGCGTCCAGCGCCTCGAGCAGCCGACCCGCGAAGCAGTAGGTCATCTCGAAGGTGTTGATCAGACCCCGGGAGTAGAGCGCGTCGACCGCGCCATAGGCCTGGGGCGTGACGAAGACCCGGTCACCGACCGCTTTGGCGCACGAGTACTGCAGCCGCCCGGTCCTGATGTAGGGCCGGGTCGGCGTCGCTGCTTGGAACGCGGCCGCCACGGAAGGAAACTGGCCCACCACCTCCCAGAACTCCTCCTCGGCAGTGAGGTCCTCCCGTGGAGGGAACTTATCCATATCGAGGGTTAGACCGATGCTCGCGAGGCTGTTGCGTGAGTCGGCATGGTTGCCGAACGGGATGACCCAGAGCCATCCTCCGTCGAAGACGTGGTGCAGGGTCCCCTCGTGCCAACGGTACTTCAGGCCGGGGCGTTGTTCTGGGGGGAACAGGTCGTCGAATGGCCCCAGGCCCTCGACGTGGGTGAAGATCGACCGTGACCGGGTCCGGAGGCGAGTCGGCTGCTCACGCAGCTCGAAAGTCGAGGTCACGATCGAGGAGAAGCTGGATGCATCCACCAGGAATCTCGCTCGGTGCTCGGTGCCCCCTCGGTCGGTGACGCTCACTCCGCCCTCGTTGACAGCGACGGCCACCACCTCGGTGTCCTCCAGCAGGGACGCTCCGTACCCGGTGGCCACACCGGCCATGTACTGGTCGATGTCCTCACGGTAGAAGTGGCTCTCGGACTGGAACGGCAGCTCGGGTGCGAGCACCTGGTGGCTGTTGTTGACCATGTCATGCGCGACCCCCGCGCGGTGGTAGGCGAACCCGATCGAGCGTTTCACCCCGCTGGTGGGCGCGATCTGGGACGACACGGTCCGCGCATCCGCCAGGAGCTTGAGCTCCCGCACGTCGAAGCGCTCGCCAATCAGCCACATCCAGTACGAGGTCTGCGGCAGGGTCGCCTCGCCCAGTGCGAACCGCGGATGGCGCCCCTTTTCCAACATCAGCACGCTGTGACCGTGCCTGGCCAAGATGGCTGCCATGGTGGATCCGGCCAGGCCCGAGCCGAGGACGATGACGTCGTGCTTCATGATGATTTCCTTGGGTCGCTTGTCACAGAGGAGTCACGACGAGCCCGTTTGGTACATGGAGAGGGAGGTGTCAATCGTTGAAGGACCTAATGACGTCCCTGAACGACAGGAGCAATGCCATATGACGACAGTCGCGAGGTCGGACCGCAACGGTCGCGAGCGTCACCGGCTTCTCACTCACTCACCGCCAAGCGGCGACGCTCACGTGCCGAGTGCTCGCCCCGGCGTTGCAGTAGTCCGCAAGTCAAACGCCCATCAAACGGTGCACTAGTAGCGTGTCGCCTCTAATGTGATGGGTATGTGTGGTCGGCTGTTCTGGTTGATACTCGACCGGAAGGAGTTGACGACGTGCCTCGACCGAAGGAGTTCACGGTCACCTTGACCGCGGGGGATCGTGCGATGTTGACAAAGGTGGTCTCCGCGGGGCGTCATCCT
>JBBQNZ010000062.1:0-22318 GCA_038330415.1 Actinomycetales bacterium | reverse complement strand
AGGAGCCGCACCTGGGGAAGGAACGCCCGCACGAGCCACTCGTCCGGCAGTGGCCCGAGCCCCTCGGCCGGCGCGGAACCCGTGGCAAGGGCCACCCGCACGTCGAGGCCGCGCAGCGCCTCCGCCACGACGGCCAGCACGTCGGAGCGGGCCGAGAGGAAGCTGCCCAGGCTGACGTAGACCACCGGCCGCGCCTCTTCGGCGAGCCACTCCTCCACCTCGGCGTCGCGCGGTTCCTCGCGCACCGCGGACCCCAGGAAGGTGTGCGCAGGCAGGAGGGCGGTGCGATCGGGCTCGTGGAGGGCCGCGGGGTAGTTGAGCAGCAATAGGTCGCCCGTCTCGGCGAAGGCGTCGCGGGTGGGCGGGGCGCCCGGGTCCAGCTCGGTGAGCGCGGCGTTCCACTGTGCCGTGAAGGTGTCGCGCACGTCGACGCACAGCGCTCGCAGGTCGGCGAGCGCCGCCGGGTCGGGGTGGATGCCGCGCGGCCAGGCCGGCGGGTAGCCGTAGACCTCGTCGCCCACCGTGAGTGCCGAGGGGTGGCCGAGCACGACGTCGGCGTGCGGAACCTTCGCACTCACCAGGCCGAGCCGGGCCCCGAAGGCGAGGTGGTCGACGAGCACGGCATCCGGGCGCACCCGCTCGACGAGGTCGCGCACCTCCCTCGCCACGCCGGCTGCATTCCAGAGCAGGTCGTCGCCGCGCGCGCGGGCCTGGAAGGCCAGCGCCGCCACGGCACCCTCGCGGGTGGCCTCGAAGAAGCCCCGGAGCGAGTCGTCCTCCCCCGGGGGTTGCTCCTCGGCGCGGATCACGCCCGGGTTCGAGCCCCGGCCGAGCTGGAGGTGCTCACGCTCGTAGCCGAACGCGCGAACCACCGCGTCAGTGGCGGGGCCGGTCGCGACGACGACGCGCTCCCCCTGGTCGCGCCACGCAGTGGCCAGGGTGGCCAACGGGTAGAGGTGAGACGCGTAGTCCGGGCTGATGACGAGCAGGGTCATGGGGTGGCTGTGACCCTCCCGGGCTCCCCGTCATCCCTTGACGCGACCGCGCCGTAGACCTCGACGAGCGCGGCGGCCATCGTGTCGATGCCGAACCGCTCGCGCACCACGGCCCTCGACCGGTGGTCGCGCAGGGTGGCCCCCGAGGAGGCCGAGAGGTCGAGGGCTTGGGCGATCGCCGCCGCGAGGGCGTGCGCGTTCGAGGTGTCGGTCAGCACCCCGGTGACGCCGTCGTCGACGTAGGTGGCCGGGCCCCCGCCGTTCGGGGCCACGACGACCAGCCCCACCGTCATCGCCTCGAGGATGGCGATGCCGAACTCCTCCTTGAGGCTGGCGCACACGTAGATGCCGCCGGGCGCGGCCGTTTCGGGCCGGCCCTCGCGGGCGGCGGCGAGCCAGGTCGTGGCGGAGGCGTTGGGGCGGTGGCCGGCCAGGAGCAGCCCCGCCCCGGCCGACGCGTCGGTGGCCACGAGGTCGCGGATGCGGGTGAGCTCGGCGGCCTCCTCGGGGCTCGGGTCGTCGAGGTCACCGCCGATGACCAGCAGGTTGCAGCGACTGCGCAGGGACGGGTCGCTCAGCCACGTGGAGGCCAGGGTCGCCATGCCCTTGACCGGGGCCAGCCGGCCGACCGACAGCACGAGGGGCAGCGACCTGCGGTCGGCGGGCAGCGTCGCGAGGAGGGTGTCGAGCTCGTCGAGCGCGGCCGTCGTGGCCGGACGTCGGGGAGCACCCCCGCGCACCTCCTTCGCCAGGCGTTCGAGGCCCACGACGTCGATCCCCTCGCCGACGACGAGGGCACGCTCGGGGTGCGCTCGGACGTCGATGCCCACGAGGCCGGCGATGCTGCGCTCGACGTCGGGGCGGGGGAAGAGGACCAGGCGCTCGGCCTGCTCGGCGAGGCGCCGCAACAGCCGGTCGCGGAACCAGAGGTGCTCGCGCTGGTCGGCCGCTCCGAAACCCGCGCGGCTCAGGGTGCCGTCGGCCTCCCGGGAGGCGATCAGCGCCTGCGGGTCCGGGGCCACGGTCAGCACGACCGGGATGCCGAGCTCGGCCGCCACCTCGGCGGCCACCATGGACCCGACGTCGGCCATCCGCAGGTGCAGGACGTCGACGCGCCCGGCCGCGCGCAGGACGCGCCGGATGCCTCGGCGCGTCTCGACCCGGCGTGGCCACGCCGTCGTCGCCCCGGTGGAGTGCCCCCAGAGCGGGACGCGGGCGTAGAGGTGGCCCGCGGGTGAGAGGTCGTCGGCGAGCGAGTACCCCGCTGGTGCGGCCGCCGCCGTAGTGCCCTGCGCCGTGGTGCCCTGCGCCGTGGTGCCCTGCGCCGTGCTGCCCTGGGCCATCGACCCGACCGTGGACACTCCGCCCCAGCCGCCCGAGACGGTGATCACCCGATGCACCCGGCTCCCCTGTCGAAGCAGGGCGTCACCGAGGTGCACGAGCAGGGTGGCGATGCCGCCGGTGTCACCCTGACCCGAGTGCCGCAGGGTGCCGTCGACGTTGCCATGAAGGAAGAGCTGCGCCACGGTGAGGCCGTCGCGCACGGTCGCCGCCCGCGCCGGGGCGACCCCGTCGGACAGCGCGAGGGTGGCGACCTGGGCGAGAGATCCGGTCGACCCCGTCGGTCCTGCCGGCTCGGGCGACCCGGCGACGGAGCCGAGGGTGGCGCGGGCGGCCGCAGCGTCGGGGGCAACACGGCATCCGGGGTCGGCGAGGAGGTCTCCCATGGCGGCCAGCGCCGCGGCTCGCACCACGGCCGCCTCGCCGTCATCGCCAGCCACCTCCGTGAGCAGCCGAAGCGCCGTCGGCCTCGGCACGAGGCCCACCGTCTCCACCAGCCGCGCGCGGGCCCCGGGGTCGCGTTCGGACGGTAGTGCCGAGGCCAACCCGGCGTGAACGGCATCCGGGGCCGTGACCGCCCACCGCTCGAGGGTGCGCTGGGCGAGCATGCCCGTGAAGCCGCCCTGAGCACAGCGCCGCACCAGGTCCGCGATGCCGGCGGGGTGCGGGTCGACGTCGCCGAGCGCCTCGACCGCGTGCTCGGCCACGTGCGCCCGGTCGTCGCCGAGCAGGGCCACGAGGTGGTGGGCCGCCGGCGCGCCCCCGATGGCGCCGAGGGCACGAACGGCCGCGACCGCGGTGATCGGGTCGGGGTCGGCGGTGGCGGCCACGAGCAGGTCGACCACGCGTGAGGATGAGCGGTCGGCGCCACCTCGCGCGGCGTCCTCGAGCCGCTCGCCGGCCCGCAACCCCTCGAGGATGGTGCCGGACGACCTCACGGCCGCGAGGGCGGCGCCGACGTTCATGCGGCGACCATAAGCGAGTGGAGCGAGCTCAGCCGCATTGTCGAACGTGCCGAGCAACATTTCTGTCGAAGGTTTGTCACAGGTTTCGGCCCCGGCATCGCGGGTCGGGGATCCGCCTCCACAGCCGAAACTCCGTGGACCGGGGGGAGGGCGCGGTGCTGCACTGTGCCCGTGCTGTCACCCACCCCTGATCGCTTCCGCGGCCTCGCGCGCTCGTCACCGTGGCGCTGGCGTGCGCTCGCGTTCGACCTGCACCGGCGCCCGCTGCACGGGCCCGACCACACGCTGCACGCCGTTGTCGAGCGGGGTGCGGGGCTCGAGGTGCGCCTCGCGGACGGCGAGCGGCGGCAGGACCCGGCCCGGCGCAACACCGTGGGGATGAGGTACCTGGGTGGCGGGGATCGCGGACCCGACACCGTGGAGCTGCCGTATGCGTGGGAGGTGCCGGTGGAGGTCGACGACAACGGTTTCGTCGTGCGGCGGCCGTGGGACCCGGTGTCGGACGACCCGATGTGGCAGGACTACCAGTTCGTGGCGATGCTCGACCCGGTCGAGCTCGCCGACGGGTTGCCGGTCGAGCCGGGGTCGGCGTGGGGCCCGGATGCCGTGCGCCCGCCCGCGCTCGACGTGCACCGCCTTGATGCCTCCGTGCGCCACGGCCGGGAGACCTGGTGGGCGCAGGTCAGCCCGCGGGAGGACTACTCGCCGCGGTGCTCGTGCTGCCCCCTGCTGTTCGGGCGGGTCAGCGAGTCGCTCGAGGCGGCCGGCGGCGGTCCGACAGCGCTGGAGCGGGACCCCCGCCTGGTGTACGCGTCGGCGTACCTCGTGGCGCTGGACGTGCAGACCGGCGTGTGCGTGCACCTGGAGCACCTCGATGGCGACCACGCCGGCCGCGGCTTCTCGGTGGACATCCACTCGGTCGACGGTGGCACCGAAAGGCATTGACGGGCCGGTTCGGGTTCGACCGGAGAGCTGAACTCAGGATCCATCTCTCTTTCCCCGGCGCAGGGTCGCCAAATCGGTTCTATGGCAGCGAAACTCGTTGGTTCGAACACTTGTGCGAATCAGCGTGAGCCACTAGAATCGAGCCAAGGGGAGGGGGGACATGACTGCAGCTGCGCAGTGCGTCGAGGCTTCAGCGGACGAGGTCACGTCTTCGTCCAGCCCTGCTGGTGGTCAGGTCCACGAGGTGGTGCTGACGAGTGCCGCCAGGGTCGCGACCGCGCTCACCAAGGGTGGTGGCCCCAGCGACCGCGGCGAGTGGCTGTCGCTGGTCGGGAGCTGCCAGGGGTTGATCAACACGCTGACCGCGGTGCAGCACACCGCTTTGGCCCAGGCGGCACGGCGCGAGAGCGACTGGTGCGAGGACGGCACCCTGGGCGAGACCGCCCACGCGCCGGGTCGGGTCACCCTGGACGCCGCCGACCTGGCCGCACCACTCCTCGGCGCCTCGCACGCACAGGCGCAGCGTCGGGTCGAGCTGGCCGTCCGCCTGGCCGCTGACCGGGTGCCGGTGCCGGCTGAGCACGGTGATCCACCCGAGACCAGCGGTCTGCGTGCGCTGCATTCTGCGATGGCGGAGGGCCGCCTCGACGGGTACCGGGCCGGGGTCGTCGCGTTCGAGCTCGACATCGCGCCGGCCGACGTCGCCGACGCGGTCGTCGCCGCTCTCGACCCGCACCTGGGCGACGACTCCACCAAGCTGCGCCAACGCACCCGGGTGTTGCTCTCACGCATCTCCCCCGACCTGGTCCGCGAACGCGCCAAGCGTGCCCGAGCCGCGACCGGGCTGCGCCGGTGGGTCGGCGAGCCCGGGGTCGACGAGTGGCACGGCACCTTCCCCAGCGAGGACGCCGCCGCTGCCTGGGCCGCCATCGACAAACTGGCCCATGAGCTGGTCGCCGACGGCACCTGCTCGAACATCGAGCAGGCCCGCGGCAAGGCCCTCACCGACCTCGTCACTGGCCACGCGACCGTCGACGTCCAGGTCGTGCTCACCGTGCCCGCTGACAGCGTGCCGATGAGTGCACGTGCCTCACTTGATGACGAGCCCGATGCGACGACTCCGACCTCGGTACCGGCCACCGATGAGAGTGCGCACACCCGCACTGCTGACGATCCGTCGCCGTCGCGAGCCACCAGCGACGACTCGTCCGCGACTCCACTCGACCGCAGAAGCGACCGCGACCTGGTGCAGGTGCAGGGCGCCCGACCCTCGGAAGCGCTGCTCGTCCGGCGGGGCTGGCTACGCGACCACCTGACCAAGCAGCCACCACGACGACGGCGCGGGCGTTCCAAGGTCACCCCCGTCTTCGTGCCCTGTGACCCACTCACTGGTGCTCGCCTCGACCCGCACGACCACCTGGCCACCGACGCCTACCGCCCCAGCGCCGAGCTCGTGGCCCTGGTCAAGGCGCGCGACGGCCGCTGCCGATTCCCCGGCTGCAGCATCGCCGCCCGGTTCTGCGACCTCGACCACGTGCGGCCCTGGCCGACCGGCCGCACCGCCGCGCGCAACCTGCTCACCCTCTGCCGACGGCACCACCGCATCAAACAACGCCCCGGATGGCGGGTGCGCCTGGCTGCCGACGGCACCACCACCTGGACCGACCCCACCGGGCGGGTCCGCACCACCGCACCTCTTGACGCCCTGCAGTCCCTGGTCCTGGCGCCAGAGCCCACCGAGCACGCCCCCGACACCCCCACCGGCGCAACCAGCACCACGACTCCCCACACGACCACGTCGACCTGGAGCGTGCTCGAGACCATCCTCGAGCTGAGGCTCGAACACACCCAGGCAGTCGGTCACGATTGGTTCGGTGACTCCGCACACCGGCGCTGCTCCTCCACCGCCGACCTGCGAGCCGGCGCTGACAGACGACGAGCGCACACGTCCTACCCCGACCAGCCCCCCTTCTGACCGGCGCCGCCACGCCTTGGACGAGATCAGCCTGGACATCGAGGTCCCGCGACGCGCTGGTGTCGCGTCGGGTCGACCAGCGCGTCTCGGAGCCTCGCCGGGTCTACTGCGCGGCGTCGGTGAGCTGACCCTGCGAGTCGGTGCCCGACTCCACGTCGGCCCCGGCGGCCGGCGGCTTCGCGAACGGCCACAGCTGGAAGTAGTCGCCGTAGAAGGCGAGGAACGGGAAGGTGACGGCCAGCAGCGCGTTCGCCAGCCAGAGCTCGGCGTCGAACGTCGCCGGGCCCGACGGCAGGTCTCCGGTCACCATCGGCATGACCGCCCGGTAGAGCAGCGCCAGCACGGTCCCCACCACCATGGCGGTCACCGCGCTGAGCACACCCTTGACCGGCTGTCCCCGGCCCGCGAACACCGAGTGCTGCAGCATGTTGAGCAGCACCACCGATCCGAAGATGAACGGCACCGACACCGTGGCGAGGAAGGCCGGCGGCGTCATCCCGAACGTGCGGGTGCCGAGGTAGTAGAGCACCACGCCCACGACCAGGCACAGTGCCGTCCACACCAGACCGAGCACCGGCTGCTTCATCAGCGCGGCCGAGCGGGTCAGCGGCCACAGGTCGAGGTGCAGGGTCAGGAACATCACGGCCAGCGCGGTCACGGCGACCACGGTGGCGTCCCAGGCGTTGAACAGCCCGCTCGGGTCGAGCGCCGCCACGTAGACCGGGGCGCCCTTGAGCCACGCATAGTCGAAGAGCACCTCGAAGAGCACCGCGGTGACCACGTACCCCGCCGCCAGCAGCACCAGCCCGGACACGAGGCGGTTCGTGATCAGCGAGAACGGCCAGCCGCCCCAGACGATCGACAGGAAGAAGGCGACGACGACCGACAGGATCGTGGCCTGCGCGAGCATCGGCACGGGCGGCCCGACGGAGCCGCCGATCGTCACCCACAGCACGACTGCGACGACCGCCGCGACGACCGCGGTCAGGGCCAGGTAGGCCAGGCCGCGAACCGGCTGCCCCAGCTTCGCGATGGATGCCGGGTGCTCACCGTGCCAGTACGCCCCCACGACGATCGCGAACGGGATCGCGCACATCATCGTGAACGACACCCAGCCGCCGAACGTCGCCCACGACAGCGGGGCGATGAACAGCAGGGCGAGCACAATGACCAGCGCTGTGGTGGCGATGCCGAGCCACGGCTGCTTACGGACGGACATCTCGACCTCTTTCGGTGGGGGCACGGCCGCGCCCGGGGTGCCCGACGCTAGGCGGCTACCGACCCGCACAGTCCGCACGTGCCGCACCGCGGAACGACCGCCGAACGACCGCGGATCGGCCGCCGATCGGTCGCGGAACGGCCGCCGATCGGCCGCGGAACGGCCGCGGAACGGCCGTCCATGGGGTCAGGGCTCGACGACCAGCCCCATCGCCGCCACCAGGGCGGCGGCACCGGACGCCTCGACCCGCAGCCCGCGCACCCGGTTCTGCGAGGGGTCGAAGGCGTAGCCCATCGCCCCCACCAGGCTCGCCCCGCGCAGGTCGGTGTCGACGAAGACAGCGCCGCTGAGGTCGCTGTCGCCGAAGTCGACCCGTTGCGCGTCGGCCCGGCCGAAGTCGGCCTCGCGCAGCGAGCAGCCGACCAGCCGCGACCCGGCGATCGAACCCTCCTGGAACGACGCGAGGTCGAGCCGGCACCGCTCGAAGGTCCACGGCCGCGCCGACAGCGTCGCCTCCCGCGCGCGCGTCCAGATCACGGCCAGCGCGGTGCACTCCACGAAGGTGCAGTCACTGAACCTCGACCCGGGCAGGTCGACCCGGTTGAGGTTGCAGCCCACGAACTCGCAGTCGGTGAACGTGCAGTCCCGCAACACCGCCCCCTCGAGCACCGCTCGCTCGAACCGGCACCCCTCGAGCTCGACCCCGTCGAGCACCTCTCCGGGCTCCAGCCCCTCGGTGAGCGTCAGGTCGACGGCGTACCCCGCGCTGTCGGCCAGCCGCTCGAGCAGGGATGCCGGCCCGCTCATCAGTGTGCGTGCCGCGCCGCGAGCGCCCGCAGCTCGTCGATGGCGGCGGCGGCCGACTCGGCGCCGTAGACGGCCGACCCCGCCACGAACACGTCGGCCCCGGCCTCGGCGCACTGCTCGATCGTCGACGCCGAGACGCCGCCATCGACCTGCACCCACACCTCGCCCCCGTGCCGCCGCACCGCCTCGCGCACCTGCGCCACCTTGGGCATCTGGTCGGTCATGAACGACTGCCCACCGAACCCGGGCTCGACGGTCATCACCAGCACCATGTCGACCTCGGGCAGCAGGTCTGCGTACGGCCCGAACGGCGTGCCGGGCTTCAGCGCGAACGCGGCCCGCGCACCTGCCGCGCGGATGGCGCGGGCGGTGCGCACGGCATCCGACACCGCCTCGACGTGGAAGGTGACCGATTTCGCGCCAGCCTCGGCGTAGCCCGGTGCCCACCGGTCGGGGTCCTCGATCATCAGGTGGCAGTCGATCGGGATGGGCGACACCTTGAGCAACGCCTCGACCACCGGGAGGCCGAGGGTGAGGTTGGGGACGAAGTGGTTGTCCATGACGTCGACGTGCGCCCAGTCGGCGGTCGCGATGGCGTCGAGCTCGCGCTCGAGATTGGCGAAGTCGGCCGACAGGATCGACGGGGAGATCTGCACGCGCGCCACCCTAGCGACCACCGACGACGCTGGATGCCGGCCGTGCGGCTCTGCGGTCAGCGCACCATCCGGACCTCGACCAGCGGGGGGTAGTCGACAGCGAGCTCGGTGCCGTCGTCGCGGAAGCCGTTGCGGCGGTAGAAGGCGGCTGCCCGCTCGTTGCCCTTGGCTCGCCACAGCTGGGCGGGCCGGTCGTCGATCGCCCACTTGAGGAGCGCCTGCCCCAGCCCACTGCCGAGCAGGGACCGGTCGACGTAGAGCCCCCAGAGCTCGTGGTCGCGCACCGGCGGGACGCCCTCGTTGGCTCGGGACACACCGCCGACGCACCACCCGACGGGCTCACCCCCGGGGCGGAACACCGCAGTGCGCCGCGCGCCCTCGGGCAGGGGTTGGGCGACGATGCGGCGCCAGAGGTCGACGCGCTCCTGAGCCCCGTGGTCGTCGAACCAGCCGGGTGGAACCAGGTCGCTGTAGCTGTCGACCCAGGACCGGTGGTGCATGTGGCCGAGCGCCTCGGCGTCGTCGGGCGTCGGAGCGCGCCAGACCAACCCGTCGAGCGCACCCACGCTCACACCGACTTCCGCAGCAGGGCGAGGAACATCGCGTCGGTGCCGTGAACGTGCGGCCAGAGCTGCACGTACGGCCCTTCGCCCAGCCCGTCGAGCGAGCGGCCGACGGCGTCGGTGAACAGCGGGCGCGCGTCGACGACCTCGACGTCGTGGCGGCGCTTGAGCACGTCGCTCACGACGAACCGGGTCTCGGCGACGTGCGGGCTGCACGTGGCGTAGGCGACGACACCGCCGGGGGCGACAGCATCGAGCGCCGAGCCGAGCAGCGCACGCTGCAGCGGGGCGAGCTCGGCGACGTCGGACGGCTGGCGGCGCCAGCGGGCCTCGGGTCGGCGGCGCAGGGCACCCAGCCCCGTGCAGGGTGCGTCGACCAGCACCTTGGCGTAGGCGGCCGGCTCGTCGTCGCCGACGACCCGACCGTCGGCGGTGCGCACGTCGATGCGCCGGCCGAGTGCCGTGGCGTGCCGGCCGAGGGCGCGCAGGGTGTTGCGCACCAGTTCGGCACGGTGGGGGGTGACCTCGACGGCGGTGAGGTCGGCACCGGCCTGCACCGCGAGGGCGCCGACCACCCCGGCCTTGCCACCGGGGCCGGCGCACAGGTCGAGCCAGCGCGCGGGCAGGTCGTCGGCGACCTCGGCCGCCGCCAGGGCCAGGGCGACGAGCTGCGACCCCTCGTCCTGCACGGCGGCGCGCCCGTCACGGATCTCGGGGATGAGGCCCGGGTCGCCGGAGCCCAGCACGATGCCGATCGGGGAGACCGGGCTGGGCTCGACGTCGTCGTAGCGGCTCAGCTCGTCGACGGAGGTCAGCCCCGGCCGGGCCACGACGTGCACCTGGGGCGGCTCGTTGTCGGCGGTGAGCAGGGCGGCCAGCTCGGCGTCGACCGTGGCGGCGGTGGCGCGGCCGTGGCCGAGCAGGGCCGCGCGCAGGGCGCTGACCACCCACTCCGGGTGGCTGTGCCGCACCGCGAGCGCGGCCACTCCCCCGCCCTCGGGCACCACGGCGTCGCGCCACTCCTCGAGCGACCGCTCGCTGACCCGCCGCATCACGGCGTTGACGAAGCCGCTCGCGCCGGCTCCGGCCACGACCCTGGCCAGCCCCACCGTCTGGTCGACGGCGGCGTGGGTGGGCACCCGCATCCCGAGCAGCTGGTGCGCCCCGAGGCGCAGCACGTCGAGCACCTGGGGGTCGATCCGGTCGGTCGGGCGGCCGGCCGCTTCGGCGATGACGGCGTCGTAGAAGCCCTGCCATCGGATGGTGCCGAAACCGAGCTCGGTCGCGAACGCCGCGTCGCGCCCCTCGAGGCGATGGCGACGCAGGATGGCGGGCATCTCGAGGTTGGCGTAGGACCCGTCAGCGACCGCGCGCAGCAGCGTGTAGGCAGCGAACCGGGTGGGCTCGGCGCGCCGGGTCCGCTCCGAGGGTGCCGTAGCGCTCCGCTGGCGCGGGCCACGACCGCGGCCCCCACCGCGGGCTCCACCGCTGCCGCCACCGCGGGTGCCGCCCCCTCCGCCGGGTCCGCCGGGCGGGCGCTCGTCGGGCTCAGCCATCGAAGTGCTCCCCGGGGGCGATCCGCACCCCGCGCGCCCAGTCGGCCGCGGCCATCGGCTTCTTGCCGTGCGGGCGCACCTCACCGAGCTCGACCGGCACCGAGGCCGTGCCGACGAGCACCGCCTGCTTGCTGACGTGCAGCTCGCCCGGCTCCAGCGACACCCCGTCGCGGGCCGGCATCACCCGCGTCGGGCCGCCAGGACCGTTCTGACCGTCGTGACCGCTCGACGTGGCTGGGCCACCTCCGGCGAACCGCACCGGCCCGACCTTGAGCCGCTCACCCCGGAAGGTGGTCCAGGCTCCCGGCGCCGGGGTGCAGCCGCGCACGTGTCGGTCGACGACGTGGGCCGGCAGCGACCAGCGCACCCGGGCCTCCTTGGTGCTCAGCTTGGGCGCCAGGCTCACCCCCTCGTCGGGCTGCGGCACCGCGTGCAGCGAGCCGTCGGCCAGGCCGTCCATCGTCGCGACGAGCAACCCTGCCCCGGCGGACGCCAGCCGGTCGAGCAACGTGCCCGCCGTGTCGTGAGGGCGCACGGTCTCGGTGAGCGTGCCGAGCACCGGGCCGGTGTCGAGGCCCTCCTCGATGACGAAGGTGGTGGCTCCGGTGACGTCGTCGCCGGCCATCAGCGCGCGCTGAACCGGCGCGGCACCGCGCCAGGCCGGCAGCAGCGAGAAGTGCAGGTTGACCCAGCCGTGCACGGGCACGTCGAGCGCGATGCGCGGCAGCAGGGCGCCGTAGGCGACCACCGGGCAGCAGTCGGGGGCGATCTCGCCCAGCCGGGCGAGGAACTCCGGGTCGCGCGCGGTCAGCGGCGCGAGCACCTCGATGCCGTGCTCGAGCGCCACCTGCTTGACCGGCGACGGCGCGAGCGTGCGGCCACGCCCGGCCCGGGCGTCGGGCCGGGTGACCACCGCGGCCACCTCGTGCCGCGAGCCGATCAGGGCCAGCAGGGCGGGCACGGCGGTCTGGGGGGTGCCGGCGAGGACGAGTCGCACTCAGCGCCTCCCGAAGCTGTCGGCGTGGGGGCTGACCTTGACCACCGGCGGCGCGGCACCCCAGTCGGCCTCGCGGACCAGGCGCATGGCCTCGCGGCGCTGCTCGGGGTCGAGCCGGTCGACGAACAGGATGCCGTCGAGGTGGTCGGTCTCGTGCTGCACCGCGCGCGCGAGCAGGTGGGTTCCCTCGACGGTGACCGGCTCTCCGAACGCGTTCCAGCCGCGGGCCACGACCTGCACCGCGCGCGGGGTGTCGAAGCGCAGCCCCGGCAGCGACAGGCAGCCCTCGGGCCCGACCTCCTCCTCGTCGCCGAGGGTGAGGTCGGGGTTGACGAGGTGGCCGACGAGCCCGTCGGCGCGGTAGGTGAACACCCGCAGCCCCACCCCCAGCTGGGGGGCCGCGAGCCCGGCCGCGGCGGCATCCAGCATGGTGTCGGTGAGGTCGGCGACGAGGCGACGCAGCTCCGCGTCGAAGTCGACGACCGGTTCCGCGGGGGTGCGCAGGACGGGGTCGCCGAACAGGCGGATGGGGGTGACGCTCACGCCCGGGAGTCTAGGTGCCGCCGGCGACGAACGGTCACGCCGTGGGGTCCGGGGGGTCGACGCGCACCGACACCGGGTCGGCGTCCTTGCGCGCGGACGCCCGGGCGCGCATCGCCGCGAGCTCGCGCGCGAGGGCGGGGCCGTCGGGTCGGGGCACCGTGACCAGGGTGCGCCACCGGTCGGTGGCCCCGTGCGGGAGCGGGCCGAGCACGGAGGCCGTGCCCGGCAGGTCTAGCTCGGCGGTGGCTGCCTCGAGGGCGGGCCGGGGGCCGGTGAGCACCGCCAGCCGGGATGCCGGGGGCAGCGACAGCTCGCGGCGCTCCTCGAGCTCGCGCTCGGCGAACCAGGCGGGGTGCCAGCGCACCAGCGCCTCGACCGCCGGGATCGACACCTCGGTGGGGGCGCCGGCCAGCACGACCCGACCGCCCTCGGATGCCGGCCGCACCAGTGCCGCCGCCGCCAGCCAGCGGCGCAGCGCCTCCTCACCCGCGGTGAGGCTGGGGCGTTCGAGCAGCGCCCAGGCGTCGAGCAGCAGGGCCGCGGCATACCCGCTGGGGGCGACCGGCTCGGCCCCGGGCGTGGAGACGACCAGCCGTGGCCCGGGCGCCACGCTGTCGAGCACGGTGCCGGCTCCGGACCGCTCGACGGGCACCCCCGGGAACGCGCGGCCGAGCTCTTCCGCGGTGCGGCGGGCGCCGACCACCGACGAGCGCAGCCGGTGGCCACCACAGGCCGGGCAGGTGAAGCCGGTCTCGACCCGCCCGCACCAGCGGCAGGCCGGCGGACCCTGCGGCCCGGGCAGCCCGAGCGGCCCCGCACACACCGTGCAGCGGGCCGGGCGGCGGCAGTCCTGGCAGGACAGCGAGGGCAGGTAGCCCCGGCGGGGCACCTGCACCAGCACCGGGCCGCGCTCGAGGGCCTCCTTGGCGGTGCGCCAGGCGAGCGTGGGCAGGTGGGCGGCGGCGACGGCAGGGTCGCGGTCGGCGTCGTGCCCCTCGCCGGCCACCCGCACCGACGGCACGGCCCGGCGCACCGCGTCACGCGGGGCCTCGACGGCGGTGAGCGCGCCGCGGGCGACGAGGTCGGCCGCGGCCACCGAGCGGGTGAGCCCGGCTGACAGCACCGCGGCCCCGTGCTCGCGGGCCCGGGCCAGCAGCACCTCACGCACGTGGGGGTAGGGAGCCCGCGGCTCGTCGAGCAGGTCGTCGCCGTCGTCCCACCACGCGACCAGGCCGAGGTCGCGCACCGGCGCGAAGGCCGCCGCCCGGGTGCCCACGACCACCGGCGCATGGCCGCGCAGCGCCTTGAGGTAGGCCGTGTAGCGGGCCTGCGGCCCCTGGTCGGCGGTGAGCCGGGTGTGCCGGCCCGGCCCCAGCACGTCGAGCAGGGCCGCCTCCACCCGCACGACGTCACGGTGGTCGGGCACCACGAGCACGGCACCGCGACCGCCCTCGACCGCAGCGCGGGCCGCCTCCGCGAGCAGCACCGGCCAGTCGCCGGCCGCCGCCATCGAGGGCAGCGCCAGCAGCGAGGCGGTGGGGGCACCGCCGGAGGTGAGGTGGGACAAGAAGGCGGGGCCGGCGGCATACGGCGACCAGGCCTGCGGCACGCGCTCAGGAAGCGGGGGCTGCTCGGGCGGCTCGAGCGCGAGGGCCTTCTCGGCGGCGGCGTGCCGTGGAGGGACGGCCAGGCGCAGCACGTCGCCGAGCGAGCCGGCATACCGGTCGGCCACCGCGCGGGCCGTGGCGAGCACCTGCGGGGTGAGCACAGGCTCGGGCGAGACGACCCGGCGCACCGGGCTGAGCCGGCCCGGGTGCTCGGCACCGGCCCTTCGCTCGAGCACGAAGCCACTGAGGTCCTGTCCGGCGAAGCGCACCTTGACCCGCACCCCCGGCGCCGCGGTGTCGGCCATCGACGTCGGCACGGTGTACTCGAAGGGACGGTCGAGGTGCGGCAGGCCGGTGTCGACCTGCACCACGGCCACCGGCAACGCGTCGGTGGTGGGGTCGTCGCCGGCGAGCGGGCGGGGCCGGCGCACACGCGAACCGGAGGACAGCAGCGCGAGCTGCTCCCCGGCATCCGCGTCGTCGCCCGTCGTCATGCGCCTGAAACTAGCGGAGCCCACCGACCCGGCGACGGGTCAGTGGGCTCCCCTGTGGATGACGCGGGGTCAGCCCCGGGCCGCGCGCTGCAGCGCCTCGACGCGATCGGTGCGCTCCCAGGTGAAGCCGTTGTCGACGCCGTCGGCGTGGGTGCGGCCGAAGTGTCCGTAGGCCGCCGTCGCCTTGTAGATCGGGCGGAGCAGGTCGAGGTCGTCGAGGATCGCGGCCGGGCGCAGGTCGAAGGTCGCGTGGATCTGCTCCTGGAACTGCTCGTCGGTCACGTTCTCGGGGCCGTCGGTCTCGACGAAGAGGCCGACCGGCTGGGCCTTGCCGATGGCGTAGGCGACCTGCACCTCGCAGCGGCGGGCCAGGCCCGCGGCGACGACGTTCTTGGCGACCCAGCGGGTGGCGTAGGCGGCGGACCGGTCGACCTTGCTCGGGTCCTTGCCGGAGAAGGCGCCACCACCGTGGCGGGCCATGCCGCCGTAGGTGTCGACGATGATCTTGCGACCGGTGAGGCCGGCGTCGCCCATCGGGCCACCGATGACGAACTTGCCGGTGGGGTTGATGTAGGCGCGGTAGTCGTCGGTGCGCAGGTCGGTGCCGGCGTCGTGGAGCTCGGCCACGACCGGGTCGATCACGTGCTGGCGGATGTCGGGCTCGAGCATGCCGTCGAGCGAGATGTCCTCGGCGTGCTGGCTGGAGACGACCACGGCGTCGAGCGAGACGGCGCGGTCGCCGTCGTAGGCGATGGTGACCTGGGTCTTGCCGTCGGGGCGCAGGTAGGGCAGCACGCCGGCCTTGCGCACCGCGGTGAGCCGCTCGGCGAGGCGGTGGGCCAGGAAGATCGGCAGCGGCATCAGCTCGGCGGTGTCGTCGCACGCGTAGCCGAACATCAGGCCCTGGTCGCCGGCACCCTGCTTGTCGAGGGGGTCGACCGCACCGGTGCGGCTCTCGAAGGCGGTGTCGACGCCCTGGGCGATGTCGGGGCTCTGCTGGCCGATCGAGGCGCTGACGCCGCACGAGGCGCCGTCGAAGCCCTTGGTCGAGCTGTCGTAGCCGATCGTGAGCACCGTGTCGCGCACGATCTTCGGGATCTCGACGTAGGCCTCGGTGGTGACCTCGCCGGCCACGTGGACCAGGCCGGTCGTCACCATCGTCTCGACGGCGACCCGGCTGCGGGGGTCCTGGGCGAGCATGGCGTCGAGGATGGAGTCGGAGATCTGGTCACAGATCTTGTCCGGGTGCCCCTCGGTGACGGACTCGGACGTGAACAGGCGTGCGGACACGCGGAACTCCTTCGTGGGTGGGGCGACCGCGGCCATCGGCCGCCGTGTGCGCGTGCCAATCTACCGGGCCGGACGCCCGGCGACCGACACAGTCCGCTGCTCCCTGTTCGGTCTGCGATCATGGGCCGCGTGTCAGACGGGTCGGCGCTCCACGCGACGGCGGGAGACGCGGGCCGCGGCGCGCCCGTCAGCCCCGTCGACGAAGCGCTGTCGCTGCTCACCCGGGCCCAGGGCCTGGCCGACCAGCTGCGGGCCGACGCCAACCGCGAGGCCGGCGAGGCCCGGGCGGAGGCAAGCCGGCTGCGGGGTGAGACCCAGGAGGCGGCCCACGAGCTCGCTCAGCTGCAGGCCACCATGGCGTCGTCGCGCGAGGAGGCCCAGCGCCGGCTCGAGGAGACCCGCGCCGAGGTCGAGATCATGCTCGCCGACGCCGCCGACCAGGCCGCGCTGCTGCGGGCCCGCGCCACCAAGGCGAGCGACGAGGCCATCGCGGTGGCCGAGGAGGACGCCCGGGCCCGGGTGGCCCAGGCGCAGGCGCGGGCCGACGACCTGCTCGAGCGCGCGCACGTCGAGCACGAGGGCACGATGGCACGGCTCGCGCAGGAGGAACGCGCCCACCAGGAGCACTGGGCCCTCGAGCACGCGGCACACACCGCCGAGCTCGACCAGCTGCGCGACTCCACGGTCGCCGACCTCGACCGCCTGCGCCACGAGACCCACGAGTCCGCCACCCGGCAGCGCAGCGACGCCGAGTCCGAGGTCGCGGCCATGCTCGCCGCCATGGAGGCGCGCGATGCCGGCTCGCGCACCGATGCCGAGCAGCTGCTCGACCGGGCCCGCGACGAGGCGGCCACCCTGCTCGCCGACGCGCAGGCGGAGGCCGACGACCTGGTCGCGGGCGCCCAAGCCCACCTGGCGTGGGCTCAGGGCACGGTCCGCGAGATCCTCGCCACAGCGAAGGCCGACGCCGACGACCGGGCCCGGGCGCACCACGACGACCTCGCCGAGCGCTCGCGCACCCACCGGCACCGGGTGCAGACCCTGCTGGGCAGTGCCACCGCCAAGAGCCGCGACCGGCTCGCCGAGGCCGAGTCCGAGTCGACCCGGATGCGCGATCTCGCGCAGGCGGTGCTCGCCGAGGCCGAGGCGGATGCCGCCCGCACCCGTGACGCCGCGCAGCGTGAGTCCGCGCGCCTGCTCGACGACGCGCGCACCCGCGAGGCCGAGGCGCTCGAGCGGGCCGAGCGCCGGGCCGCCGAGGCCGACCTGGGCGCCCAGCAGGTGCGCCGGAGCGCTGCCGAGGACATCGAGCGGATGCACCGAGAGGCGCACGAGTACCACGCTGCCGCGCGATCGGAGATCATGAGAGCCTCGCAGGAGGCTCGACAGCGTGCCGACACCGTGCGCGCCGAGGCCCAGGCCGCCGTGGAGCGCGCCCGGGCCGAGGTGCACACCCTGGCCGCTCGCCGGGATGCCATCACCGCCCAGCTCGGCAACCTCAGCGGCGTCATCGACGCCCTCGCGGTCAGCGACGACCGCACCCCGGACGACGACCACTCCCCCGGCGGTCGCACCCCCAGCAACCCCGCCCCCACCCCCTCCGAAACCCCCGCCACCGCAGACCAGGAGTCATCATGAACCAGCCGGAGTTCCCGACCGTCTTCCGCGGGTACGACCCCGTCCAGGTCGACCAGACCCTCGCTGCGATCCAGCAGGCGGCGGATGCCGCGCGCCAGGAGGCCGCCGCGAGCACGGTCGAGCTGACCAAGCTGCGCCAGTCGCACCACGCCCTCAGCCAGGATCTCGAGGGCCAGCGCCGCAGCCTGGCCGAGCTCCAGGAGCAGGCTCGCAAGGTGTCCAGCCCGACCTTCGCCGACCTCGGTGAGCGGATCGGCTCGATGCTCGCCCTCGCCGACGAGGAGGCCGCCGCCATCCGCTCGGCCGCGGCCGACGACATCCAGCAGGCCCGTGCGGCCGGCGACAACGATGCCGCGGCCGTGCGCGCCGCGGCCGACCGTTACGCCGAGGAGCTCCGCAACCGCGCCGAGGTCAAGGCGTTCGAGGCCGTGTCGCGCGCCAAGCAGGAGGCCGACTCGATCATCGACGACGCCGCCCGCGAGGCCGCTGCCCGCCGCGAGGAGGCCGAGGCCTACTACGAGAAGCAGCGCGCTACGGCCGCGGCATCCGCCGCCGACTTCGAGCGCACCCTCGGGGAGCGCCGCGAGCGGTCGGCCGCCGAGTTCACCGCGCAGATGGCCCAGCAGGACCAGGCCCTCGCCGCCGTGCAGGAGCGCGCCGACCTGCTCGGGCGCGAGGCCGAGGATGACCGCCAGAACGCCGCCGCCGAGTCCTCGCGGGCCATCGAGGCCGCCCGCGCCGAGGCCGCCGCCCTGGTCAGCTCCGCCAAGGAGCACGCCGAGCGCATCCGCCGCGACTCCGAGCGCGAGCTCGCCGCGGCCACGGCCCGCCGCGACAGCATCACCGCCCAGCTGAGCAACGTGCGCAACATGCTCGCCACCCTCGGTGGCGGGGCCGCGGTCGGCCTGCCGGCCGAGGACGAGCACCCGGCGCTGCAGACCGAGCCGGCCCACGAGGAGGCTCCGACGCAGGAGCACGTCGAGTCGGAGGTGCACGAGGAGTCCGAGGTGCACGACGAGTCCGAGGTCGAGGTCCCCCAGGGCGACGAGACGGCGGTGGACGCCACCGACGAGGGTGCGGAGGGCGACGAGATCGAGTCCGTCGACGCTGAGCTCGAGACCTCCGAGGGCACCGATGAGGCTGAGCCCGTCAAGGGGTCGGGCGCGAAGGGCAAGGCCCACGCCCGCCGCTGACCTCGTCGAGAGTAGAGAACACGCCGCTGCGGATACCTCCGCGGCGGCGTGTTCTCCACTCTCGACCGGTTGAGGGCCGGGGGTGTCGGGTCAGAGGAGGTCGGTGACGGCGTCCCAGACGGCGTGCGCCACGACCAGCTTGGATGCCGGGCCGACCTGGGTCGCGTCGTCGGACCCCCGCCGCAGCAGGTGCACGGTGCTGTCGTCGTGCCCGAAGGTCGTGTCGACCCCGACCTCGTTGACGACGAGCAGGTCGCAACCCTTGCGGGCGAGCTTGTCGCGGGCGTGGTCGAGCACCGACCCCTCGTCGTCACCGGTCTCGGCAGCGAACCCGACGATGACCGGCATCCGGTCACTCCCCCTAGCGGCGACGAGCCCGGCGAGCACGTCGGGGTTGCGCACCAGCTCGACGACCGGCGCCGACTCGTCGGCCGCCCCGTCGGCACCGGGTGCGTGCGTCTTCTTGATCTTGGAGCCGGCGTAGGACGCCGGTCGGAAGTCGGCCACCGCGGCGGCCATGACGACGACGTCGGCGTCGCGCACGGCATCCGACACCGCTGCCTGCAGCTCGAGCGCAGTCTCGACGGGCACGACCGTGACCCCTTCGGGGGCGGGCAGCGACGACGACGAGACGAGGGTGACCTGCGCACCGCGCTCGGCGGCGGCCCGGGCCAGCGCGTAGCCCTGCTTGCCCGAGCTGCGGTTGCCCAGGTAGCGCACCGGGTCGAGCGGCTCGCGGGTGCCCCCGGCGCTGACGACGACCCGTCGCCCGGCGAGATCACCGCGACTGTGCAGGTGAGAAGCCGCGGATCCGGCGTCGGCGCCGCGTGTTGCGCGGCCACCGGCAGGGAAGGTCGGGGAAGCCACGCGGGCGAGCTCTCGCTCGCACACGGCGTACAGCTCCTCGGGCTCGGGCAGCCGGCCCGGCCCGGTGTCGCGCCCGGTCAGCCGCCCCGAGGCGGGCGGCACCACGTGCACGCCGCGCTCGCTGAGCGTGGCGACGTTGGCCTGGGTGGCGGGGTGGTCCCACATCTCGGTGTGCATGGCCGGGGCCATCACGACCGGGCAGCGTGCGGTGAGCAGCACGGTGGTGAGCAGGTCGTCGGCCTGGCCGGTGGCGGCGCGCGCCAGCAGGTCGGCGGTCGCGGGTGCCACGACGACGAGGTCGGCCTGCTGGCCGATGCGCACGTGCGGCACGGCGGTGATGTCGCTCCACACGTCGGTGTGCACCGGCTTGCCGGACAGCGCTGCCCAGGTGGCTTCGCCCACGAAGTGCAGGGCGGATGCCGTGGGCACGACGGTGACGTCGTGGCCGGCCTCGGTGAGCAGCCGCAGGAGCGAGCATGCCTTGTATGCCGCGATGCCCCCGGCGACCCCGAGGACGACCTTCACGAGGTCACTCCTCGGTGGGAGTGGAGGTCAGCAGACCCTCGTTGATCTCGCGCAGGGCGATGGACATCGGCTTCTCGTGCACCTCGGAGTCGACGAGCGGGCCGACGTACTCGAGCAGGCCCTCCTGCAGCTGCGCGTAGTAGGCGTTGATCTGCCGGGCCCGCTTCGCCGAGTAGAGGACGAGCGCGTACTTGGAGTCCGCACGCTCCAGCAGCTCGTCGATCGGCGGGTTGGTGATGCCGATGGGATCGGCCTTGGTTCCGGACACGCGTCAGTCTCGCTTCGCTTCGGGTACGGGGGGTTTCATCAATGATACGAGTTCCTCGGCCGCGCGCCGGACATCGTCGTTGAGCACGGTGACGTCGAACTCCGCCGCCGCCGCCAGCTCGACCCGCGCGGTGGCCAGCCGGGCCTCGCGTTCGTCCTCGTCCTCGGTGCCCCGACCGACGAGCCGACGCACCAGCTCGTCCCACGTGGGCGGGGCGAGGAAGACGAACAGGGCCCCCGGCATCGTGTCGCGCACCTGGCGCGCGCCCTGCAGGTCGATCTCGAGCAGGGCCGGGCGGCCGGCCGCGAGCGCCTCCTCGACCGGGCCCCGCGGGGTGCCGTACTTCGCCCGGCCGTGCACGACGGCCCACTCGAGCAGCTCGCCAGCAGCGGCCATCCGCTCGAACTCGGTGTCGGTGACGAAGTGGTAGTGGATGCCGTCGGCCTCACCCGGGCGGGGCCGGCGGGTGGTCGCCGACACGGAGAGCCAGACCTCGGGGTGGTGCCTGCGGACGTAGGCCGCGACGGTCCCCTTGCCGACGGCGGTCGGTCCGGCGAGGACGGTGAGGCGGGACGACCCCGTCACGACCGCCCAAAACGATCGAGCAGCGAAGCCACCTGGTTCTGGCCGAGGCCACGCACGCGCCGGCTCTCGGAGATGCCGACCTCCTCCATGATCTGGCGGGCCCGCACCCGGCCGACGCCGGGCATGGACTCGAGCAGGGCGGACACCCGCATCTTGCCGATGACGTCGTTGGACTTGCCCTCGGCGATGACCTCCGCGAGGGTGACGCCGGAGTGCTTGAGGCGGTGCTTGACCTCAGCGCGCTCGCGCCGGGAGGCCGCGGCCTTCTCGAGGGCGGCGGCCCGCTGTTCTGGGGTGAGCGGCGGTAGTGCCACGGGATTGAGCCCTTCGTCGACATGCAGGCGCTGGCTTCTCAACACCCGGCTGTACGCGGTTGACTCTAGCGCGACGACAGGTCCGCGACGAGACGCTTGCGGGCCCCGATCCGGGCCCGCCCGGAGGGCCGGCTCAGGCCGCACTCAGCCCGCCAGGGCGGCGGCCAGGTCGTCGGCGGCGCGGCGCGCGGCGGCGCGCAGGGAGCCGGCATCCGGACCGTCGACGAGCACCTCGCGGCTGCTGGTGCCGAGCACCTGGGGCAGCGCGGCACCGAAGGTCTCGCGCAGGGCCGCGGGGGTGCCGCCCTGCGCACCGAGCCCCGGTGCCAGGAGCGGGCCGGCGGCTCCGGCGAGGTCGAGGCCGAGGTCGGTGACCGCGCTGCCGACCGTGGCCCCGACGACCATCCCCACGCTGCCGAGGCGCCCGGATGCCGCCGCCTGCGCGTTGTCGCGGGCGACCCCCGCCACGACGGATGCCGCCACGCTCGCGCCGTCGCGGGTCGCGTGCTGCACCGACGGGCCCTCGGGGTTGGAGGTGAGCGTGAGCACGAAGACGCCGCGCCCGGTGGTCGCGGCGAGGTCGAGCGCGGGCCGCAGCGACTCGTAGCCCAGGTAGGGGCTCACCGTGATGGCGTCGGCCCGCAGCGGCGAGCCGTCGGACAGGTAGGCCTGCGCGTAGCCGGCCATCGTGGTGCCGATGTCGCCGCGCTTCACGTCGAGCAACGACAGGGTGCCGGCTTCGCGCAGCCCCGCCAGCGTGCGCTCGAGCACGGCCACGCCCGCCGACCCGAAGCGCTCGAAGAACGCCGACTGCGGCTTCACCGCCGCCACCGCTCCCCCGAACGCCTCGACGCAGGTCATCGCGAACGTCTCGAGCCCGGCGACGGTGTCGGGCAGGCCCCACTGCTCGAGCAGGGCGGCGTGCGGGTCGATGCCGGGGCAGAACGGCCCGAGCTCGTCCATCGCGGTGCGCAG
>JBBQNZ010000061.1:0-22373 GCA_038330415.1 Actinomycetales bacterium | reverse complement strand
CGGGTGCGGCGGCCTCTCGGGCCGACGGCGAGGTCAGCGGGTCTCGCGGTGCGCGGTGTGCTTCTTGCAGCGCGGGCAGAACTTCGCCAGCTCGAGCCGGTCGGGGTCGTTGCGGCGGTTCTTCTTGGTGATGTAGTTGCGCTCCTTGCACTCCGTGCACGCCAGGGTGATCTTGGGGCGGACGTCGGTGGCCTTGGCCATGGGGGCAACCTGCTCTCAGAAAAAGTGAATCGATCGACGGGTTTCGGGCCAGCACACGAGGGCTCGCGCGACACCAGCACAACAGAATACGCAACCCCGGGCATTCCCCGAAATCGCGACTCGGTAGCGGGAGCGGGGCTCGATCCCGCGACCTCACGATTATGAGTCGTGCGCTCTAACCAGCTGAGCTACCCCGCCAGGGGGGTTCGACCGGACAAGCCTCGCGACCGGTCCCGGTCGGACCAGAGCCCCCTGTCGGAATCGAACCGACGACCTTTTCCTTACCATGGAAACGCTCTACCGACTGAGCTAAGGGGGCGTGCGCCACCTGCGGAGACCGCCCGGGCGCGACGGAGACATTACACGCTGGGCATCGCTCCGGCGAAATTCGCACTGACCCCCTCGGGTCAACGGAGGAGGGCCGCGACGACCGCGGCCACCACGGCCGCCACGAGGTGGAACGAGCCCGTGACCAGCCCGAAGAGCAACGGTCGGGCCGTGCGGGGGGTGAGCGCGTTCGTGAACGACACCGTGAGTCCGATTCCCAGCCCCACGACGACACCGAGGACCACGGCGTCCCCGACATCGGTGACGCCGGCCGCCGTCACCAGGACGGCGAGCGCATACGCCGATCCGGCAGCGCCGGCGAGGGGGACAAGGTAGTACGCCGGGCCCCACCGCTCCCCCGGTTCGCGGCGTACGCCCACCCCCCGGTCCCAGGCGCGACCGAACAGCGGGGTGAACCACGCGGCGCCCAACAGGTAGGTCAGCACGGTGGCGGCGAGCACGCCCAGCCAGCCGGATGCGGTGAGGGAAAGCGCAGAGGTCATGACGGTCACGATGGCCGTCCGGCCGAAGGCTGGTCTTGGATGATCCCGACAGCTAGCCTGCTCGTGATGGACGCCAGCCTCCCCCGGAGCCGGCCGATCACCGCCACCGAACGATCCGGGGTCATCGCCCCGCGCAACCTCGAGCGGTACGAGGCACGCTGGATCACCCCGGCTCCGGCGCTCGACGCGGTCGTCGACCGCTACTGGAGCGTGCGATGGGCGTTCTCGAAGGGCGAGCGGATCAGCCAGCGGATCCTGACCCACCCCGCCGTCACCCTGTCGGTCGAGTCCGGCGACGTGCCCGCACCGCTGGTGGTGACCGGGGTCCATCGCGGCGCGTGGGAGCGCGACATCAACGGACGCGGACGGGTGTTCGCCCTGCGGCTGCGGCCCGCCGGTCTGGCGGTGGTGTCGGACCTCGCACCCGGTGACGTCGCCGACGCCACTCTGCCGGTCAGCCGTGGCTTCGACGCCCGGCTGCACGACCTGCTCGCCGAGGTGGCGGACCAGCCGGACGACTCCTCGCGCGCCCGCACTGCGGACCGGCTCCTCGCCGACCTGCTGCGATCGCGCCCGGTCCGGCCCGCTGGACGACTCGCCAACGCGGCGATCGACGAGATCACGGCATTCGTGCACACCGGGACGGGGCCATCGCTCGCGGCGCGACTGGGATGCAGCGAGCGGACCCTGCAGCGGGCACTGCACGACATTCTCGGGCAGGGCCCCAAGTGGGTCACCCGCTGGGTCCGCCTGCAGGAGGTGGCCCGTCTTCTCTCACAGGAGGAGCCACTGCCGCTGGCCGATGTCGCGAACGCGCTGGGCTACGCGGACCAGTCGCACCTGACCAACGACTTCCGCGACGCCGTCGGCCTCACCCCCGGGGCCTACCTCACGTCACTGAGGAGGCTCGGCTGAGCGCTGCCGGGCCAAGGACGCTCGGGCGTCGACCAGCGCGGGCCCGTACCAGGTGAGCAACCGGCCCGACACCAGGCGGGTCGGCAGCCGCCGGAACGCCTCCGGCCCGTCGCTCGCGGTGAACACGTACGGCTCGTCGGGCAGCAGCACCAGGTCGGCCACGGCGGGGTCGTCGAGCACCCCCAGGTCGACCGCCGGATAGCGCCCCTCGACCCCCGCCGTCGACACCTCGAAGCCGGCCCGCGCGAGCAGGTCGGCGGTGAACGTCGGCCGGCCGACCACCATCCACGGGTCGCGCCACACCGGCACGACCACGCGGGCGGATGCCGGCGGCACGGGCCCGCACCACCTCGCCTCCGCCTCGGCGAGCCACGCCGGGTCGGCCCGCTCCCCCAGCACCTCACGGAACAGCCGCCGCATGGACGCCACAGCGGCAGGCACCGTCTCGATGTCGGTGACCCACACCGGGATGCCGCGCGCCCGCAGACGCCGCACGTCGAGCTCGCGGTTATCCTCCTTGTTGGCGACCACGAGGTCGGGGTGCAGCGTCGCGACCGCAGCGAGGTCGGGGTTCTTGGTGCCGCGCACCCGGGTCACTCCGCGGGCGTCGAGGTCGGCTGGATGGGTGCACCAGTCCGTCGCGCCCACCAGCCGCTCGGGGCACGTGGCAGCCAGCGCCTCGGTGAGCGATGGCACCAGCGAGACCACCCGCGCGACGACGTCGGGCAGCGCGACGGGGTGCCCGAGGTCGTCGGCGAAGGAGCGCGGCATCCGGGAGCGCGGGCTCAGCGCGGCGCCATCCGCAGCGCGCCGTCCATCCGGATCGTCTCGCCGTTGAGGTAGTCGTGGTCGACGACGGCCAGCGCCAGCTTCGCGTACTCCTCGGGCCGGGCGAGGCGGGCCGGGAACGGCACCCCGGCGGCCAACCCGGCGCGGAACTCGTCGGACACGGTCGCCAGCATCGGCGTCTCGACGATGCCCGGAGCGATGGTCACCACCCGGATGCCGTACTGCGCGAGGTCGCGCGCGGCCGGCAGGGTCAGGCCGACGATGCCGCCCTTGCTCGCGCTGTAGGCGGCCTGGCCGACCTGGCCGTCGAAGGCCGCGATGCTCGCCGTGTTGATGACGACGCCGCGCTGGCCGTCGGTGTCGGGCTCGGTGGCGGCGATGGCCTCGGCGGCCACAGCCAGCACGGTGAACGTGCCGATCAGGTTGATCTCGACGACCTTGCGGAACAGGCCGAGGTCGTGCACGCCCTTGCGCCCGACGATGCGGGCGGACGGACCGATGCCGGCGCAGTTGACCACCGTGCGCAGCGGCCGGGCGGGGTCGTCGGACGCCTGCGCGACGGCGGCCCGCACCTGCTCCTCGGACGTGACGTCGGTGGGCGCGTACTCGACCCCCTCGACGGCGGGGCCGGCGGCGCAGGCGTCGGGGAGGTCGAGGGCGACGACGCGGGCGCCGCCGGCGGCGAGGGCCGCCGCGGTGGCGGCGCCGAGGCCCGAGGCCCCTCCGGTGACGATGGCGGTGGTGTTGGCGAGCAGCATGGCGGCCATCCTGCCACCGCCCGCCACTCCTCCCGGCGTCGGCGGCGGGCCGTACGGTGGGTGGCATGGAGCTGCGCATCGGAGGGCACGTCGACCAGGCCGACCCGGTGGCGGAGGCCGCCGCCCGCGGCGCCACACTGAGCCAGTTCTTCCTCGGCGACCCGCAGAGCTACAAGGGCCCGGTCATCGAGTTCGCCGGCGGCGCGGCGGCGCTCAAGGCGTCCGCGGAGGCCGCCGGCGTCGACGTCTACGTGCACGCGCCGTACCCGATCAACGTGGCGTCGACCAACAACCGCATCCGCATCCCGGGCCGCAAGCTGCTCCAGCAGCACCTGCTCGCCGCCGCCGAGATCGGCGCCAAGGGCGTCATCGTGCACGGCGGCCACCTCGGCAAGGACGAGGACTCCGGCATCGGCTTCGACAACTGGCGCAAGTGCGTCGACGGCCTCGAGATGCCGGTGCCCCTCCTCATCGAGAACACCGCGGGTGGCGACAACGCGATGGCCCGCCGGCTCGAGGCGATCGAGCGGCTCTGGGAGGCCATCGGCCGGGCCGAGGGCGGCGACACCGTCGGGTTCTGCCTCGACACCTGCCACGCCCACGCCGGCGGCAACGACCTCGGCAGCGTCGTCGAGAAGGTGCGCGCCGTCACCGGCCGAGTCGACCTGGTGCACTGCAACGACAGCCGCGACGAGTTCGACACCGGCGCCGACCGGCACACCAACCTCGGGTCCGGCCACATCGACGGCGCCGACCTTGCCGATGTCGTCCGGGATGCCGGTGCACCGGTGGTCGTCGAGACGCCCGGTGGCGTCGAGGGCCAGTCGGCCGACATCGCCTGGCTGCGCGGGCGGCTCGCCGAGTAGGCGACCCGCCCGCTCGCCCGGCCGGACGGCATCCGCCCGGCCGGCGCCGACGCTAGACCGCGCCGGACGTCTGCGCGCGGCGCTGGGCCGCGCCCGCACCCCAGTGGCCCACGTCGAACAGCGCGGCGAAGGCCACCCAGAACCAGTCCCACCCGCTCAGGCCTCCGGCCCGCCAGAGGATGACGTAGATCAGGGTCGCGAACGGCAGGAAGAGCAGGCCGAGCAGCGGCCAGATGAACGAGCCGAACGCGGCATCCACCCGCTCGGGCCGGGCGATCCAGATGATGAGCAGGCCCAGTCGCGGGAAGAGCCCGGCGAAGACCGCGAACAGGCACCCCATGTCAGTGCCCTGGCCCGGTGACGATCTTGGCGCGCTCGCTGGGGTGCGCGCCGCCCTTGCGGGCCAAGGTGGCGCAGGCCTCCTCGATGTCGCGGGCGAGGGTGTCGACGTGCTCGCGGCTCATCGTCTCCTTGACCAGCGCCCGCATGATCGTCACGTCCTGGGCGTTCGGCGGCAGGGTGTAGGCCGGCACCATCCAGCCGCGCTCGGCCGAGAGCTGCCAGGCGATGTCGAACTCGTTGAAGTTCTCCTCACCGGCCAGCTTGAAGGCGACCAGCGGCAGCTGCTCCTCCTCGCGGCCGATGATCTCGAAGCGGCCCATCGCCTCCAGCTTGTCGGCGAGCACCCGGGCGTTCTCCTGCATGTTCTTCATGATGTAGGTGTAGCCGGCGCGCCCGTAGCGGACCAGGTTGTAGTACTGCGCCAGCACCATCGAGGAACCGGTGGAGAAGTTCAGCGTGAAGGTGGCGTCGGTCTTGCCGAGGTAGTTCTCCTTGAACACCAGGTCGGGGGCGAGGTCGGAGGTCTCGCGGAAGATCAGCCAGCCGATGCCGGGGTAGACCAGCCCGAACTTGTGGCCGGACACGTTGATCGAGCGCACCTGCTCGAGGCGGAAGTCCCACGGCGAGTCGGGGTAGAGGAAGGGCCACACGAAGCCACCGCTGGCGCCGTCGACGTGCAGCGGCACGTCATGGCCCTGCTCCTTCTTCAGCCGCACGAGCAGGTCGTTGATGCCGACGATGTCGTCCTTGTGGCCGGTGAAGGTGGTGCCGAGCACGGCCGCGACCCCGATGGTGTTCTCGTCGATGTGGGGTGCGACGTCGTCGGGCCCGATCGTGTACTTGCCCGGCGCCAGGGGCACAATGCGCGGCTCGACGTCGAAGTAGCGGCAGAACTTCTCCCACACCACGTGCACGTCGCCGCCGAAGACGAGGTTAGGTCGGTCGGTCGGCTTCCCGGCGGCCTGCTGGCGGGTGCGCCAGTTCCACTTCAGCGACAGCGCCCCGAGCATGATCGCCTCCGACGAGCCCTGGGTGCGCGCGCCCGTGGTCTCACCCGGCGCGTGGAACAGGTCGGCCAGCATCCGGATGCAGCGCTGCTCGATCTCGGCCGTGCGCGGGTACTCGGCGTGGTCGATGAAGTTGCGGTGCAGGTTCGTGGCGATGATCTGCTGGGCCTGCGGCTCCATCCACGTCGTGACGAAGGTGGCCAGGTTGCGGGCCGGGTCGCCCTCGAGCGCGATGTCCTCGCCCACGAGCCGCATCGCGTCGGTCGGCGACATCCCCGTGTCCGGGAAGCTCGTGCTCGGGACCTCGGCGGTGGCGAACCGGTTGCCGAACAGGGCGGCGTCGGCGTCGGACGGGACGTAGGTGCTCATCGGGCTTCTCCTTGGGCGGACGGTGGTGCGGGGGTCTGGGTGTGCTGACTCAGGTGGTGCGGGGACTGCCGGGTGCGCCGGCCGTGACGGGGCGCAGCTCCTGCCGCCACGCGGGGAACATCAGGGCCGCACCGACGAGGAAGCAGGCGGCCCCGAGCAGGGTGCCGGCGACGGCCATGCGCGTGTCGAGCAGCTCGTCGGTCGTGGGCAGCACATAGCTGGCCAGGGCCGACGCCATGAAGAGCACCGACCCGAGCATGTTGACCCACCCGATCCGCCAGGGCAGCGAGGGCGGGTCCCACGACAGGAAGCGGCCCACCGCGAGGATGCCGTAGGTGCTGGCGACGAGGAACATGATCGACCCGAAGAAGTCCGGTCGCCACACGTAGCGGTCGGACTCGGCGGCGGTGGCGTTGTGGGTCAGGGCGGCGAACGTGCTGATGTTGAAGAACAGGGTGCCGGGGAACTGGCTGGCCGCCGCGAGCCAGGCCCGGTCGTGCGGGCGCCATCCCCAGAGCCGAACGGTCGTGGGCCGGTGCTGCCCGATCGTGTCGACGCCGGTCGTCGCCGGGCTCTGCGCCTGCACCAGCTGGCAGTACGACGCCGAGGTGAAGAAGACCGACCCGACGAAGTAGGTGATGCCGTCGATCGGCCCGCCGACCGCGCTGAGGTAGGCCGGCACCGAGCCGATCACGAAGCACGCCGAGCCGATCATGAACAGCCAGGCGATCGTCGCGTTGAGGCGCACTGGCCGCACGGTCATCTGCTGGGCTCCCTGATCGACGGGCCGACCGTTCCACTATCGAACGGGCAGCGGGTGTCGCGGCTCACCCCGACCGGGTGAGCCCCTCGGGCATCCGGCGCGGGGCTCAGGCCGGTGCGCCCGCGGCATCCCCCGCGGTGGCCCCGGTGGGAGTCGCAGCCGGCTCGGGCGCCGGTTCCCCCGGCTGGGCCGGCCCGGGCGTCGGAAGGAGCAGTGTCACGACGAAGGACACCGCCACGGCGACGACCACCTGAGGGGTGACCTTGAGCCCGTCGGCACCCATCAGCAGGGTGGCCAGCAGTGCAGAGGTGAGCGGCAGGCGCAGCATCGCGCAGCACATCGCGCCGATGCCCATGCCGATGGCCGGGGCCAGGTCCATCCCGGGCAGGCCGCTCACGGCGATGCCCAGGACCGCGCCGACGAACATCGCGGGGAACACCGGGCCACCGCGGAAGGCGCTCAGCGACAGCCCGTAGGCCAGCGACTTGAACACCCCGAGCAGCACGAGCACGCCGATGGAGTAGTCGGCGGCGTTCGCGACGAGGTTCGGCAGGGCGTCCTGGCCGGAGAAGAGGACCTCCGTGAAGGGGCGGTCGGTGGTGAGCTGGTAGGCGGTGGCGCACAGGCCGACGAGCAGGCCCAGACCCACCGTCACGGGTATCCGGTTGCGGTGCACCAGGGGGCGCACCGAGAGGCCGACCCAGCGGATGGCCCACCCGAGCGCCGCCCCGAACATCCCGACCGGGATCGCCCACAGCAGCGTCGCGAGGGTGGGGTCGACACCGGGGGGCACGGAGGTCAGTGCCAGCGAGAAGCTGCCCAGGCCGGTCCAGCTGTTCAGCCCGACGAAGACGAGCGCGCCGATGCCCGAGGCGAGCAGCCCGGGCAGCGCCACCAGGCTCAGGGTGGCTCCGGCGATGCCGGCGGCCTCCATGATGAGGAACGCCCCGAGCAGGGGCGACCCGAGCAGGGTGCTGATGGCGGCGAAGCTGCCGGCCGACGCCAAGATCGTCAGCGCCATCGGCGGGGCGTCCTTCTTCACCAGCCGGAGGGTGAGGGCGGCCAGGCCTGCACCGATCGCGATGAGCGGCGCCTCCGGCCCGAGCACCGCGCCCAGGCTCAGGGTGGCGAGGGAGGCCAGGATGACGCCGGGCAGGTGGCTGTCGACCGGCGGACCGCCACCCACGTGGAACCCCAGAGCCGGCGAGTGACCGCCGGGGCCGGGCAGGTACTTGATGGACATCGATACGAGCAGCCCGCACAGCATCAGCCAGGGGACCGGCCACCAGGCCGGGGTGCCGCCGTCGAAGAGGTTCCCGGGCAGGTCCGAGAACAGGTAGCCCTGGAGTTTCGCCACCAGCGCCAGGAAGCCGTAGGCGATCGCTGAGATCGGGATGCCGAGCAGGGCGGCGAGCACGAGGGCGGACAGGTACGCCTTGGACCGGACCACCGTGGCGGGGTCCAGGTTCGGTGCCGCGGACGGCGTCACGGACGCTGACGGTGACGAGGGTGCGGACGGCGACGAGGGTGCGGGCGGGACGCTCACCGGGATCTGCCTCCTCGGGGGCACTGCGGCACGGGCCCGGGACGCCGGGACCGGCCCACCGTAGCGCCGACCCGGGTGGCTCTCACCCACCCTTCAGGGGTGACTGGCCACCTGCTCGAGGCGCCCGGCGGGGGAGCCGCCCGTTGCGCCGGCAACGCCCACGGCCCCGGTGACAGGTCGGTGAAAGGTCGGCGCCACCCCCTCCGGGCAGCCTCGTTCGCATGACCACCACCACTGCCACCACCTCCGCGCGAGCCACCAGCGTCCCGACGATCCGAGCGCTGCGTCGGGGCGACACCGAAACCGTCCACCGGGTCTTCGCCCAGCTCTCCGCCCGGTCCGCCTTCCTCCGCTTCCACACGGGCCTGCCCCGGCTCACCCCCGCCATGGCCACCCGCCTGGCCAACGTGGTGCCCGGCCAGCACGCCGTGTTCGTCGCCGAGCAGAACGGTCATCCGGTCGGCCTGGCGCGATGGGTGCGCGACCCGCGCGACCCCACCGCGGTCGAGGTGGCGGTGGAGGTCGCCGACGCCGTGCAGGGGCGCGGCATCGGCGGTCACCTGCTGCGCGCAACGCTGGCCTGCGCGTCGGCGGAGGGCGTCACCGTGGTCCTGGCCCACGTGCACCCGGAGAACGGCCCCGTCGTGGCCTGGCTGCGCCGGCTCGGCGCCGAGCGGCCCGCGGGGCCCGACGAGCCGTTCCGCCTGCCGCTGCCCGTCGTCGACACCGACAGGGGGTCGGCACCGTGTGGTTGCATGACTGCGTGCAGGTCCGGGTGCTCGGACCCCTACGAGTGGGGGGCGATGACAGCGGCGCCGTGCCGCTCGCGGGCGAGCGTCCACGGGAGGTCCTCGCCGTCCTCCTGTCGCGGCGCGGCCGACCCGTCCCCGCCGAGGTCGTCCTCGACCTCGTCTGGGGTGAGGACGCTCGCCAGCTGACGACCTCGACGGTGCACACGGTCGTGGCGCGTCTGCGGCGCCGTCATGGAACCACGCTGGTGACCACCAGCGATGCCGGCTACCTGGTGCCTGCCGACGTCTCGACGGATGCCGACCAGTTCGTCGCCCTGGCGGGCGCGGCGCACGAGGCCGACAATGACGCCGCCGCGTGCGAGGAGCTGTGCCGCCGAGCCCTCGCCCTGTGGGAAGGGGACACGGCGTACGAGGGACTGCGCGCCGAGCTGGTGCTCGCCGAGCGCACCCGCCTCGACGAGCTGCACCGGCGGGTTCGCGCCGACCTCGCCGAGTGCCTCGTGCGCCCGGATGCCGGCCGGTCGGGCCTGGAGGAGGCGTGGGGCCTCGCGCGGGGCCTGCTCGACGACAACCCGCTCGACGAGGGGGCTGCCGCTCTCGCGATGCGCGCGGCCTACCGGCTCGGTCGCCAGGCGGACGCCCTCGAGCTGCACGACGCGCTGCGCCGCACCCTGCGCGACGAGCTGGGTGTCTCCCCGGGCCCTGTCGTGACGGAGGTGTACGCCCGAGTGCTCGCGCATGACCTTGCGCTCGGCGACCCACCGGGTGAGCGAGCACCGCGGACTCGACGGTCGGTTCCGGTGCACCCGGGGCGGGTGCTACCGGTGCCGGCCTCCCCGACCGTGGGCCGTGCCACCGAGGTGGAGGCCGTGCTCGCGGCACTGCGCGACGGCCGCCGGCTGGTCACCGTCACCGGGCCGGGAGGGGTCGGGAAGTCGCGGCTGCTCGCGGATGTCGGGGCCGCACTCGGCCCGCAGACCGAGGTCGGCCACGTCGCCCTGTCCGCCCACGCCGGGCTCACCCCCGCGGAGCTCGCTGCCGGGGTCGCCGACACCACCGGCCTGCCCCTCGAGGGCGACGACGGCGTGGCGGGTCTCGTGCGGGCGCTGCGCTCCTCGGACCTGACCGTCCTGGTCGACGAGGCGGAGTGGGTGCTGGATTCGGCCGCGCAGGTCGTGGCGGCCGTGCTCGCGGGCTGCCCCGGGGTTCGCCTCGTCGTGACGTCGCGGAGCCCGCTGGACGTCGTCGGCGAACGGGTCGTCGTGCTCGACCCCCTGCCGACGGCCGATCCCGAGGGAGACCTCGCGACCGTGCGCGCCTCCCCGGCGGTGCGACTCCTCGCGGAACGGCTGGCCGACCGGGGGGTCGCACCCAGTGCCGACCCCCTCACCTGGAGCGACGCAGACCTGCGCGTTCTGGCACGGGTCGCCCGGCGGGTCGACGGGCTCCCACTGGCGCTCGAGCTGGTGGCCGGCTCCTCTGCCACGGTGCCCGTCGGCAGGCTGCTCGACCTCGTCGCGTACCCGCTGGACCTCGCCCCCGAGGCCCGCGGCCTGCCCGACCGCCAGCACTCCCTGCGCGACACCCTCTCGTGGAGCCTGGACCGGCTCGACCCCGCCGCGCGGGCGGTCATGCGCCGGGTCGCCGTGTTCGCCGGCCCCTTCACGACCACAGCGGCACGGGCCGTGGCAGGGGGCGAGCCGGACGAGGTCGACCGCGCCGTGCGCGTGCTCGCTCGCGACAACCTGTTGCGCGTCGAGCGCACGGCCGTGACCCTGTCCTTCCGCGTCCTGCGGACCGTGCGCGACCTCGCGCTGGAGGAGCTTGCGGCCAGCGGGGAGGAGGACCTGTGCCGGGTACGGCACCGGCGGTGGTTCGCCGGGGTGTGGCGCGACGCCCCACTGTCGGACGCGCTGGTCGAGCACGTGGGCCGCACCTACGACGACCACCTGGAGGCGCTCAGCGCGGCCCTCGCGACCGGCGACGACCCCGCTGCGGCCGACCTCACGACGGCACTGTGCCGGCGCTGGCAGCTCGTCGAGACGATGGCGCCGGGCCTGCACTGGACCGCGACGGTGCTCGCGCGCCCGGGAGTGACCCCGAGGCAGCGGGCCCGGTTGCGCGTGGCGCGGGCCGGCTTCCTGCAGGTGGTCGACTGGACCCCGGCCGAGCACCAGCGCCTCGCCGCCGACCTCGACGGGGACTACGACTGGAGCACCATGCTGGCCCTGGTCACTGGCATCACCGCGTACGGCGAGGGCGACACGGACACCGCGCGGAGCAGGCTCGACGAGGCCGAGCGCCTGGCGCGCGCCGGTGCCCCGCACCACGTCGCCGAGGTCGTCGCTGCCAGGGCGGCCGTCGACGCTGCGGACGGCCGCATCGCCGAGGCCCTCGCCGGCGCCCACGAGGCGATGGCGCGGGTCGGGGACACGTCCTCAGCGGTGCAGCTGGTCACCGTGGTGCCGAAGGTCGCCTTGGCGCTGCTCGACTGCGGAGCGCCGCGCGCGGCCCTCGACCTGCTGACCACGTCCGCGGCCGATGCAGGCGCCCGCTTCGGCATGCGGCCGACGAGCACCGTGTCGATGAACGCGGGCTGGGCGGCCCTGGGGGTCGACGACGCCGTGACGGCGCTGGCGTGGTTCCGCCAGGCGATCGTCGGGCCGCAGGCCGCCGTGGGTGCAAACGCCCTGGGCGAGGCGGCCTGTGGCGCCGGTGCCGCCCTGGCGTTCCTCGGCCACCCCGCCGGGCGCGAGGTGCTGGGTCTCGGGGTGTGGCTGCTCGACCAGGCCGGGCAGGCCCTGCCGCCGGCCCTCGACGACCACGTGCGCCGCGCCACCGACACCGTGGGCATCGAGTCCCCCCCGAACGGGTGGGACGCCGACCTCGCCGTCGCGCGGATCACCCAGCTCGTGCGAGCGGCCTGAGCGTCGGACGCCACAGCGGCCAGGGCGTCCCACCGTGGGGAAGCCGGGGCGTCCGACCGTGGGGCCCGCCGGCGCGTCAGACGTTGCGCCGGTACTGGCCGCCCACCTCGAAGAACGCCTCGGTGACCTGCTGCAGCGAACACACGCGGGCGGCATCCATGAGCACGGCGAAGACGTTCTCGCCCGACGTGGCCGACGCCTTGAGCCGCGCGAGCGCCTCCTGGGCCTCGACGGAGTGCTGCTGCTTGAACTCCGTGACCCGGGCCAGCTGGCCCTCCTTCTCGCTCTCGGACGCGCGCGCCAGCACGACCTCGCGCGGCGACTCGCCCTCGTGCGGGTTGCGGAAGGTGTTGACCCCGACGATCGGCAGCGAGCCGTCGTGCTTGCGGTGCTCGTAGAGCATCGACTCGTCCTGGATGCGCCCGCGCTGGTAGCCGGTCTCCATCGCTCCGAGCACCCCGCCACGCTCGGAGATCCGGTCGAACTCGGCCAGCACCGCCGCCTCGACGAGGTCGGTCAGCTCGTCGACGACGAACGCACCCTGCAGCGGGTTCTCGTTGACGGCCAGGCCCCACTCCTTGGTGATGATCATCTGGATGGCGAGCGCGCGCCGCACGGACTCCTCCGAGGGAGTCGTGACGGCCTCGTCGTAGGCGTTGGTGTGCAGGCTGTTGGCGTTGTCGTAGATCGCGACGAGCGCCTGCAGCGTGGTGCGGATGTCGTTGAAGTCCATCTCCTGCGCGTGCAGGGAACGCCCCGACGTCTGCACGTGGTACTTCAGCTTCTGGCTGCGCTCGTTGGCGCCGTACTTCTCCTTCATCGCAATGGCCCAGATCCGGCGGGCGACCCGGCCGATGACGGTGTACTCGGGGTCCATCCCGTTGGAGAAGAAGAACGACAGGTTCGGGGCGAAGTCGTCGATGTCCATGCCCCGCGCGAGGTACGCCTCGACGTAGGTGAAGCCGTTGGTGAGGGTGAAGGCGAGCTGGCTGATCGGGTTCGCCCCGGCCTCGGCGATGTGGTAGCCGCTGATCGACACCGAGTAGAAGTTGCGCACCTGCTGTGCGATGAACCACTCCTGGATGTCGGCCATCATCCGCAGCGAGAACTCGGTGGAGAACAGGCAGGTGTTCTGGCCCTGGTCCTCCTTGAGGATGTCGGCCTGCACCGTGCCGCGCACGACCTGCAGGGCCTGCGCCCGGATGCCGTGTGCCTCCTCCTCGTTTGGCTCGCGGCCCTGCTCGGCGACCCACGCCTCGACGGCGCGGTCCATGACGGTGTTGAGGAAGAACGCGAGAATGGTGGGCGCCGGGCCGTTGATCGTCATCGAGACGCTCGTCGTGGGCGAGGTGAGGTCGAACCCGGCGTACAGCTCGCGCATGTCGTCGAGGGTGGCGACCGAGACGCCGGAGGTGCCGACCTTGCCGTAGATGTCGGGCCGCTTGTCGGGGTCGCGCCCGTAGAGGGTGACCGAGTCGAAGGCCGTGGAGAGCCTGGTGGCGGGCTGGCCCTGCGAGAGCATCTTGAACCGGGTGTTGGTGCGGAACGGGTCGCCCTCGCCCGCAAACATCCGGGCTGGGTCCTCGTTGTCGCGCTTGAACGGGAAGACGCCGGCGGTGAAGGGGAAGTAGCCGGGGAGGTTCTCGCGGCGCAGGAACGACACGAGGTCGCCGTCGTCGGAGTAGCGCGGTAGGGAGACGCGGCGGATCCGGTTGCCGGACAACGACTCCCGCACCAGCGAGGTGTGAATCTCTTTGTCGCGCACGGTGATGACCTGCTCGTCACCCGAGTAGGCCTCGACCACCGACGACCAGCCGGCGAGCTGGCGCGACACCGCCAGCGGCAGGTCGTCCTGGGCGTCGGACAGCAGTGAGTCGACCCCGGCCCGGTCGGACCCGGCCCGCTCCAGCTCGCGGCCCACCTCGGTGAGCCGCTGCACGCGGCGCGCGGCCTCGGCATACCGGCGGGTGTCGTCGTGGTGGCCGCGCACCGTCTCGGCGATCTCGGCGAGGTAGCGCACCCGCTGGGGCGGCACGACCTGGCGCAGCACCGACGAGTGCCGCACGGCGACCGGGGCGAGTGCACCCTCGGCCACCTCGAGGCCCGCCTCGCCGAGCAGCCCGCGCAGCTCCTGGTAGAGCGCGGTGACGCCGTCGTCGTTGAAGGTGGCTGCCGAGGTGCCGAAGACCGGCATGTCGTCGGGCTTCTTGCCGAACGCGCCGCGGTTGCGCACCATCTGGCGCCCCACGTCGCGCAGGGCGTCCATGGCACCGCGTCGCTCGAACTTGTTGATCGCGACGACGTCGGCGAAGTCGAGCATGTCGATCTTCTCGAGCTGGCTCGCGGCGCCGAACTCCGGCGTCATGACGTAGAGGTTGACGTCGGCGAAGGAGGTGATCGCGGCATCCCCCTGCCCGATGCCCGGGGTCTCGACCACCACGAGGTCGAACCCGGCGGCCTTGAGGATGGTGAGCACGTCGCCGAGCGCCTCGGGCACCTCGCGGCCCCCGCGGGTGGCGAGCGAGCGGAAGTAGATGCGGTCGCCGTCGAGCGAGTTCATCCGGATGCGGTCGCCGAGCAACGCACCCCCGCCACGACGGCGGGTCGGGTCGATCGCCACGCAGGCGACCCGCAGCTTGTCCTGCTGGTCGACGCGCAGCCGTCGCACCAGCTCGTCGGTGAGGCTGGACTTGCCGGAGCCGCCGGTGCCGGTGATGCCCAGCACGGGGGTGCGCCGGGTGCTCGCCGCGCGCTCCAGCTCGGCGCGCAGGTCGTCGTCGAGCCGGCCCGTCTCGGCCGCGGTGATGGCGCGCGCCACGGCCGACCGCTCGCCGGACAGGACCGCGGCCGCCGTGGTCGGGTGCTGCTGCCACAGGTCGGTGTCGCACGCCTGCACGACCTGGTTGACCATGCCGGGCAGCCCGAGCCGCTGGCCGTCCTGCGGGCTGAAGATGGTGACGCCGGCAGCGCGCAGCCGCTCGATCTCGGTCGGCACGATGACCCCGCCTCCACCGCCGACGACCTTGACATGGCCGGCGCCGGACTCGCGCAGCAGCTGCACGAGGTACTCGAAGTACTCGACGTGCCCACCCTGGTAGGAGCTGACGGCGATGCCCTGCACGTCCTCCTCGATGGCGGCGTCGACCACCTCGCGCACGCTGCGGTTGTGCCCGAGGTGCACGACCTCGGCCCCCTGCGCCTGCATGATCCGCCGCATGATGTTGATCGAGGCGTCGTGGCCGTCGAACAGCGCCGACGCGGTGACGATGCGCACCGGGTTCTCGGGCACGTGCAGGTCGGGCGTCGGGGTGGTCGGCTGCGCTGCCATGGGGTCCCTTTCGTGGCGTTCTGCCGATACTAGGACGTCCTAGTACCTACTCGGAAGTCACCGGCGGTCACCTCATCCTTCTCGCCCGGTGCCAGCAGCGTCACGTTCGCAACACAACATTTCCCCTGCGAGGCTGAACCTCGGCGCATCGGGCGGGGACGTTGGGACGTGTCAGCGCGCGACCGCGGAGGCATACGGGTCGGGCGCCGCGGCATCCGCGAGCCACTCCGGCGCCGAGCGCAGGAACGGCTCGTCGACCCGGGTGACCGGCACGTCGGCCTGCAGCCGGCGCCACGACTCGGCCCGGGGAAGGTCGGCGCGCCGGTCGCGAGCACCTCTGCGGCATGGTCGGTGAGCACCTGCTGCACCACGGCATACCGCTGCACGACGTCGACCCAGTCCGGGAGCGGGGGAACGTCCTCTTCGTGCCACATCGGCAGGCCGAGGTCGGCGGTGGCCAGCCAGCCGCGGCCGACGTCGATCGCGAGCGGAGTGGCCACGGCATCCGGCACCAGGGCGTCGACGACCCCGACGAGCTCGGCCTCGAAGGCCGACGGGGTTCTCCTTGACCCACACGCGGCCGGCATCGGTCTCGACGCGCGCGACGACCGACCAGAACCGCACCCGGTCACGGACGACCGGGCTGGTGGTGCGCAGGCCCACGGCATCGAGCGCCGGCAGCAGCCACGCCTCGAGCCCGGCCAGCCACTCCCCGCTCTCCCACCGGGCCGGGAGGTCAGCCTCGGGCACGGCGGCCCGCGACCCACTCGATGGCCTCGGCGTACCCGGCGACCCCGTGGCCGATGACGTGGTGGTCGCACACGTCGCTGAGGTAGCTGTGGTGGCGGAACTCCTCCCGAGCGGAGATGTCGCTGATGTGCACCTCGACGCGCGGCACCCGGCACGCCGAGAGGGCATCGCGCAGGGCGACCGAGGTGTGGGTGTAGCCGGCCGCGTTGATGACGATGCCGGCGCTGCCGGCGCGCCCCTCCTGCACCCAGTCGATCAGGGTCCCCTCGGAGTTGGTCTGCCGGAAGTCGACGGTGAGGCCCGCTGGCTCGGCCGCGGCCCGGCACAGGGCCTCGACGTCGGCGAGGGTGGCGTGGCCGTAGACCTCCGGCTCGCGCTCGCCGAGCAGGTTGTGGTTGGGGCCGTTGAGCACCAGCACCGTGCGGTCGTCCATGACCGGGAGTATGCCGCCCCGGTCAGGGCTCCGCAGGTGGGATTCCGGTGTCGAGTGGTTTGCGGCCCAGACGGGCGCTGGCCGAGCCCCGATGGGCGGCGACCGCTCGGCGGGTGGTGGTCCGCCACCCCGGCGGACGGACCAGAGCCCGGCAGACGGACCAGAGCCCGGCGGACGGACCAGAGCCCGGCGGACGGGCCTTCCGCGCCGAGCCCGCCGAGTACCGGGTCAGCCCCGGTAGTCGTCGGTGACCAGGGCCTCGCAGGTCGTCGGCTGCGGCGGAAGGGTGGCCCGCGCGTCGGCGGCTCGGGCGCGGCCGAGGTTCCACGCGAGCCAGTCGTCGCCTCCGGGGAAGGGGCCGCCGATCGAGTAGGGGCCGCTGAGGATGCACGAGGCCGCCTGCGCGGGCAGCCGGTCGGCGATGACCGGGGTCGCGTCGGCGCTGAGGGTCGACAGGTAGGCGGTGTCGAGGCTCGAACCCGCCTCGTAGCGGTCGATGTTGCGCCCGGCCACCCAGGCGTCGGGGTTCATCGCGGCGAAGCCGAGCGCGAACACCGCGGCCGAGACGAGCACCGCGCGCGGAACCCACCAGCCGGACAGCCGGATGCCGGCGACCAGCAGGAACACGATCACCAGCCCGAGCCACAGCTCGAACCCGTCGACGAAGACCCGCAGCACCGTGTAGCCGAACGCGTCCTGGTACAACGACATCCGGTACAGCGCACTGGCGACGACGGCCAGGGTGAGCAGGCACAGCGCCCCGAGCAGCGCTCGCACCAGCACCCGGTCGCGGGCCGTCTCGCGGGAGGCCACGTGCATCGTCAGGGCCACGACGACCACGGTGAGGAAGGTGGCGACGGTGAGCTGGCCGAAGCCCTGGTGCACGTACTCGGCATACGTCAGGCCGGTGGTGCGCTGGAGGTAGTCGTGGCCGCCCCACATGGCGGTGGCCTGGGCGACGAGGAAACCGGCGAACAGGGCCACGACGACGACGACCGGCACGGCCCACTCCCACCGGTGCGCGGTGCGGCGGCCGCTCGGTAGCGCGACGTCGGCGACGGGCGGCGGGTTGAGGGCGAGGTAGGCGCCGGTGAGCACCACCCCGGCGACCAGCGCCAACACGAAGGTGCGCGCGACGATGGTGTCCCAGCCGAGGTCGGGGATGAGCGCTTCGGCCCACGACCCGAACAGCGCGTCGCCGGAGGCGAACAGGCCGCCGAACAGGGCGAGCGCCACGAGTGAGAACCCGATGGTGCGAAGCACCGGCCACAGCTTGGACACCCTGCTCGTCGCGGTGATGGTGCGCCCGAGCAGGGGCAGCCCGCGCAGGGCCGACAGGGGCCAGGCCATGACGCTCAGCGGCACGGAGAGCAGGGTGCGCGCGAGCGTGAGCCCGGCGGCCGCCACCACCACCGCGACGAGCACGGCCAGGGCCACGACCCCGCCGGCGTCGCGGATCATCGTCGTCGTCGCGAGGAGGGCGGCGAGGGCGGCGCAGGCGATCGTCCACGGGTCGCGGCGGTGCCGGGCCCTGACCCACATCAGCAGGCCGGCGGCGAGCATGGTGAGGCAGACCGCCAGGCCGACGTTGCGCTCGGGCCAGGTGAGCGAGGCCCAGGCACCGATGCCCAGGGCCGCCAGCACGGTCATCGGCTGCACTGGCACGCCCTGCTCGGGCCAGAGCCCGTCGAACGCACCGCCGCCTCCGCCCGGGCCCGCTGGTCGTGGTGCCGCGACGGGTGGTGCCGCAGGTCGCGGGCGCGGGGACGCTGGGGGTGTCGGGCTCGTGGGCGTCGTACTCGTGGGCACGGTCCTGTCCTCCTGGAGGTGGGTGGGCCGGGCGGCGCGGGCGCGCCGGGGCAGGACGGCACGCAGGTGCGCGCCGGGGGTTCCGGTTGGGGGTGCGACCGCGGAGATGGTGCCGCCGTGCAGCTCGCAGACCCAGCTCGCGATGGCCAGGCCCAGGCCGGTGCCGCCACCGGAGTCCTCGCCCGAGCCGAACCGGTCGAAGACCCGCTCGAGCCGGTCGGCCGGGATGCCGGGGCCGTCGTCGCACACCTCGAGCCACCAGGTGTCGTCGTCGACCGCGCGGGCCCTCACCCGCACCACGCCCTGCGGCGGGCTGTGCCGCACGGCATTGTCGACGAGGTTGGCCACCAGCTGCGCGAGGCGGCCCGGGTCGGCGGTCACGGTGAGGTCGGCCGGGTCGGTCTCGTGCCGCACGACCACTGACCGGCCACCGACCTGCGCCTCGGCCGCCCCGGCGCGCAGCAGGTCGGTGACCCGCACCTGCTGCAGGGCCAGCGGGGCGGCACCGGCGTCGATCCGGGAGAGGTCGAGCAGGTCACCGACCAGCGCGCTGAGGCGTTCCGACTGGGTGAGCGCGGCACGCAGCGCGTCGTCGTCCGGTGAGACGACACCATCGACGAGGTTCTCGAGCAGGGCCCGTTGGGCGGTCAGCGGGGTGCGCAGCTCGTGCGACACGGTCGCCACCAGCTGGCGGCGCTGCTGGTCGGCGGCGGCCAGGTCGTCGGCCATCGCGTTGAACGCCCGCCCGAGCGTGCCGACCTCGTCGGTGGAGGTGGCCGTGACGCGCTGGGCGTAGTCGCCCGCCGCCATCCGGCGTGCCGCGGCCGTCATCTCGCGCAGTGGCGAGGTCATCCCCCGCGCCAGCCACTGGGTCACCGCCAGCGCCGCCGCGACGGTGACCGGCACGCTCATCCACCAGGGCACCTCGGCCACCTCGCCGACCCCGGCGACGACCACAGCGACCACCACGCTGGCCCCGACGAGCAGCCCGAGCTTGACCTTGATCGAGGCGACGCCGTCGAGCGGGCGGTCGGTGTTCACGGTGCCACCTCGAGGGCGTAGCCGACGCCGTGGACGGTGCGCACGCGGTCGGCGCCGATCTTGGCGCGCAGGGCCTTTACGTGGCTGTCGAGGGTGCGGGTGCCGGACGCGTCGGCCCAGCCCCACACCTCGCGCATCAGCACGTCGCGGTGGCGCACCGTTCCCGGCTCGTCGGCGAGCGCCCCGAGCAGGTCGAACTCCAGCGGCGTCAGGTGCACCTCGGTGCCGCGCACGGTGACCCGCCGGGTGGCGCCGTCGATGGTGAGCCCGCCGATGTCGGTGTGGGGGGCGCTGGATGCCGTGAGCGCGGCGGCCCGCTCAACCCGCCGTAGCAGGGCGCGGATGCGGGCCACGACCTCGCGCATCGAGAACGGCTTGGTGACGTAGTCGTCGGCGCCGACGGCCAGGCCCACGAGCAGGTCGGTCTCGTCGTCGCGGGCGGTGAGCATCAGCACGGGCACCGGCCGGCTGGCCTGGATGCGGCGGCAGACCTCCAGTCCGTCGAACCCCGGGAGCATCAGGTCGAGCACCACCAGGTCGGGGGCGTGCCGCTCGAACGCGGCGACCGCGCCGGGGCCGTCGTGCGCCTGCTCGACGACGAACCCCTCGGCCCGCAGCCGGTCGGTGACGGCCTGGTTGATCAGCGGCTCGTCCTCGACCACGAGGATGCGGGAGGCGGTGGTGGTCGTCCCGTCGGTCATGCTGCGAGCGTAGGACTGAGCCGGTGCGGGCCGTGGGGGCACCGTGTGGAGATCGTGTGAAGGTGCGCAGGTCAGGCGGGCAGTCGGCGCTGGGTGCGGAACGCCGTGGGGGTGATGCCGGTGCACCGGGTGAAGTGGTGGCGCAGCAGCGCTGCCGACCCGAAGCCGGCGTCACGGGCGACGGCCTCGACCGGCAGGTCGGTGTCCTCGAGCAGCCGGCGGGCGCGCAGCACCCGCTGGTCGGTGACCCACTGGTGCGGCGTGGTGCCGGTCTCGGCGACGAAGCGCCGGGCGAAGGTACGCGACGACATCGCCGACCGCCGGGCCAGGTCGTCGACGGTGAAGGTCTCGTCGAGGTGGTCGAGCATCCACTCGAGCACCGGGCCCAGGCTCTCGGCGGTGGTGGTGGGCACCGGGCGGTCGATGAACTGGCGCTGTCCGCCATCGCGGTGCGGCGGCACGACCATCCGGCGCGCGATCGCCGTGGCGACCGCGCTGCCGAGCTCGGTGCGCACGAGGTAGAGGGCTGCGTCGATGCCGGCCGCCGTGCCGGCACTGGTGATGACCGTGCCGTCGCGCACGTAGAGCACGTCGGGGTCGACCCTGGCCAGGGGGTGTGCGCTGGCGAGCTCGGCGGCGTGGCGCCAGTGCGTGGTGCAGTCGCGGCCGTCGAGGATGCCGGCGGCACCGAGGGTGAAGGCGCCCGAGCAGACCGACATCACCCAGGCGCCGCGGTCGACCGCGTCGCGCAGCACCTGCACGACCGCCGGTGACGGGGTGCGGGCGGCCGGCGAGGCGGGAACCGCCACGAGGTCGGCGTCGGCCGCACCCTCGAGATCGAAGGGAGCGGTGACGGTGGTGCCGTCGCGAGCGTCGAGCGGGCCGCGCGTCTCGGCGCAGACCCGGTAGTCGAAGGCGGGAATGCCCTCCTCGGTGCGGTCGATGCCGAAGACCTCGGCCAGCACCCCGAACTCGAACAGCGACACGGGCTCCTGGAGCAGCACGGCGACGGACCTTAACGGCATGCCGGCCAGTATGGCAGATACTTGATGTACTATGTCATTTGCGCCACTGGTGGCAGGATGTGGTGCAGCAGCAAACTCGTGCCATGAACACGAACAGCACCCTCGAGACGATCCTCACCCTCGCCGCCATCGGCGGCCTCGTGGCCCCCGTGGCCTACCTCATCGAGCGCACCAACCGGCGCGAGCGGCGCGAGCACGGGGCTCGCACCACCTGGACCTGGACCCGCTACGACGCGGATGCCCGCCGGGTCGGGAACGAGATCCACGCCCTCGACGGCGCCGCCCACCGCTGACCCGGGCAACCTTCCGAGCGATCAGTTGCTGCGGCGGCCGATCAACCAGCCGAGCAGCAGCCCGGCGAGGGCCGCGACGCCGTAGGGCGCGTAGCTCTTGATGAGCACCGGCAACACCGTGGCCCCGAGGTCGATCGAGTCGTCGACCGGGGGCGCCGGGCGCAACGGCCGCGGGGCGGGTGGGGCAGCGGCCGCCCCGGCGTTGTCGGATGCCGGTGCCACGGCCGGCCGAGCGGCGGCGGACCCGGTGGGCGCGGAAGCCGTGTCACCGGCATCGGGCGTGGCACTGGCATCGGGCGTGGCACCGGCATCCGCCGTGGCCTCGTCAGCGGCCGGTGCGAACTGTCCCTCGATGCACGCCACGAACTGCTGGAGCAGCTTGTCGCTGACGTCCTGCATCACGCCCCGCCCGAACTGCGCCGGCTTGCCAGTGACCGACAGATCGGTGGTGACGTCGATGCGGGTGCCCTCACCAGACGGCGCGAGCTGCACGGTGACGGTGGCACCGGCCGTGCCGTTGCCCCGCTTGTCCTTGCCCTTGGCCTCGATGACGGCCCGGTGCGCCGCGTCGTCGCGCTCGAGGAACTGCCCGGTGCCGGCGTACTGCAGGGCGATCGGGCCGAGCTTGACCTTCACCGTGCCGGCGAACCCGGACTCGTCCACCGAGGTGACCGTCGCACCGGGGAAGCAGCTGCCCACCCGCTCGAGGTCCATGAAGGTGGCCCAGGCCTCGTCGACGGTTGCCGGGACGGTGAAGTCGTGCGTCAGCTCCATGCGGGAGTCAGCCTCGCAGCGCAGTCAGGACGGCGCGACGGGTGAGCACCCGTGCGAGGTGGCGCCGGTAGTCGGCGTCACCGTTGAGGTCGCTCGGCGGGTTGGTGCCGTCAGCGACCGAGGCGCACGCGTCGCCGAGGTCGGCGGCGGACCG
>JBBQNZ010000060.1:0-22589 GCA_038330415.1 Actinomycetales bacterium | reverse complement strand
CTGCTGGCGCACCGCCGACGGCGCCGAAACCTTCGCAGCTCTCCGCAGCTACGTCTCCACCGTCCGCAAGAACAGCATGGGCGTCCTGGACGCCCTGACCAACCTCCTCGCCGGCGACCCCTGGCTACCAGCCACGACCTGACCAGCCCGGCCCGGCCCACCTGAGTAGTTACCCACAGCTGCTGATAACGCGCCTCGTTGCTGGGCCCAGGACATCAGGTAGCGGGCCGGCCATGGTTGGGTCGTGGCGTCGAGGGGGTCCAGGCGCACGTGGAGCGGGCGACCCACCGCCCGGACTGGTAGGAGGGTCGTCTGCGCGGCATGCACTCCGGGTGACCGCACCGTCAGCATGCAGCGTCCACCAGGCCCCACACCGGTGCTCGCGAGAACAGCACGTCGGTCAACACCGACATCCATCACCGGCAAGCACCCGAAGGGCGAAGCCCTCGATGTCCGGATGCTGTGGGCCGGTGCCGACGGCGTAGGGCGCCCGGACCAGGCAGCGGGGCTCGCCCGGTTCATCGAGCAGGGCACACCTCCTCCTCGCGCTCGCGGGTGACACCTCGAGCACGGCCGGCGCCACGATTCCCACTGGGTGCAGCGGCGTGCTGCGGCGAACCGACGCTGTCACGGCGAAGACCACTCCCAAGCCCCGCGCCCGCAGCGACGGCGGCGCCGGTCAGGAGCCGCGTTCCGACGCCAGGTGCGTGCCCGGGATTCACGTGCGACTTCCGGACCCGCCGGGGCAGGGGGGCCGCCACACCGAACGGTCGGACAGCGGACGGCGTGCGGCCATGATGGCGACACCGGCAGCGAGCGCGATGGCAGCACCGGGCGTGCACCAGGCAAGCCTGGAGCGGGCCCGCAGCATCCTCAGAAGGACCATGTACCCGCTGCCGGGCGATGCACGCACGATCGGGACTGGGTCACGGCGTGCGGCGCGCCGACGTCCTTGCCTTCGGGCGAGCCTGCGGCCGCTCAGGTAGACCGCGAACACGGCCCGGTGCCGACCCGCCGCCCCACGGCAACCGGGACGCACCCACTCAGATCCAGCTGGTGAACCACATCCGCCAGCGCCACTGCTCGTAGGGGATGGTGTCGGCCACGTAGATCGGGTGGAAGAAGGCGAACAGGGCCAGGGTGAGCAGCAGGTAGCCGCCGACGACGAACCACCGCCGCTGCCAGCGCGCCGGGTCATCCTCACGGCGCCCCACCCACAACCCGATGAGGAAGGCCACCGCGAGCACGACGAAAGGCTCGAAGGCCACCGCGTAGAACGTGTAGATCGTGCGGTCCTGGAAGATGAACCACGGCAGGTAGCCCCCGACGAAGCCGGCCGCTATCGCGCCCGCCCGCCAGTCGCGCCGGACCAGCCACCACCAGAGCACGACGAGCAGGGCGAGGATGCCGACCCACCACACCGTGATGGTGCCGATCGGGTTGACGGCCTGCGAGCACTGCTCGACGGTGCACCCGGCCACGCCGCGGGTCGGGCTCTCGTAGAAGAACGACGTCGGGCGGGACTGCACCATCCACGACCACGGGTTCGACTCGTACGGGTGCGGGGTCTGCAGCGTGGTGTTGAACGCGAATGCGTCCGAGTGGTACTGCCACCAGTTGCGCAGCACCGGTGGCAGCCACTGCGGACCCTCGCCCGGGTGGAAGGTGTCCCACTGCCGGTGGTAGCCGATCGAGGTGAGGAACCACCCCGACCACGACAGCACGTAGACGGCGACCGAGGTGCCCACCATGGCCAGCGCGGCGTAGGGCCCGTCCTTGAGCAGCGCAGCCCGTGCCCACGGCCGCACCCCGGCGGCGCGCCGAGCCCCCATGTCCCACCAGACCGACATGAGGCCGAACGCGGCGAGGAAGAACAGGCCCGACCACTTGGTGCTCGTGCACAACCCGAGCGACAGGCCGGCCACCCACCGCCACGGGCGCCACCCGAGCCACGGACCCATGCCGGTGGGCCAGGTTCCCCTGGGCAGGGCCCCGACCTTCTCGGCGAGGATCTCGCGGCTGCGGTCCCGGTCGACGAGCAGCGCCGCGAACCCGCACAGCGCCCAGAAGGACACGATGATGTCGAGGATGCCGGTACGCGACATCACGAAGTGCGAACCCTCGAAGGCGAGGAGGAACGCGGCCACGCAGCCCAGCGCCGTCGACCCGAACAGCCGCCGGGCCACCCGCCCGACGACCAGGATGGACAGCGTGCCGACCAGGGCCACGGAGAACCGCCAGCCCCACCCCGACCCCGACCCGAGCAACCACTCGCCGGCGGCGATGAGCCACTTCCCAGCGGGCGGGTGCACCACCATGTCACCGTCGACGGTGGAGAAGATGTTCTGGCTGCCGCTGACGAAGGCCTGGTCGGGCTTCTTCAGCGAGTCGAGCACACGCATCTCGACGCCGAAGTGCAACAACGAGTAGGCCTGCTTGACGTAGTACGTCTCGTCGAAGACGAGGGCGTTCGGCCGGTCGAGGTTCCAGAACCTCAGCGCCCCACCGAGCAGCGCGATCAGGCCGGGGCCGAGCCACCCCCACAACCGGTCGGTCGGCCGGGTACCGATGAGCCGGAGGCGCAGCTCGTCGGTCCTGGTCACCGGGTCATCCTAGGTCGGTGACCCGGGCCTCCCGCCGCCCTTCCACGGCGTGCGAGGATCGACCCATGAGCGGCGGCGTGCTGGTGCTGGCAGCGACCCCGATCGGTGACCCCCGGGACGCCGCCCCCCGCCTCGCCGACGAGCTGCGGCTCGCCGATGTCGTGGCGGCCGAGGACACCCGCCGGCTGCGGCGGCTGTGCCAGGACCTCGACGTCAACCCCACCGGCCGGGTCGTCTCCTACCACGAGCACAACGAGGCCGAGCGCACCCCCGAGCTCGTCGAGCGGCTGCGTGAGGGCGCGCGGGTGCTCGTCGTCACCGACGCCGGGATGCCGTCCGTCTCGGACCCCGGGTACCGCCTCGTCAGCGCCGCGGTCGGCATCGACGTGCGGGTGACCGGCGTGCCGGGGCCGTCCGCGGTGCTCATGGCGCTCGCGGTCTCGGGGCTGCCCGTCGACCGGTTCTGCTTCGAGGGCTTCCTCTCCCGCCGCGCCGGCGAACGGGCCTCCGCCCTCGCCGGCCTGGCCCGGGAGCCGCGCACGATGGTCTTCTTCGAAGCGCCGCACCGGCTGGCCCGCACCTTGTCCGCGATGGAGGAGGCGTTCGGCGCCGACCGCCGCGCCGCGGTCTGCCGCGAGCTGACCAAGACCTACGAGGAGGTGCGCCGCGGCTCGCTCTCCGAGCTGGTGGCCTGGGCCTCCGACGGCGTGCGCGGTGAGGTCACGCTCGTCGTCGCGGGCTCCACCGGACCGGTGGCCGACCTCGACAGCCAGCTTCAGGGCATCCGCGAGCGGATCGCCGAGGGGGAGCGGCTCAAGGACGTCTGCGCCGACGTCGCCGCGGCCACGGGCCTGTCGAAGAAGGCCCTCTACGACGCTGCCGTGGCGCTGCCCCGGCGTTGACGCGGCGCCGACCGCCCGGCCTTCGCGCCGGCCTTCGCGCCGGCATCCGGCATCCGCACCCCTGTCGCGAACCTTCGACGCCGGCCCTCGACGACGGGATACCCGCAGGTAACCGGGCCAATGTCACACCCCGCTAAGGTTCGCCTGATCTCGCCTGACCTGCGGCCCCTCGTTAGGCTGCCGTTCGTGGCCACAACGACAGCTCCATCGCGTCCCGCGTCGGCCCGCCGCACCACCATCGCCCTCAAGGTCCTCATGGCCGGCACCGGGCTGGTGTTCGTCGGGTTCGTCCTGCTTCACATGTACGGCAACCTCAAGCTCCTCGCGGGGCAGGAGGCCTACAACACCTATGCCGAGCACCTGCGCACCTTCGGTGAACCGATCCTCCCGTACGAGGGACTGCTCTGGATCCTGCGCGTCACCCTCATCGCGTGCCTCATCGGGCACCTCTACGCCTCGTTCACGCTGTGGGCCCGGGCTGGGACCGCGCGCCGCACCCGCTACTCGGCGGCCAAGTCCGCGATGCGCACCGCGTGGATGCGCTGGGGTGGTGTCGCCATCCTCCTCTTCCTGGTCTGGCACCTCATCCAGTTCACCATCGTCAAGGTCTCGGTCAACCCCGACGCCCAGGGCGCCGACGTCATCAACAACCCGGCCAGGCTCGTCATCGCGAGCTTCCAGGTGCCGTGGCTGACCATCGTCTACGTGCTGGCGATGGGCGCGCTCGCGCTGCACCTCGCGCACGGCACCTTCAGCGCACAGCAGACCCTCGGCTGGACCAGCTCCGTGGCGGCCTACCGCCGCGCGAAGGTCGTGGGCTACGGCCTGGCCGCCGTCATCGCGGTGGGGTTCATCATCCCGCCGCTCCTGATCCTCTTCGGCGCGATCAAGTGAGGCACTGACACCATGACCGACTCCACCGTCAACTCGGGCACCGTGCACGGGCTCTACACCGAGGGCGACCCGATCGCCGACACCACGGCACCGGCCGGGCCGATCGCCGACAAGTGGACCAGGCGCAAGTTCGAGGCCGCCCTGGTCAACCCCACCAACCGCCGCAAGCTCGACGTCATCATCGTCGGCACCGGGCTCGCGGGCGGTGCCGCCGCGGCGACCCTGGGGGAGGCCGGCTACAACGTCAAGGTGTTCTGCTTCCAGGACAGCCCGCGCCGCGCGCACTCCATCGCCGCGCAGGGCGGCATCAACGCCGCCAAGAACTACAAGGAGGACGGCGACTCCACCTACCGGCTCTTCTACGACACGGTCAAGGGTGGCGACTACCGCGCCCGCGAGACCAACGTCTACCGGCTCGCCGAGGTCAGCGCCAACATCATCGACCAGTGCGTCGCGCAGGGTGTGCCGTTCGCCCGCGAGTACGGCGGCCTGCTCGACAACCGCTCCTTCGGCGGCGTGCAGGTCTCGCGCACCTTCTACGCCCGCGGCCAGACCGGTCAGCAGCTGCTCATCGGTGCCTACCAGGCGCTCGAGCGCCAGGTGCACGAGCGCACGGTCGAGCAGTTCACCCGGCACGAGATGCTCGAGCTGGTCGTCGTCGACGGTCGGGCCCGCGGCATCATCGCCCGGGACCTGGTGACGGGCGAGATCGAGACCCACCTCGCGGATGCCGTCGTGCTCGCCTCCGGCGGCTACGGCAACGTCTTCTACCTGTCGACCAACGCGATGGGCTCCAACGTCACCGCCACCTGGCGCGCGCACCGCAAGGGCGCCTACATGGCCAACCCCTGCTACACGCAGATCCACCCGACCTGCATCCCGGTGTCGGGCGACCACCAGAGCAAGCTGACCCTGATGTCGGAGTCGCTGCGCAACGACGGCCGGATCTGGGTGCCGGCAAACCGCGACGACTGCGACAAGGACCCCCGCCAGATCGCCGAGGCCGACCGCGACTACTACCTGGAGCGCATCTACCCGAGCTTCGGCAACCTGGTGCCGCGCGACATCGCCTCGCGCCAGGCGAAGAACGTCTGCGACGAGGGTCGCGGTGTCGGGCCACTGGTCGGCGACTTCCGCCGTGGCGTGTACCTCGACTTCACCGACGCCATCGACCGGCTGGGCCGGGCTGCGGTCGAGGCCAAGTACGGCAACCTGTTCGACATGTACGCCCGGATCACCGGCGAGAACCCGTACGAGGTGCCGATGCGGATCTATCCCGCGGTGCACTACGTGATGGGTGGGCTGTGGGTCGACTACGACCTGCAGTCGACCATCCCCGGGCTGTTCGTCACCGGCGAGGCCAACTTCTCCGACCACGGCGCGAACCGGCTCGGCGCCTCGGCCCTAATGCAGGGCCTGGCCGACGGCTACTTCGTCCTGCCGAACACCATCCGCGACTACCTCTCCAAGGGCCCGTTCGCGCCGCTGGCGCAGGACGACCCCGCCGTCACCGAGGCGCGCACCTCGGTGGAGCGGCGCACCGCGCGCCTGCTGTCGATCAACGGCGACCGCAGCGTCGACTCCTTCCACAAGGAGCTCGGCCTGGTCATGTGGGAGTACTGCGGCATGGAGCGCTCGGAGGAGGGGCTGCTCAAGGCCATCGACCTGATCCGCGGGCTGCGCGAGGAGTTCTGGCGCAACGTGCGCGTGCTCGGCGCCGCCGACACCCTCAACCAGAGCCTCGAGAAGGCCGGTCGCGTGGCCGACTTCCTCGAGCTCGGCGAGCTGATGTGCATCGACGCCCTGCACCGCCGCGAGTCCTGCGGCGGGCACTTCCGCACCGAGAGCCAGACCGAGGACGGTGAGGCCCTGCGCAACGACGACGACTTCCTCTACGTCGCCGCCTGGGAGTTCGAGGGAGGGGACGGGGACGGCGAGATGAGCGCCCCGGTCCTGCACAAGGAGGACCTCGCCTACGAAGCCATCGAGCTCAAGCAGCGGAGCTACAAGTGATCACCCCGCAAAGCTCCCCGTTCCGCCGTCACTCCGACACCTTCCGAGGACCCCGATCGTGAATCTGACCCTGAAGATCTGGCGTCAGGCCGGCCCGCGCCACACCGGCGGGCTCGTGACCTACAAGGTCACCGACATCAGCCCCGACATGAGCTTCCTCGAGATGCTCGACCTGCTCAACGAGCAGCTCAACGCCAAGGGCGAGGAGCCGATCGCGTTCGACTCCGACTGCCGTGAGGGCATCTGCGGCAGCTGCGGCCTGATGATCTCCGGCCACGCACACGGCCCCGAGAAGACCACCACCTGTCAGCTGCACATGCGCAGCTTCAGTGACGGTGAGGTCATCACCATCGAGCCGTGGCGGGCCAGCGCCTTCCCGGTCATCAAGGACCTGGTCGTCGACCGCGGCGCCTTCGACCGCATCATCCAGGCCGGCGGCTACATCTCGGTCAACACCGGGTCGGCCCCCGACGCCCACGCGACGCCGGTGCCGAAGCCGAACGCCGACCGCGCCTTCCAGGCGGCCGAGTGCATCTCCTGCGGTGCATGTGTGGCGGCCTGCCCCAACGCCAGCGCGATGCTGTTCATGGGCGCCAAGGTGACCCACCTCGCCGAGCTGCCCCAGGGCCAGCCCGAGCGGATGGCCCGCGTGGTCTCGATGGTCGACCAGCACGACGCCGAGGGCTTCGGTGGCTGCACCAACATCGGTGCCTGCTCGACCGCCTGCCCCAAGGGCATCCCGCAGGACGTCATCTCCACCCTCAACCACGACCTGATGAAGGCCTGGCGCTCCGGCGGCTGAGCCGGACCCCTTGCACGTGAGGCCCGCCGCCTTCATGCGGCGGGCCTCACGGCGTCCAGGGGGCAGTCCCGGAATCGACCAATAGGTCACTTCAGGGACGGTGGGCGCGTCCCGGAATCGACCAATAGGTCACTTCAGGGACGGGTCAGAGCCAGGACAGGTGGTCCTTGAGCAGCGCGTAGCCGACGAAGGCCACGACGTCGAGGATGGTGTGCGCGACGACCAGCGGCATGACCCGTTTGGTGCGCGTGTAGAACCAGCCGAAGATGAGGCCCATCACCACGTTGCCGGCGAACCCGCCGAACCCCTGGTAGAGGTGGTAGCTGCCGCGGATGAGCGCGCTGGTGACGATGATCCGCCACTTCCCCCAGCCGACCGACCCCCAGCGGCTGAAGAGGTAGCCCACCATGACGACCTCCTCGAGCACCGCGTTCTGGGCGGCGGCGAGCACCAGCACCGGCACGGTCCACCAGGCGCCGGCCAGGTTGGCCGCGGCGATGGTGGTGTTGAGGTCGAGGGCCTTGGCGGCGGCGTAGAGCGCCAGGCCGGGCAGCCCGATGGCGGCGGCGAGCAGCGCCCCGCGCCAGAGGTCCTGCCAGGGACGCCGCAGGTCGAAGCCCATGGTGTGCGGCTCGTTCGGGTCGTCGCGGCGCAGCAGGTGCAGGGCGAGCAGCACCGGCACCAGGGCGATGACGATGCCGGTCAGCTGGTAGGCGAGGTCGAGCCAGGGCCGGTCGGGGGTGACCGAGTTGTTCATCGCCGTGGTCTGCGAGCCGAGCGACTGCGCCAGGGTCAGCTTGTCGACGATCCGCAGAATCGACCAGACCGCCGAGGCGCCGAGGGAGACACCGAGGACGAGCCAGGTCTCGGTGAGGTTCCTGCGCCGCATGGGGGCGAGCGTACGGTGCCACTCCGGACGTCAGCCGGGAACTCACTGGACACCACCTGCACGCGCCGTCGCCACGGTGCGCCAAGGTGTGCTCGGCCTCAATCGGGGCCCCGTGCAGATCAGCGCGGCCGACGCCAAGGACGTGAGCGACCTCACCCGGGGCGCGATGCTCAAGGAGATGTTCAGCGAGAGCGACCTGAGCGACGGCTCGGGCAGCGAGATCTGGGTCACCCCACAACCGGGCATCTCGTGGAGATCGTGATCGCCGGCGAGGGCGCGGGTGCGCTCGACGTCGACTCGTGGGACACCGCGAAGAAGGTCGCAGGGCGGCCGGCCACCAAGGTCGTCAAGCCCTGAGCCGGTGGCGGCGGCGGCCGATGGCCGCGGGTCTCAGTGGGCGGCGGCGGGGTGCAGGTAGTAGGTGGGGATGCTGAGCGAGCGGCGCAGCCGGTCGGTGCGGTTCACCCGCAGGGCGGGCACGACGAACGCGACGGTGAGGCCGAGCACGACGACGGTGCTGACCACCATGGCGATGAGCAGGGCGGTGGCGATGGTGGCGAGGCCGGTGATGGGACCCATGGGACGTTCCTTTCTACGGATGTAGAGGATTCTACACCCGTAGTAACTGTTCCGGGGGGCAGGGCATTCCCGGCGGTCCGAGGTCTCGCGATGTCAGGTGCCCGACGCCGGGGGAAGCGACACAATGGCGGGGTGACGCCCACCAGCACGACCGCCGCCCCCGGCATCCGCGGTGGGCGCCGGGCCGAGCTGCTCGAGGCGGCCGTCGAGGTCGTCGCCGAGTCGGGGCTGCGGGGGCTGACGCACCGCGCGGTCGACGCGCGAGCGGGTCTGCCCGAGGGCACCTGCTCGGCCTATCTGCGCACCCGCCTGGCCCTGCTCGTCGCCCTCACCGAGCACGTCGGTGGCCTGCTCGCCCGCGACGTCGACGCGATGGCCGGGTCGGCCGCCCCGCACGCCGAGGACCCCGACGCCGTGGCGCAGGCGGTCACCGACCTGCTGCTGCGTTGGCTGCGCCGCCCCGAGATCGTGCGCACCCAGGCCGAGCTCGCGCTCGAGGCCGCGCGCCGCCCCGAGCTGATGGACGTCTTCGACCCGTGGCGCCAGGGCCTGGTCCGCGTGGTCGAGGAGCTGCTGCGCTGCGCCGGGCGCGAGGACCCCGCGCTGCGCGCCGCGGTGGGCGTGGCCGCCATCGAGGGAGTGCTCGCGACCGCCATCCGGATGCCGTCCGCCCGCCGGCCCGCGTTCGTGCGCGCCGCCGTGCCCCTCGTGGTGCGCGGCCTGCACGTGACCGGATGAGCGCCGACGGGTGGAAGGCGCGGTGCTGACCGCCCTCGGCGGCCGGGCCGTGCGCCTGCTGGCCGTCGCCCTGGTCGTGGCCGGCGCACTGCTCGCCGGGTGCAGCGGCGGCGGGGAGCCCACGGCATCCGGCTCGGGCACCGGCACCGCGTCTACCTCCACGAGCTCGACCGCCGCGCCGAGCCCGTCGGCGCCGAGCGTGGCCGACGTCTACCGCGACGCCCGCACCGACGCCCTGTCGGCGGAGTCGGGGCACGCGGTGGGCACCGTCACCCGCGACGGCACGAGGCTGGGCATCGACGTCGAGGGCCAGGCCAACGGCTCGAACCAGACCGTCTTCATCACCACGCCCAAGGGGGGTGTCGCCGAGGTGCTCACGGTCGGAACCGACTACTGGCTCGGCGGCGACGAGGCGCACTGGGCCGATGTCACCGGTGACCCCGAGGCCGCCAAGGCGCTGGTGGGCAAGTACGCCCCGGGCACCCAGAGCGACGCGACCGAACTGGGGTCGTTCACGCTGCGCTCGCTCCTCCTCGACGCCTTCGCCCAGCCCGACCTGGCGGTCCTGGAGTCCGACACCGGGGCGCCCACCGAGACCGAGGTCGACGGGCGGCCGGCCTACGTGCTCGGCGCGGAGGGTGGGACGCGGCTGTGGGTGGCCGCCGACGACAGCGGCACCGTGCTGCGCTTCGTCGGCCCGAAGAGCGCTCCTGCCGACCTCATCTTCTCGGACTGGGGGCGCGCCACGACGTTCACCCAGCCGCCGCCGGACCGCGTCGTGGAGAACTGACGGCGTCAGGTCGAGGTGTAGGCGGGGTCGCGGCGGGTGCGGCGCCATCGGCGGACGCGCATCCACATCCAGATCAGCAGCCAGGCGAGCAGCGCCAGCGCGAGGATGACGAGCAGCGGCGCGATGAGGGCGATGAGGGACAGCCCGAGCGAGCCGATGTCCTCGAGGGTCGAGACCACCGGTGCCCCCGCGCCGACCGTGCCCACGTTGATGACGGGTCGCGCCGCCATCTTGCCGGTGTGCACCAGGCCGGAGATGAGCACCCCGAGCACCACCGACACCCATGGGTTCTCCTTCATCCAGGTGGAGTTGTCGAGCTGCGCCGCGGCGGTGGTGGCCGCGAAGATCAGCCCGCCCATGCTCGGCCGGATGAAGGTCTGGATCGTGTCGTTGATGGTGTCGACGGCGGGGATCTTGTCGAGGATGACCTCGGCCAGCAGCAGGGCGGCTCCGATGCCGATGGCCCAGTTGCTCTCGATCCACTCGTACCCGACGGGGAGGGTGATGTAGTCGGTGAACCGCGCGATGAGCGCGACGACGAGGAACGGGATATAGGCGTTCAGGCCCGCCGCGGCGGACAGGCCCATCCCCGTGAGGGCAGCGAGCACGGCGGTCCCTTCAGCAACACCGCGACCGCACCTCGCGGTCGCGCCGACGGCGAAACGTGCGACATGGCGAGCGTAGTCCCGCACCGGCCCCGGCATCCGGCCATCCACGGCGAGGCCGCCCGGGCGCGTGCTGCGCCCGGGCGGCCCGTCACCCGTGGCGGATGCCGGTCAGTCGCCCTTGACGTTGACGACCTGCCGCAGCGTGTGCCGGACCCGCACGAGGTCGGCGGCGTCCGCCATGACCTGGTCGATGTCCTTGTACGCTCCGGGGATCTCGTCGAGGAACGCGTCGGTGTCGCGGTACTCGATGCCCTGCATCGCCTCCCGCAGCTCCTCGTGCGTGAACCGCCGCCGCGCGGCGCTGCGCGAGAGCCGCCGGCCGGCGCCGTGCGGGGCCGAGCGCAGCGACATCGCGTTGCCCAGGCCCTCGACGACGTAGGACCGGGTACCCATCGAGCCCGGGATGAGCCCGGCCTGGCCCGCACGGGCCTCGATGGCACCCTTGCGGCTGACCCACAGCGTCTTCCCCCAGTGCTTCTCCTGCTGGGTGAAGTTGTGGTGGCAGTTGACCCGCTCCTGCTCGACAGCGGCGGTGCCGACGAACTCGCCCAGCTGGCGCAGGGTCCGGTCCATCATCTCGTCGCGGTTGAGCAGGGCGTAGTGCTGGGCCCACCGCAGCTCGCGCACGTAGGCCCAGAACTCGTCCGTGCCCTCGACCAGGTAGGCCAGGTCGCGGTCGGGGAGCTGGATCCAGTAGCGCTCCATCAGCTGCCGGGCGACCGCGATGTGGTGCTGCGCGATCTTGTTGCCGACACCCCGCGAGCCCGAGTGCAGGAACGCCCAGACCCGGTCCTGCTCGTCGAGGGAGACCTCGATGAAGTGGTTCCCGGAGCCGAGCGAACCCACCTGCTCACGCCACCGCCCGGCCCGCTGCTCGGGGTCGAACCCGGCCTCGGCGGCGAGCGACTCGAGCTCGGCGACGCGCGGCTGCGCCGTGGCGACGACCGTGCGGTTGGCCGCACCGGCCGACACCGGAACCGCCCGCTCGATCGCCTTCCGCAGCGGGGTGAGCGAGCGGTCGGCCAGGTCGGTCGCCGTGAACTGGGTGAGCACGGCGATCATGCCGCAGCCGATGTCGACACCCACCGCGGCGGGCACGAGGGCCCGGTCGGTCGGGATGACCGAACCGACGGTGGCGCCCAGGCCGAGGTGCGCGTCCGGCATCAGGGCCAGGTGGGGGAACACGAAGGGCAGGCGCGAGGTCGTGAGAGCCTGCTCGCGGGTGTTCCCCTCGAGCAGCGAGGCCCAGTTCACGAGCCGGTCGGTGATCTTCTCCATTGTCGACGCACCTCCTTGTCCTTGGTGTTCGTGCGTCTGTGGCGCCGGACGGTCCGGGGCCGCCGACGAGCGTGGCAGGCGGGAGGCGCTGCGCGCGACCGGGTTTCCACCGCCCGTCGTCCCAGCTCCGACCGTGGGGGAAAACCAGTTGGCCCGGCCGCCTAGGATCGGTTCCCATGAAGGTCCTCTCCGCCGTCGCCTGGCCGTACGCCAACGGCCCGCGCCACCTCGGCCACGTCGCCGGGTTCGGTGTGCCGTCCGACGTCTTCAGCCGCTACATGCGGATGGCGGGCCACGACGTGCTGATGGTGAGCGGCTCCGACGAGCACGGCACGCCCATCCTCGTGCTGGCCGACCAGGCCGAGGTGACCCCGCGCGAGTTCGTCGACACCAACCACGCCGTGATCGCCGGCGAGCTCACCGACCTCGGCTGCTCCTACGACCTCTACACCCGCACCACCACGGCCAACCACTACGCCGTGGCGCAGGAGCTGTTCACCCAGGTGTGGAAGAACGGCTACATGGTCGAGCAGACCACCCAGGGCGCCATCTCGCCCTCGACCGGGCGCACCCTGCCCGACCGCTACATCGAGGGCACCTGCCCGATCTGCGGCTACGGCGAGGCCCGCGGCGACCAGTGTGACAACTGCGGCAACCAGCTCGACCCCACCGACCTGATCAACCCGCGCAGCCGGATCAACGGCGAGGCACCGCTGTTCGTCGAGACCCAGCACTTCCTCCTCGACCTGCCGGCGCTGGCCGACGCCCTGCGCGAGTGGTTGGAGGAGCGGGCGGCGTCGGGCACCTGGCGGCCCAACGTCATCAAGTTCAGCCTCAACATCCTCGACGACATCCGCCCCCGGGCGATGACCCGCGACATCGACTGGGGCATCCCGGTGCCCCTCGACGGGTGGCGCGACAACCCGACCAAGCGGCTCTACGTCTGGTTCGACGCGGTCGTCGGCTACCTGTCGGCATCCGTCGAGTGGGCGCGACGCACCGGCGACCCCGAGCGCTGGCGCGAGTGGTGGAACGACCCCGAGGCGGTCTCGCACTACTTCATGGGCAAGGACAACATCACCTTCCACTCCCAGATCTGGCCGGCCGAGCTGCTCGGCTACGCCGGTCGGGGCAGCCGTGGTGGCGAGCCGGGTGTGTTCGGCGAGCTCAACCTGCCCACCGAGGTCGTCTCGAGCGAGTACCTCACGATGGAGGGCAAGCAGTTCTCGACCTCGCGGGGCTACACGATCCTGGTGCGCGACGTGCTCGAGCGCTACGGGCCCGACGGCATCCGCTACTTCATCTGCGCCGCCGGCCCGGAGAACCAGGACGCCAACTTCACCTGGCGAGACTTCGTGCAGCGCAACAACTCCGAGCTCGTCGCCGGGTGGGGCAACCTCGTGTCGCGCACCGCGGCGATGGTCGCCAAGAACTTCGGCGAGATCCCGGCATCCGGGCCGCTGGAGCCGGTCGACGAGGAGGTGCGCGCCACGGTGCTGGGCGGCTTCGACGCCGTCGGGGGGCTGCTGGAGCGGCACCGGCAGAAGGCCGCCATCGCCGAGGCGATGCGGGTCGTCGGTGAGGTCAACGCCTACGTCTCGCGCACCGAGCCGTTCAAGCTCAAGGGCGAGCACCAGCGCGAGCGGCTGGCGACGGTGCTGCACACGCTGGTGCAGTGCGTCTCCGACCTCAACACGATGCTGGCGCCGTTCCTCCCGCACGCAGCCAACCGGGTCGACGCCGTGCTCGGCGGCGACGGCGCCTTCGTGCCGATGCCGCGCCTCGAGACGGTCACCGGGCTCGATGCCGGTGACGAGGGCCGCAGCTACCCCGTCATCACCGGTGACTACTCGGCCACCCCGCGCTGGGAGTCGCGACCCGTCGTCGTCGGCACCCCGATCAGCAAGCCGGCTCCGGTCTTCACCAAGCTCGACGAGTCGGTGGTCGACGAGGAGCTCGCCCGGGCGGGCGGGGCCTGAGTGCAGTGACGTCGCAGCCCAGCCGGCGCGGTGCGCCGGTACCACCAGACCCGTTGCCGATCCCGGTGGTCGACAACCACACCCACCTCGACATCAGCCGCGACGGCGAGGAGGTCTCAGTCGACGACCTCGCGCCGGTGTTGGCGGCGGCGCGGGCCGTGGGAGTCGACCGGGTGGTGCAGGTCGGGTGCGATCTGCCCGGCGCTCGCTTCGCCGTCGAGGCCGCCGACCGGTATGCCGGTGTGGTCGCCGGTGTCGCGTTGCACCCCAACGAGGTGCCGGCGCTGGTGGCCAGCGGTGGGCTCGACGCGGCGTACGCCGAGATCGAGCGGCTGGCGGCGCTGCCCCGGGTGCGGGTGGTGGGGGAGACCGGGCTCGACTACTACCGCACCGGGCCCGACGGTGTTCCGGCACAGCAGGACTCGTTCCGCTGGCACATCGACCTCGCCAAGCGGCTCGACCGCACCCTGCAGATCCACGACCGCGACAGCCACGACGACGTGCTGCGGGTGCTCGCGGAGGAGGGCGCGCCGGAGCGCACGGTGATGCACTGCTTCTCGGGCGGCCCCGAGATGGCGCGCGAGTGCGTCGAGCGCGGCTACCACCTCTCGTTCAGCGGCACGGTCACCTTCAAGAGCGCCAAGACGCTGCGGGACGCACTCGCCATCACCCCGCTCGAGCTGCTGCTGGTCGAGACCGACGCCCCCTACCTCACGCCGCACCCGTGGCGCGGGGCGACCAACAGCCCGGCCCTGGTGCCGCTCACGGTGCGGGCGATGGCGGCGGTGCTGGGCGTGGCGGTGCCCACCCTGTGCCAGGCGCTCAGCGAGAACGCCGAACGCCTCTACGGGCCCTGGTGAGGCCGCCGTGGCCGGCATCGTGGACGTCGTGATGCAGATCTCGTGACGGCTGGGGCTGGTGGGGCGCACGTTGTCCAGTGGGACACGCTCGCCAGCCCCGCTCCGTTACCGAAATTTGACCTTCGGCCCCCGAGTCCTGCACGGTGGAGGGAATGGCCGGGGCCGGATCGCCTCGGACGACACGTGTGACTCGCCCTCTCGCCACCGACGCCGAGGGGTGCGCGACCCGCACGCAGGTGCCCCGACCCGGGCTCCTGGCCGCCCCCGGCTGACGTCCGACGCTGGTGCCCGGAAAGCACGACCACTGGAGCACTTGTGCAGTTCACACGACCTCTTCGTCATGCCGCTCAGGGCGCCGCCGCGCTCGCCGTGGCCGCCGGTTCCCTCGGTGTCGCCCACTACGACAAGGCCGTCGACGTCTCCGTCGACGGGAAGTCGAGCTCGGTGCACGTCCTGGGCTCCACCGTCGCCGACGTCCTCGACAAGCAGGACATCTCCGTCGGCCCGCACGACGTCGTGGTTCCCTCGCTCGCCTCCTCGGTGAGCGACGGCGACCACATCTCGGTGCGCTACGGCCGCAAGCTGACGGTCACCGTCGACGGGCAGACCAAGGAGTACTGGACCACGGCCGCCACCGTCGACACCGCGCTGAAGGACCTCGGCATCCGCGCCGACGGCGCCGTGCTGTCCGCCTCGCGCTCGCAGCCCCTCGGCCGCAGCGGTCTCACCCTCGCAGTGACGACCCCGAAGAAGGTCACCTTCGTCGCCGACGGCAAGACCCGCACGGTCACCTCCACCAGCTCGACCGTCTTCGGCCTGCTGGCAGAGCTCGGCGTCACCAAGAAGGTCGACGACGTCGTGGCCCCGGTGATGCCGACGGCACTCGCCGACGGCATGAAGGTCGTGCTGAAGCGGGTCGTCATCAAGGACGTCCGCACCACGCAGCCGGTCGGCTACGCGACGACCCACCAGAAGGACGCCTCGCTCTACAAGGGGCAGTCCAAGGTCGTCAAGGCCGGCAAGAAGGGCAGCCAGGTCATCGTCCAGAAGAAGACCTGGGTCGACGGCAAGCTCACCAAGACCACGCTCGTCAGCAAGAAGGTCACCAAGAAGCCCGTGGCCGCCGTCGTCAAGGTCGGCACCAAGGCGCGTCCCGTCGTGAAGAAGAAGGCCACCACGAGCTCGTCCAGCCGCAGCTCGGGGAGCACCTCCGGAGCCGGGCTGAACCTCGCCCGTTCCGCGATGTGGGACCGCATCGCCCAGTGCGAGTCCGGCGGCCGTTGGAACATCAACACCGGCAACGGCTACTACGGCGGCCTGCAGTTCGACAGGGGGTCCTGGCTCGCCAACGGTGGCGGCGACTTCGCCTCGCGCGCCGACCTCGCCTCGCGCGCCCAACAGATCACCGTCGCGAACCGCTACTACGCCAAGGCCGGTCTCGGCCCCTGGGGTTGCGCGGGCGCTGCCTGACGCATCGGCATCCTCGACGAGGCCCCGCACTCCGGTGCGGGGCCTCCTCGCGTCCGGGCCGGGCCGGGCCGCTGCGTTGGAGGTGATGGTGTGGCGCCAGGGGTGCGGATATCACCTCGACCGAGCCGGGCCCTGCGGCGTTGGAGGTGATGATGTGGCGCCAGGGGTGCGGATATCACCTCGACCGCGACGCCGACCCGGCGTGGGATGCCGTGGCGACCGGCTGGCCTCCGACGCGTGGCTAGGGTGAGCGCATGACCGACGGCCCCGACGTCCCGCTGCTCGGGGCGGCCGAGATCCGCGCCCTGACGGCGCAGCACGGCATCCGGCCGACCAAGCAGTGGGGGCAGAACTTCGTCGTCGACGGCAACACCGTGCGACGCATCGTGCGGGTCGCGGGCGTGGGCCCGCAGGACACCGTCGTCGAGGTCGGCCCCGGCCTGGGGTCGCTCACCCTCGCCCTGCTGCCGGTGGTCGACCGCGTGGTCGCCATCGAGGTCGACCCGGTGCTCGCCGCTGCGCTGCCCGACACCGTGGCCGCGCACGCACCCGCGCTGGCCGACCGGCTCGAGGTGGTGCAGGCCGACGCCCTCGCCGTGGGCGGCCTGCCCGGCCCACCGCCGACGGCGCTCGTGGCCAACCTGCCCTACAACGTCTCGGTGCCCGTGGTGCTGCGCTTCCTCGAGCTCTTCCCCGAGCTGCGCACCATCCTGGTGATGGTGCAGCTCGAGGTCGCCGAGCGCCTGGCCGCACCGCCGGGGTCTCGCACCTACGGCGTACCGAGCGTCAAGGCCGCCTGGTACGCCGACGTGCGGCTGGCCGGGTCGGTCTCGCGCAGCGTCTTCTGGCCGGTGCCCAATGTCGACTCCGGGCTGGTCATGCTCACTCGCCGCGAGCCGCCGGCCACCACCGCCACCCGCGAGGAGGTCTTCGCCTGCGTCGACGCGGCCTTCGCCCAGCGCCGCAAGACCCTGCGGGCCGCGCTGGCGGGCTGGGCCGGGTCGCCGGCCCTGGCCGAGGCGGCACTGGTGGCGGCCGGCGTCGACCCGCGCACTCGCGGTGAGCAGCTCGACGTGGCGGCCTTCGCGGCCATCGCCGCCGCCCGCTCGACGGCCCGGGCCGAGCGTGCCTGAGCAGCAGCTCGTCTGACTAGGGTGGGCGCATGACCGCAGCCCCCATCGTGCCCGGCCCGGTGACCGTGCGCGTTCCGGCCAAGGTCAACCTCGAGCTGCTCGTCGGTCCCCGCCGCGCCGACGGCTACCACGGCCTGTCGACCGTGTTCCACGCGGTGAGCCTCTACGACGACATCACCGTCTCGATCGCCGACGACTGGGGGGTCAGTGTCAGCGGCCCGCTGGCGGCCGGTGTGCCCGAGGACGGCGACAACCTGGCGATGCGTGCTGCACGCCTGGTGCAGGCCCGCTTCGACGTCGAGCCCGTGCACATCTCGATCAACAAGGGCATCCCGGTGAGCGGGGGCATGGCGGGCGGGTCGGCGGATGCCGCGGCCACCCTGGTCGCGCTCGACCACCTGTGGGGGCTCGACCTCGACCGCGAGGAGGTCGAGGAGCTCGGCGCCGACCTCGGCAGCGACGTGCCGTTCCTCGTGTCCGGGGGCACCGCGATGGGCAGCGGCCGCGGCGAGATGCTCGCACCGGTGCTGGCGCGCGGCACCTACCACTGGGTGTTCGCCCTCGCCGAGGGTGGGCTGTCCACCCCCGCGGTGTATGCCGAGTGCGACCGGCTGCGCGGCGACGCCGACGTTCCCGACCCGGTGGCCACCCCGGCCCTGATGAGCGCGCTGCGCAGCGGTGACCCGCGCGAGCTCGCCCCGCAGCTCTCCAACGACCTGCAGGAGGCCGCGGTCTCGTTGCGCCCCGACCTCGGCGAGGTGCTGGCGGCCGGCATGGAGTACGGCGCGCTCGGCGGCATCGTCTCCGGCTCCGGCCCGACCACGGCCTTCCTCGTCGAGGACAACGAGGCCGGCATCGACCTCGCGGTGGCGCTCACCGCCAGCGGGGTGGTGCGCGACGTGCGGCGGGCCAGCGGGCCGGTGCACGGCGCGCACGTGATCCACCACCGAGTCGACTAGTGGCCAACCTCGTCTCCGTCGAGCGCGCCTCCCTCGCGCTCGGCACCGCCCAGGTGCTCGATGCCGTCTCGCTCGGCGTGGGTGGCGGTGACCGCATCGGGGTGGTCGGCCGCAACGGCGGCGGCAAGACGACGCTGCTGCGCGTGCTCGAGGGCTCGCGCGAGGTCGACTCCGGCCGGGTCGCGAGGGTCGGGCACCTCACCATCGGGGTGCTCACCCAGGACGACGGGATGGACCCCGCAGCGACGGTGCACGAGACCGTGATCGGCGACCTGCCCGAGCACGTCTGGGCGGCCGACGTCCGCATCCGCGACGTGCTCACCGGGCTGCTCGGCGGCACCGACGCCCCAGCGGTGGGCGGGATGGCGGCCGCGGTCGGCCCGCTGTCCGGCGGGGAGCGCCGCCGGGTGGCGCTCGCCGCGCTCCTCGTCGCCTCACCTGACCTGCTGCTGCTCGACGAGCCCACCAACCACCTCGACGTCGAGGGGGTCGCGTGGCTGGCCGACCACCTCGTGCGACGGCATGCCCGCCCCGACAACGCCGTCGTCGCCATCACCCACGACCGGTGGTTCCTCGACGCCATCGCCACCCAGACCTGGGAGGTCGACTCGGGCTCGGTGCACTCCTACGAGGGGGGGTACGCGGCCTTCGTGCTCGCCAAGGCCGAGCGCGAGCGGATGGCGGGGGTCACCGCCGAGCGCCGCGACAACCTCCTGCGCAAGGAGCTCGCCTGGCTGCGTCGCGGCCCGCCGGCGCGAACCAGCAAGCCCAAGTTCCGGATCGACGCCGCCAACGCCCTCATCGCCGACGAGCCCCCGGCCCGTGACGACGTCGAGCTGATGCGCTTCGCCACGACCCGGCTCGGCAAGGACGTCGTCGACCTGGTCGACGCGCGCATCCAGCTCGGTGACCGGGTGCTGCTCGACCGGGTCACCTGGCGCCTGGCACCCGGCGAGCGCACCGGCATCGTGGGGGTCAACGGCTCCGGCAAGTCGACCCTGCTGCGGGCGCTGGCCGGCGACGTGCCGCTGGCCGCCGGCAAGCGCAAGGTCGGCGTCACCGTGCGCCTGGCGGTGCTCTCGCAGGAGGTGCGCGAGCTCGAGGCGTGGAGCGACCGGCGGGTCATCGAGGCGGTCGAGGACGTCCGCTCTGTGGTGCGCCTCGGCAACAAGGAGCTCACGGCATCCCAGCTCGCGCAGCGGCTCGGGTTCACCGGGCCGCGCCAGCAGACCTGCGTGGGCGACCTCTCCGGTGGCGAGCGGCGGCGGCTGCAGCTCACCCGCCTGCTCATGGACGAGCCCAACGTGCTGCTCCTCGACGAGCCCACCAACGACCTCGACATCGAGACGCTCACGTCCCTCGAGGACCTCCTCGACGGCTGGGCCGGCACGCTGCTCGTCGTCTCGCACGACCGCTACCTGCTCGAGCGGGTCTGCGACCGCCAGGTCGCGCTGCTCGGCGACGGCCGGCTGCGCGACCTGCCCGGCGGGGTCGAGGAGTACCTGCGGCTGCGCCACGCGGCGGCCGAGCGGTCGGCGGTCTCGGTCGCGGATGCCGGTCGTGCGGCCGCGGGGGTCAGCTCATCTCCCGCAGGAGGCGGGTCCGGTGGAGCGGGATCGTTGTCGCCGGCAGAGGCGCGCGAGGCGCGCAAGGCGATGGCCCGGGTTGAGAAGCAGCTGGCACGGCTCGCCCAGCGCGAGGACAAGCTGCACGCCGCGATGCTTGCGTCCGCGACCGACCACGAGAAGGTGCTCGGCCTGAACCGTGAGCTGCGCGAGATCGTGGACGAGCGCGAGGTGCTCGAGCTCGAGTGGCTGGAGGCGGCCGAGCTGCTCGGCTAGGCCACCGCTAGGCCACCTTCGCGGCCCGGGACACCCGGGCGATGCGGGTTCGCGGTCGATCGGGCTCGTGGGGCCACCCGGGCCGGGGTGTCGCACGAGGGGTCGCGACATGCCCGGGATCGTCGACGCCAGCTGCGAATCCATGACCGCTCGATGGGCGGCATCCAAGGCTGGCGGACTGGGCGCTCAGGCCTCGCGCTCGAACGGACGCAGCAGGCGGCGCAGCAACCCGGCCAGGTCGTCACGCTCGGCGGTGCCCAGCTCGGCGAGCAGCTCGTGCTCGTCGGCCAGCAGGTCGGACAGCGCGGAGTCGACGACGGTCATGCCGGCCGGGGTGAGCCGCACGATCACCCCTCGGCGGTCGCTGGGGTCGGGCTCGCGCTCGACCCAGCCGCGGGCGACCAGCCGGTCGACCCGGTTGGTCATCGTGCCGCTGGTGACCAGGGTCTCGGTGACGAGCTGGCCGGGGCTGAGCTCGTAGGGGGTGCCGGCGCGGCGCAAGGCGGACAGCACGTCGAACTCCCAGCCGTCGAGCCCCTTCTGCGCGAAGGCGGTGCCCCGCACCCGGTCGAGGCGACGGGCCAGCCGGGAGACGCGCGAGAGCACCTCGAGCGGGCTGACGTCGAGGTCAGGCCGCTCGCGCCGCCACGCGGAGACGATACGGTCGACATCGTCAGCGGGCATGTGGCGATTCTAGTGCCCATCAAGTTTCTTGACGTCGAGACAGCGGCGTCCCAGGAGGACGACATGCGGGAGCACGCCAGTTGGGACCCGGCGGCCTACGGCAGGTTCGCCGGAGAGCGCAGCCGACCGTTCGCCGACCTCATCGCGCAGGTGCGCACCGACGAGCCGAGGCTCGTCGTCGACCTCGGCTGCGGCCACGGCCCGCCGACGCTGACCCTCGCCGAGCTGTGGCCCGACGCGCGCGTCGTCGGTGTCGACGCCTCGGAGTCGATGCTCGAGTCGGCCCGCGAGCTCGACTCCGCCGACCGGGTGGAGTGGGTGCAGTCCGACCTTCGCGAGTGGGACCCCGCCTCGCTCGGCCAGCCCGCCGACGTCATCGTCACCAGCTCGACCCTGCAATGGGTGCCGGGGCACCTCGACCTGCTCGACGCGTGGGTCGGGGCCCTCTCTGACGGTGGCTGGTTCGCCCTGCAGGTGCCGGGCAACTTCGACGCCCCGAGCCACCGGCTGATGCGCGAGACCGCCGAGCACCACGAGCGGGCCGGCGAGCTCGGTGCGGCGCTCGACCTGCCGGCGGTCGGCGAGCCCGCGACCTACCTGCGCTACCTCAGCCGGCTCGGCTGCGACGTCGACGCCTGGGAGACCTCCTACCTGCACGTGCTCGACCCCGACGCCGAGGACGAGAACCCGGTGCTCACCTGGGTGGCCGCGACCGGGCTGCGGCCCGTGATCGACATCCTCACCGACCCCAACGAGCTCGCCGCGTTCATCGACCCGTATGCCGCCGCGCTCGCCGACGCCTACCCCCGATCGTCGGCCGGGGTGCTCTTCCCGTTCCGCCGGGTGTTCGCCGTGGCCCGGAAACGCCCCGCCAGCATCTGAGCCGGCGGCTCAGGCCTTGTCGGTCGTGAGCGTCGGCTTCGACTCCAACCCGGTCAGGCCGTTCCACGCCAGGTTGACCACGTGCGCGGCCACCTCGTGCTTCTTGAACTTTCGCGAGTTGAGCCACCACTGACCGGTCAGCGCGATCATCCCGACGAGCATCTGCGCGTACATCGGCGCGGCCTTCGGGTCGAGCTTGTGGCTCTTGAACTCCGCGGCGAGGATGTGCTCGACTTGGCTGGCGATGTCGCTCATCAGGCTGGCGAAGGAGCCGGTGGCCTGACCGGCCGGGCTGTCGCGCACCAGGATCCGGAAGCCGTCGGTGGAGGTCTCGACGTAGCTGAGCAGGGCCAGCGCGGCACGCTCGATGATCTCGCGGGAGGTGCCGTCGGAGATCAGCGCTCCCTGCACGGCCGCGAGCAGGCTCTCGATCTCGCGGTCGACGACCACCGCGTAGAGCCCCTCCTTGCCGCCGAAGTGCTCGTAGACGACCGGCTTGCTGACGCCGGCTGACGCGGCGATCTCCTCGACCGTGGCCCCCTCGAAGCCCTTGTCGGCGAACTGCTTGCGGCCGATGACGATCAGCTGTTCGCGCCGCTCACGCCCCGTCATCCGGGACCGGGCG
>JBBQNZ010000059.1:0-22603 GCA_038330415.1 Actinomycetales bacterium | reverse complement strand
ACCCCGGTGTGGGGGGGGTTGTTCACCCCCTTCAGGCCACGGTTGTGCCGCCGGGGGCCCGGCCCCGTCTCCCACCTGGACCCCGGTGTGGGGGGCCCGCCTCAACCCTTTCCGGCCGGTGGCGCCCCCCGACGTCTCCCGGCGAACGAAAGGGCCCCCTGTGGCGAGATTCATCATTCGACGCCTGCTCCAGATGATCGGTGTGGTGTTCGCACTGTCCCTGCTTCTGTTCTTCTGGCTGCGTGCCCTGCCGGGCGGCGTGGTCTCCGCGCTCCTCGGCGAGCGGGCCACCCCGGCAAGCCGGGCGGCCCTGACCGAGGCCTTCGGCCTCGACCAGCCGGTGTACGTGCAGTACCTGAAGTTCCTGCAGCGGGCGTCGCGCGGCGAGTTCGGGGTCTCCACTGCAGTCCTGCCCGGGCAGGACGCCTTCCACATCTTCCTGGTCCGGCTGCCCGCCACGATCGAGCTCAGCATCTGCGCGATGGCCATCGCGATCGTGTTCGCCATCCCGCTGGGATACCTGGCCGCCAAGCGGCACGGGTCGGCGTTCGACAACGGCACCATCGTGTTGTCGCTGATCGGCGTGGCCGTCCCCGTCTTCTTCCTCGCGTTCCTGTTCAAGTACTGGTTCGCCGTCCAGAGCCACGCGTTCCCCGTGTCCGGCCGGCAGGACTCCGCGCTCGGCTGCACCCGCGTCACCGGCTTCTTCGTGGCCGACGGGCTGCTGACCCGCGAGTTCGACTGCTCGGCCGACGCCCTGCGCCACCTGGTGCTGCCCTCGATCGTGCTGGCCACCATCCCGTTCGCGGTGATCTTCCGGATCACCCGGGCCTCGGTGCTCGAGGTGCTCGATGAGGACTACGTGCGCACCGCCGAGTCCAAGGGCCTGACGATGCAGACGATCCGGGCCCGGCACGTCATGCGCAACGCCCTGCTGCCCGTCATCACCACGATCGGCCTGCAGACCGGCGGCCTGCTCGCCGGTGCGGTGCTCACCGAGACGGTCTTCAACTTCGGCGGGCTAGGATCGACGCTGTACCAGTCCTTCAACGGCCGCGACTACGCGGTGCTGCAAGTGCTGATCCTCGCCGCCGCCGCGATCTACGTCGTGGTCAATCTCCTCGTCGACATCTCGTACGCCGTCATCGACCCGAGGGTGCGCACCCGATGACTCCCCAGAGGCCCCTGAACCCGATGGACCGGCGCAAGCAGCGCATCGACGAGCTCGCCGCCATCCCCGCGCGCGCCGACACGACACGGAGCGGCACGGCATCCGGCAGGGTGCTCGTCGACGACGCCGGCTCCGTCGACGAGGCCCCCGGTGTCTCGCTCATCGCGAGCGCCTGGCGCCGGCTGCGCCGTGACCCGGTCTTCCTCGTCGGAGCGGCCATCACGCTGGTCTTCATCGTGTTCGCGATCATCTCCCCGTGGATCGCCCCGCACGACCCCGCGGTCGGCTACCTGCTCGACAAGGTGCGACCGCAGTCCAACCCCATCCCCGGGCCGGAGCCGGGTTTCCCGCTCGGCGCCGACGACAAGGGCCGTGACTTCCTCTCGCGCCTCATGGTGGGCAGCCAGCAGACGCTGATCGTGGGCGTCCTGGCCACGGTGATCGGCCTGTTCGGCGGCCTCGTGCTCGGCATCCTCGCCGGGGCCTTCGGCGGCGGGATCGACGCCTTCGTCATGAGGGTCGTCGACGTGCTGCTCTCGATCCCGTCGCTGCTGCTGGCGCTGTCGATCGCCGCGCTGGCCCGGCAGCCCAGCCAGTGGACGGTGATCATCGCCATCGCCGTCGTGCAGATCCCCGTGTTCGCCCGGCTGCTGCGCGGCTCGATGCTCGCCCAGAGATCGAGCGACCACGTGCTGGCCGCCCGGGCCCTCGGCGTCACACCGAGCGCCGTCATCTTCCGGCACATGGTGCCCAACTCGCTCGGCCCGGTCATCGTGCAGGCCACCCTCGTGCTCGCGACGTCGATCATCGACGCCGCGGCCCTGTCGTTCCTCGGCCTGGGCAACCCCAACGACGACGCCCCCGAGTGGGGCCAGATGCTCGGCCGCTCGCAGCAGTTCATCTACGACAACCCGCACCTGGCGATCTACCCGGCGCTGTGCATCATCTTGGTCGCCCTCGGCTTCACCTTGATGGGCGAGTCGCTGCGTGAGGCCCTCGACCCCAAGAGCAGGAGGTGAGGTGCCGATGACCGCCACCGCCACATCACCCACCACGCCCGGGCGCGCCGAGGAGCCGCTGCTCTCCGTGCGCGACCTGCAGGTCACCTTCACCCGGCAGGGCGAGCAGCCCTTCAAGGCCGTCGACGGCGTCAGCTTCGACGTGCGCCCCGGCCAGACCGTCGGTCTCGTCGGCGAGTCGGGCTGCGGCAAGTCGGTCACCTCGCTGGCGATCATGGGCCTGCTGCCCAAGCGCGGCAACCGGGTCGAGGGCGAGGCCACCTTCGAGGGCACCAACCTGCTCGAGCTCGACGAGAAGGCGATGCGCGAGCGGCGCGGTCGCGACATCGCGATGATCTTCCAGGACCCGCTGAGCTCGCTCAACCCGGTCATCCCGGTCGGGCTGCAGGTCACCGAGGTGCTCGAGCGGCACCGCGGCATGTCGCGCAAGGCTGCCCAGCCGGTGGCGCGCGATCTGCTCGAGCGGGTCGGCATCCCCGACCCCGACCGGCGGCTCAAGGACTACCCGCACCAGATGAGCGGCGGCATGCGCCAGCGCGCGCTGATCGCCATGGCCCTGGCGTGCAACCCGCGGCTGCTCATCGCCGACGAGCCGACGACCGCCCTCGATGTCACGATCCAGGCGCAGATCCTCGCCCTGCTCAAGGAGCTCGTCCAGGAGACCAACACGGCGCTGGTCATGATCACCCACGACCTCGGGGTGGTCGCCGGGCTGTGCGACGAGGTGAACGTGCTGTATGCCGGCCGTATCGTCGAGCGCGGCGAGCGCCACGAGCTGTTCGCCGACCCGCGCCACCCCTACACCAACGGCCTGCTCGGCTCGATCCCCCGGCTCGACGCACCGCGCGGCGAGCGGCTCACCCCCATCCCGGGGTCCGTGGCCGACAACCTGCCGTGGGACCACGCCTGTGCGTTCGCGCCGCGCTGCTCGCAGCCGATCGACGTGTGCACGAGTGTCACCCCGGAGCTGGAACAGACTCCCCGCCGGGCCCTGCGCTGCCACAACCCCGTGAGGTGACCCGATGACCGACACCGCCACCACCCCCGACCCGCCCGTCGAGGAGGAGCGCGACGTGCTCGTCGACGTGCGCGGCGTCAAGGTGCACTTCCCCATCAAGCGGGGCGTCATCTTCGACAAGACCATCGGCTACGTCTATGCGGTCGACGGCGTCGACCTGCAGATCCGCCGCGGCGAGACCTATGGCCTGGTCGGCGAGTCCGGCTGCGGCAAGTCGACCCTCGGCAAGGCGATCCTCAACCTCGAGCCACCCACCGAGGGCAGCGTGATCATCGACGGCACCGACGTCGCGACCCTGAAGGGCAAGGAGCTCCGGCAGCGCCGCAAGCAGTTCCAGATGGTCTTCCAGGACCCGATGAGCAGCCTCGACCCGCGCCAGTCGGTCGAGTCGCTGCTCGCGGAGGGGATGCGCGCGCACGGCCTCGACACCGACGGCCCGTCGACCAAGAAGCGACTGCGCGAGCTGCTGTCGGCAGTGGGCCTGCCAGCCGCCGCGCTCACGAAGTACCCCCACGAGTTCTCCGGCGGCCAGCGCCAGCGGATCGGTATCGCCCGGGCGCTGTCGGTCGAGCCCAAGCTGATCGTCGCCGACGAGCCGGTGTCGGCCCTTGACGTGTCGGTGCAGGCGCAGGTGATCAACCTGCTCGACGAGCTGCAGAAGGAGTTCGACCTCACCTACCTCGTCATCGCCCATGACCTGGCTGTCGTGCGCCACATCAGCGACCGGATCGGCGTGATGTACCTCGGCGGCATGGTCGAGGAGGCCACCGCCGACGACCTCTACGCCCAGCCACTGCACCCCTACACGCGGGCCCTGCTGTCGGCGGTGCCGGTGCCCGACCCGCTCGTCGAGGACAGCCGCGAGCAGATCCTGCTCACCGGTGACCTGCCCTCGCCGTCGCACCCCCCGACCGGATGCCGGTTCCACACCCGCTGCCCGTGGCGCCAGGAGACCCGCTGCGACGACGAGCGGCCGCAGCTGCGGGTGGTCGACCTGCCCGGGGTCCCGGCCGGGCACCGGGTGGCCTGCCACTGGGCCGAGGCCATCGACCGCGGCGAGATCACCCCGCACCAGGTGGCGCCGGTGCTCGTCGCACCCGACGACGACGGGCTCGAGGGCGACCCCTTCGCCGCCCCGGAGACGGTCAACGAGATGCTCTGACGGCGCAGCCGCCGCCGCGGCGCGCAGAAGTTCGGATGCCGCGCGGATACTGCTGCGTGCGGCCCGAACTCCTGCGTGACCGGAGCTGCGGCGGCCGGCGTGCGCACGGCATCGCCTCGGTGGCCCACAATGGAGCCCATGAGCCGACTCCTGAGCGATGACGAGGTGAGCACCCAGCTGGCCGGGCTGGACGGGTGGCGCCGTGAGGGCGACAGCATCGTGGCGACCGTGGAGGCGCCGGACTTCCCGGCCGCCATCCGCATCGTCGACGCCGTGGCCGACGACGCCGAGCAGATGAACCACCACCCCGACATCGACATCCGGTGGCGCACGACGCACTGGCTGCTCACGACGCACGACGCGGGCGGGCTCACCCAGCTCGACATCGAGCTGGCCCACCGCATCTCCGCGTCGGCCCGCGCCCACGGGGCGAGCGTCGGTGGCTGACTCCCCCGCCACCACCGCCCCCTCGCACCACGAGGCCCACGACGGCTCGGTCGCCGGCCGGCTGAACTGGCTGCGGGCCGGCGTGCTCGGCGCCAACGACGGCATCGTCTCGACGGCCGGCCTGGTCATCGGTGTCGCGGCGGCCACGACCGCGCGGGGTGCGGTGCTCACCGCCGGCCTGGCCGGGCTGGCCGCGGGAGCCATGAGCATGGCGGTCGGTGAGTACGTGTCGGTCAGCACCCAGCGCGACAGCGAGAAGGCGCTCATCGCCAAGGAGATCCGCGAGCTCGACGAGGAGCCCGAGGCCGAGCTCGCCGAGCTCGCCGGCATCTACCGGGGCAAGGGGCTCAGCGCCGACCTCGCCCTCGAGGTGGCCCAGCAGCTCACCGCGAAGGACGCCCTCGCGGCGCACGCGGAGGTCGAGCTCCGCATCGACCCGGAGAACTACACCAACCCGTGGCACGCGGCGTGGGCGTCGATGGCGGCGTTCACGGTCGGGGCGCTGCTGCCGCTACTGGCGATCCTGGTGCCGCCGACCGCCTGGCGCATCCCCGTCACCGTGGTGGCCGTCGTCCTCGCCCTGGCCTTCACCGGGCTGGTCAGCGCCCGACTCGGCAGCTCCGACGCCAAGCGCGCGACGGTGCGGGTCGTCATCGGCGGCCTGCTCGCGATGGCGGTGACCTACGGCATCGGTGCCCTCGTCGGCACCCAGCTCGGCTGATGGCGCGCCTGCTGGTCGTGCAGCACGAGCCAGACGCGCCAGTGGCGTGGCTCGGCGAGTGGTGGGCCGCGCTCGGGCTCGAGCTCGACGTCGTGCGCGGCGACCTCGGGGAGCCGGTGCCCGAGCGCTGGGCCGACGTGGTCGGCGCTCCCGACGGGTTGGTCGTGCTCGGCGGGGCGATGGGGGCCTGCGACGACGCGCTCGCACCCTGGCTCGCCCCCACCCGGGCGCTACTGGCCGACGCGGTGGCCCTGGAGGTGCCCACCCTCGGGGTGTGCCTCGGCCACCAGCTGGCTGCAGTCGCCCTCGGCGGCACAGTGGGGCGCAACCCCTCGGGTCGCAGGATCGGGCCGCTGCCGGTGCGCCTGACCGGTGCCGCGGCATCCGACGAGCTGTTGTCGGGCTTCGACGGGCTGCCGGCGATCCACTACAACGACGACGTGGTGCTCGAAGTTCCTTCTGCGGCAACGGTTCTCGCGACGCTTCCCGACGGGCGGCCGCAGGCGCTGCGCTTCGGCCCGTCGGCTTGGGGGGTGCAGTTCCACCCCGAGACCTCGCCGGAGGTCTTCGGCGCGTGGCTTCGCTGGGACTCCCCCGACGGCCTGACACCCGACCAGGAGGCGCTGCTGGCCGAGGTCAGCGACGCGCGCGAGGTGCTGCGCACGGCCTGGCAGCCGCTCGCCGAGCGCTTCGCGTCGCTCGTGCTGGCGGATGCCGCGACGCGGCGTGCGTCCCCCATCACGTCCTGAGAGGGTCACGCTGACCCGGGTCTAGCATCGAAAGCGGCGGGTCCCGCACTCCGTGGTCGACCCAGCCCTGACGGAGAGACGCCATGAGCTCAACGACCTCGGCGCAGTCCCGCGAACGCATCGTCATCCTCGGTGCGGCGGGCCGCGACTTCCACGACTTCAACCTGATGTACCGGGAGGACCCGGGCGTCGAGGTGGTGGCCTTCACGGCGACGCAGATCCCCGACATCGCCGGCCGGGCGTACCCGCCGCAGCTCGCCGGACCGCTGTACCCCGACGGCATCCCGATCGTCGACGAGAGCGCGCTGGAGTCGATCGTCGAGCGCGACCAGGTCGACACCGTGGTGCTCGCCTACTCCGACCTCTCGCACGCGCAGGTCATGCACCTCGGGTCGCGCGTCATCGCCACCGGCGCCGACTTCGTGGTGCCCGGCACCCGTCGCACGATGCTCCGCTCGCGCCGGCCGGTCGTGGCGGTCACCGCCGTGCGCACGGGGGTCGGCAAGAGCCAGACCACCCGCTACGTCGCCCGCCTGCTGCAGGACATGGGGCTGCGGGTCGTCGCCGTGCGGCACCCGATGCCCTACGGCGACCTGGTCGCCCAGGCCTGCCAGCGCTTCGAGACGGTCGAGGACCTCGTGAAGCACCAGTGCACCATCGAGGAGCGCGAGGAGTACGAGCCGCACATCGAGGCCGGCGTGGTCGTCTACGCGGGGGTCGACTACGGGCAGATCCTGGCCGAGGCCGAGGCCGAGGCCGACGTCGTGCTCTGGGACGGCGGCAACAACGACCTGCCGTTCTACGCCCCTGACCTGCACCTCGTCCTCGCCGACCCGCTGCGCCCCGGTGACGAGGCCGGCTACCACCCCGGCGAGGCCAACGTGCGGATGGCCGACCTGGTGATCGTCGCGAAGTGCGACTCGGCGCGCGCCGAGGACATCGCGGCAGTGGAGGCGTCGGTGCGGTCGCTCAACCCACGCGCCGACGTGCTCCGCTGCGACAGCCCGGTCACCCTCGACCACCGGTCGGTGGCCACCGGCAAACGCGTCGTCGTCATCGAGGACGGCCCGACCCTCACCCACGGCTCGATGAGCTTCGGTGCGGGTGTGGTCGGTGCCCGGGATGCCGGTGCCGCCGAGATCGTCGACCCCACGCCGTTCGCGGTGGGCTCGATCGCGGCGACGTACGCGAAGTACCCGAACGCGCGCGGCATCCTGCCCGCGATGGGGTACGGAGAGGCGCAGACCCGCGACCTCGAGGCGACGATCCGGGCCATGGTCGACGCCGGCGCGATCGACGCGATCGTGTCGGGGACGCCGGTGGACATCACCCGGGTGATCACCGTCGACGTGCCGCTCACCCGGGCGCGCTACGAGCTGAGCGAGCAGGAGCCCGGCCGGTTGGCCGCCGCCCTGTCCGAGGCGCTCGACCGCTGACACCCCGGGTTCGAGGTGATCCGCTGACCCGTGGGGTCAGAACATCACCTCGAACCAGCAGTCACCTCCGCACCCGATGTCAGTCGACCGGCCGGCCGTGCAGGGCGGCGAAGAGCACCGGCGCCAGGTCGGACTCGCGGACGTCCTCGAGGGTCACCGGCCGGCCGTCGGGCCCGGCCAGCGGCACCCGCCAGTTGGGGTACTCGTCGCTGGTGCCCGGCTGGTTGATCGCCCGATGGTCACCGACCACGTCGGCCAGGGCGACGGCGAGCATCCGGCTCGGGGTGAGCGCCATCCACCGGTGCAGTGCCTCGACGACGGCGTCGATGCCGGCGGCCGGCGCGAGCAGCCCACGCGCGACGCAGGCGTCGCGCAGCCGCGCGATCGAGGCCTCCTCCTGCGCGCGCTCCTCCTCGACGGGGCGGGTCAGCAGGCCCAGCTGCTCGCGGATCGCGACGTGCTCGAGCGAGAGGTAGCCCGCCGACGGCGGCAGGTCGTGGGTGGTCACCGTCGACAGGCACAGCTCGCGGTAGTGCTCGGGCGGCCTGGGCTGGGTGTCCTCCCACTCGAACCACAGGATGGAGGTGCCGACCAGCCCGCGCTCGGCCATGTAGTCGCGCACGTGCGGGGCGACCACCCCGAGGTCCTCGCCGATGACGACCGCACCGGCCCGCTGCGCCTCGAGCACGAGGATGCCGAGCAGCGCCTCGTGGTCGTAGTGCACGTAGGTGCCCTCGGCGGGGGTGCCACCGGCGGGGATCCACCAGAGCCGGAACAGCCCGATGATGTGGTCGACCCGGATGCCGCCCGAGTCGCGCAGCACGGTGCGCACCATGTCGCGGAACGGCGCGTAGCCGAGCTCGGCGAGCCGGTCGGGCCGCCAGGGCGGCTGGCTCCAGTCCTGGCCGAGCTGGTTGAACTGGTCGGGAGGTGCGCCCACGGTGACCCCGCGAGCCAGGGCGTCGCCGAGCCCCCACGCGTCGGCACCGAGCGGGTGCACCCCGACGGCGAGGTCGTGCACGATGCCCAGCGGCATGCCCGCCGCCCGGGCGTCCTGCTGGGCCGAGGCCAGCTGCTGCTCGAGCAGCCACTGCAGCCAGCAGTGGAAGTCGACCTCACTGGCGTGGCGCTCGCGGAACGTGGCGACGGCAGCGCTCGAGGGGTCCTGCAGCTCTGCGGCCCACTGCGTCCACGGCATGCCGTACTCCTCGACGAGCGCGCACCAGGTGGCGTAGGTCGTGAGGCCGTCGCCCTCGCGGTCGCAGAAGTCGACGAAGGACTGCGCCCGCCGGCCGGTCAACCCCACGTCGAAGACCAGCCGCAGGGCCTCCTTCTTCGCGGTCCACGCGGCATCGCGGTCGATGCGGTCGACCGAGTTCAGGGCACGGGCCCCGGCGGCCAGCGTGGCCACCCGTCGGTAGGCCGCGTGGTCGAGCCGGGCCAGCTCGGGCACGTCCTCGACCCGCAGGTAGAGCGGGTTGACGAAGCGCCGGGTGGTCGGCAGGTAGGGCGAGGGCTCCATCGGCACCACCGGCTCCGCGGCGTGCAGGGGGTTGATCAGCACGAAGTCGGCGTCGTGCGCGGCCGCGGCCCAGGTGGCCAGGTCGGCGAGGTCGCCGAGGTCACCCACGCCCCACGACTCGCCCGAGCGCACTTGGTACAGCTGCGCCATCAGCCCGACGACGCGGCCGTCGGCCACCGTCGGCGGCAGCTCGAGGCGCTGCGGGGTGACGACGAGGGCGGCCTCGGTGCTGCGCGGGTCGAGCGCGGGCACGTCGAGGTGCGCCACGAGGCGGTGCCACCCCACCGGCAGGTCGCCGGGCACCTCGAAGGTCGACTCACCCACCGGCTGCCCGTCGACCTCGCGCTCGGGCACCCACCGGTCGACCTGCGGCACCTCGCGCACCGAGCCGTCCTCGAGCACGATGTCGAGCCGGATGCCGGTGCCCGCCGGCACGTGGGCGAGCACCCACGGTGTCCACCCTTCGCGCGCCACCACGGTCGCCGGCAGGGTACGCCGCCACGGCGCGAGCTCGACTCCGGCGAGGGCCTGTTCGACGGCCTCGTCACCGTCGGCCTCGACCCCCAGGGCGGTGAGCACGGCGCGGATGGCCGCCGCGGAGACGGTGACGTGCCGGCCCTGCCAGTCCCAGTACTCCGTCGCGACCCCGAGGGCGTGGGCGAGCTCGACGAGCCGGGGCGACGGGGCGGCGGTGACCATGCGCCCATCCTGCCGTGCAGGGACCGGGTCGCCCGAATCCGGTACCCCGCCCGGTCAGCCGCCGACTTCGTCGCGCCACGAGTGCCGCGGGTCGAACCCGAGCACCCGGCGGGCCTTGTCGATCGACAGCAGCGTGTCGTGCTCCCCGAGGTCGCCTCGGACCTCGACCCCCGGGAACTCCGCAGCCACCAGCTCGGCGTTCGGGCGGCCCATCACGGTGTCGGGCGAGGCGATGATGAACCGGTCGAACCCCGGTGTGGTGTGCGCCAGTGCCTTCTCGACCGCGAGCGCGCCGTCGCGCCCGTCGATGTAACCCCACAGGTTCCAGCGGCGCAGGGCCGGGTCGGCGTCGAACGAGGGGAACTGCGCGTAGTCCTCGACGTCCATGACGTTCGAGAAGCGCAGCGCCGTGACCGACAGCCCCGGGTGCCACCGGCACAGCTCGACAGCCATCGTCTCTTCGAGGTGCTTGCCGAGCGAGTAGACCGACTCCGGCCGCGCGGGGTACTCCTCGTCGACCGGGATGTAGGGCGGAGGCGTCTCGAACGGGAGCCCGAGCACCGTCTCGCTCGAGGCCATGACCACATTGTCGATGCCGAGCCGGGTCGCGGCGTGCAGCACGTTGAACGTCGTCAGCTGGTTGTTGCGGAACGTCGCGACATCGCTGTGCAGGCCGGGCGCCGGGATCGCCGCCAGGTGCACCACCGCCTCGGCGGCCGGCTGCTCGCCCCTCACCCCGCCGAGGGCGTCGACCACCTGCCCGTAGTCGGTGAGGTCGACCGCGACCCAGCCGCTCCACCGCTCGCCAGAGGTGTCGAGGTTGACGACGTCGTGCCCGCTCCCCCGCAGCCGTTCGACCACATGACGTCCGAGCTTTCCTGACCCTCCGGTCACCGCGATGCGCATGCGGCGAGCGTATGCCGTGCCGCCCACGGTTCGGGCGGCACGGCATCCGCAATACTCAGATGCTCGGCGACTCCTGGTGGAGCGGCTGCTGCACCTTCTGCACCCGGGGGTCGCCGGAGTCGGCGAAGTAGTCGCCGCGGATCGTCTCGTCGTGACCGTCGGGCACCTTGGCCAGCCGCAGCGCGACGGTCACCACGACCGCGATGACCAGGTTGATGACGAACGCCGTGAGCGCGATGTAGCCGAGCTGGCCGATGACCGGCATGTTCGCGAGCGAGCCACCGAAGTGGTTGATGCCGGCCCGCGGGTTGGTGACGTTCCACGCCTGCCAGGTGCCGTAGACCATGCCGACCGCCCAGCCCGCCAGCAGCGCCCACCGGTGCATCCACCGGGTGTAGAGGCCGAGCACGATGGTCGGGAAGGTCTGCAGGATCCAGATGCCGCCGAGCAGCTGGAAGTTGATCGCGTTCTGCTTGTCGAGCAGCAGCACGAACACCAGCGCGAACAGCTTGACGACCAGCGAGGCCAGCTTGGAGACCTTGGCCTCCTGCTCCACGGTCGCGTCGGGCTTGAGCCACTCCTTGTAGATGTTTCGGGTGAAGGTGTTCGCCGCGGCGATCGACATGATCGCCGCCGGCACGAGCGCCCCGATGGCGATCGCCGCGAAGGCGACGCCCGCGAACCACGACGGGAAGAAGTCCTCAAACAGCTGGGGGACGACGAGCTGGGGGTTGGGCTTGCCGTCGGCCCCGATCGGCTTGGTACCGGCCGCGATCGCGACCCAGCCGAGCAGGGCGAGCAGGCCGAGCACGAAACTGTAGGCCGGCAGGATGGCTGCGTTGCGGCGCACGGTGTTCCGGGTCGAGGCGGACAGGCTGGCGGTGATCGAGTGCGGGTACATGAACAGGGCGAGCGCGGAGCCCAGCCCCAGCGTGGCGTAGGCCCAGTACTGCGTTCCTCCGGGGATGAAGACGCCGGTGGGCTTGCCGTCGGACGCGTTGGGGGTGGCCATCTTGGTCTGCGCGGCGTCGAAGATGTGCGACCAGCCACCGACCTTGGTCGGCAGGTAGATGATCGCCACGATGATGACGAGGTAGATCAGGGTGTCCTTGACGAACGCGATCACGGCCGGGGCGCGCAGGCCGCCCGAGTAGGTGTAGGCCGCGAGGAGGGCGAACGCGATGAACAGCGGCAGGTCCTGGGCGATGACGCTGTCGCCGCCGCCGAGGCCGACGACCTCGAGCACCGCCTGGATGCCGACCAGCTGGAGCGCGATGTACGGCATCGTCGCGATGAAGCCGGTGACCGCGACGGCCAGCGACAGCCCGCGCGAACCGAACCGGCCGCGCACGAAGTCGGCCGTCGTGACGTAGCCGTGCCGGTGGCTCACCGACCACATCCGGCCCATGAAGATGAAGATGATCGGGTAGAGCACGATCGTGTAGGGCACCGCGAAGAACCCGGACACCGAGCCGGCCGCCCACATCGCCGCCGGCACCGCGATGAACGTGTAGGCGGTGTAGAGGTCGCCGCCGAGCAGGAACCAGGTGATCCAGGTGCCGAACGACCGTCCGCCCAGGCCCCACTCGTCGAGCGACTCCATGCTCGTCGGGCGGCGCCACCGGCTGGCCCAGAAGCCCATGCCGGTGACCAGGGCGAAGAGCAGGACGAGGACGAACAGCGCGACTCCGTTGACGTTGCTCATGCCCGCTCCTCCGCCGTGGTGGTGTCGAGGTCGTCCATCGGCCGGTGCGGGCGGGCGACGAGCACGAGTCGGTAGGCCGCGTAGGTGAGGGCCGAGGTCAGGAAGACCCAGAGGAACTGGTACCAGATGAAGAACGGGAAGGACCCGAGCCGCGGCTCGTCGCGGCTGTAGCTGCTCACCCACATCAAGGCGATGACGGGCAGCGCGAGGAGCACCCCGGCCAGCACGAGCAGCCCGGTGCGGGCGGGTGGCACGGTGTCGTGGTCGACCTGGTCCGGACGGTCGGGCTCGACTGAGTCGGCTGAGCTCATGGTTCCTCCTTGGTCCCCCGGCGCGCTCGTGGTGACCGGGCCACCGATCACCGTAGGGACTGCGCACCGCCCTGCGGGCTTTGCGGACGGCCGGTCTGCGGGCCGTCGGTGGGCCTCGGCACAATGGGCGGATGTCCACGATCGTCTTCCTCCACGCCCACCCCGACGACGAGGCGTCGCAGACCTCCGGCTCGATGGCCCGCGCCGCCGACGAGGGCCACCGCGTCGTCGTCGTGTTCGCCACGCACGGCGACCACGGCGAGGCCCCCGACGACCTCGCACCCGGTGAGACCGTGGTCGACCGGCGCCGCACGGAGGCGGAGGTGTCCGCCGCGGCGATCGGGCTGCACCGCGTCGTGTGGCTGGGCTACGCCGACTCGGGCATGACCGGCTGGCACCAGAACTCGCACGAGGGCGCCTTCACCGCTGCGCCGCTCGACGAGGCCGGCGCGCGGTTCGCAGCGGTCCTCGACGAGGAGGACGCCGACGCCGCCGTCGGCTACGACTGGCACGGCGGCTACGGCCACCCCGACCACGTGCAGGTGCACCGCGTGCTGCACCGCGGGGCCGAGCTGGCCGCGCGCACCCCACGGCTGCTCGAGTCGACGATGAACCGCGACGCCATGCGCCGCTTCGGCGAGGCGGCCAAGGCGGCCGGTGTGGAGGGCACCGAGGAGTGGGACCCCGACCAGGCGATGGACGACGGCAACCCGCTGGGCGAGCCCGAGTCCGCCATCTCCTGGCGCGTCGACGTGAGCCCGTGGCTCGAGCGCCGGCGCGCGGCGCTGCAGGCGCACCGCAGCCAGACCACTGACGTCGGGATGATGCTCGCCATGCCGCCCGAGGTGTTCGCGGCCTTCTTCGGCCACGAGCACTACATCGAGCCGGGGCGCGCGCCGGGCATGGTCGACGGCTGGCCCTTCGGGGGGTAGGTCCCGCCCTCAGGCGGCCTCGTCCGGCTCGTCCGGCTCGTCCTGTGTCGCCGGCACGGGACAGAGGTCGCCGGCGGCCTGGTCGAGCAGGGCCCGGGCCGCCGCCCGCCCCGACTGCACCATGCGGTCGAGCTGGTGGAACTCGAGCAGGCCCACCCCCATCGACGACGGCCCGACGACCCAGGCACCGCGGGCGCGGGCGGCGTCACCGGCTCCTGCACTGCCGATCATCATCGTGCGCATCAGGGTGTCGCCGAGCCCCGGCACCCGCGGCCGCCCGGGCCGGCGCGGCCCCTCGCCGCCCGAGCCGATCGTCACCGCCACGACGGGGCCCTCGTCACGCTCGACGAGCAGGTCGGTCGGCAGGTTGTCGAGCACCCCGCCGTCGACGAGCAGCCGCCCGTCGTCCTGCGCCAGGGGCGCGAACAGCACGGGCAGCCGGGAGGACGCCAGGGCCGCATCGAGCAGCCGGCCGCGGCGGTGCACCTGCCGGGTGCGGCCGACCAGGTCGACGCTGACCATCGACAGCTGGCGGGGCAGCCCCTCGAGCACGGTGTCGGCGCCGTAGTGGCGCTCCATCGCCGCGTGCACCCGCCGCCCGCGCGCGAGCGACCGGCCCGAGAGCCGGTAGTCACTGAACGGCCGGCGGCGCACGAACTCGGCGTAGCAGATCTCCTCGAGGGTCGCCCCGTCGACGCCGGTCGCGTGCAGGCCGGCGATGATCGCGCCGACGCTGGTGCCGGTCACCCGGTCGACGTGCAGGCCCGCGTCCTCGAGCTCGCGCAGCACCCCGACGTGGGCGAAGGCGCGCGCCCCGCCGCCGGCCAGGGCCAGCCCGAGCGAGCGCCCGGCGAGCCGGTCGGCCAGCGGCCGCAGGCCGGCCGTGAGGTCACCGGTGACGAGGGTGAGCTGCCAGGCGTCGGTGGCCGCCACCCAGGCCACCCGCTGCTCGGGGGTCGGCGCCGCGCCGAGCAGCACCAGCTCGGGGCGCCGCGCGGGGGCCGGTGACGGCCCCGCAGCGGGCGCCGGTTCGCCACCGGTCGCGACGAGCACCACGGCATCCGCCTGGCGCAGGCAGAAGTCGCGCCATGCGGCATCCGGGCCATCGGCGAAGGCCGCGACCAGCAGCACCCGGTCGTGGTCACGTTCGGCGCGGGCCAGCCCGTCGGGGGTTACCACCCCGGGCGTCGCGACCCGCAGGTGCCGGCGCAGCCGCCGGCCGACCGCCTCCCCCACCGCAGCCACCTGGTGGGTGGTGACCGCCGAGCCCAGCCCGACGACGGCGACAACCGACACCCGCTCGGGTGGCGGCGGGGCCACCCCACCGCCCCCGGCCGTGCGCAACCGCTCGGCCACCTGGCCGAGCACGAACCGTGCTGCCGAGGGGTCGGAGGCGAGCACGTCCTCGAGCGCCGCCCGGGGGATCTCGACGAGCGTGGTGTCGCGGCGGGCCCGCACCGTCGCCGAGCGCCGCTCGCCGGTCAGCAGCGCCAGCTCGCCGAGCACCTGCCCCGGGCCGAGCTCGCGCACCACCGCGCCGTCGACGAGCACCTCGAGCCGACCGGCGCGCACCGCGAATGCGGACCCGGGTGGGTCGCCCTGACGGATCAGCACCGCGCCGGCGGGCAGGTCTACGACTCGGGTCGCGCGCTCCAGGCGGTTGCGGGCCGCGGTGGGCAGCACCGAGAACAGCGGCAGCTCGGACAGGTCCACGGCGTCCGCGGTGCCGAGCGCCACGGGAACCGCCCACTCGGCCGGTGGGTCCGGTGCGAGGACGACGGGCGGCCGGTGGTCGTCGACGTCATCCTCCGCCACGGCCGAACGGATGCGGCCCAGCGGCAGGGCCAGCAGGGCGACCACCACGAACGCGACGATGGAGAGCACCCATCCGGCGTGCAGCGAGTCGACCACCGTCGCCGGCGTCGGGTCGCCGAGGATGACCACGAGCACCGCGATGCCGATGACGCCGCCGAGCTGGCGGGCGCTCGACGCGACCGCGGATGCCGTGGCGTACCGGCCCCCCGGCACCGCCGCCAGCGTCGCGCTGCCGAGCAGGGGCAGCGTGGCGCCGACCCCGATGCCGCTGAGCACCTGACCCGGCATCCACTGCGCCCAGAACGCCGGCTCCAGCCCCACGCGCTGGTGGTACCAGAGGTAGGCGGCCGCCCAGACGAGCGCGCCCGGCACGACGAAGACGCGGTAGCCGTGGCGCTCGGCGAGTGGCCCGAGGCGCGACGCGACGAGGGCTGCGACGATCGCGCCGGGCACCAGGGCGAGACCGGCCTTGAGCACGTCGTAGCCCCAGACGTACTGCAGCCAGAGCACGTTGGTCAGCAGGTAGGCGTAGAAGCCGAAGCCCGCGGCCACGGTTGCGGCAGAACCCAGGTCGAACGAGCGTAGGCGCAGGAGCATCGGGTCGAGCATCGGCGCCCGGTGTCGTCTCGAGCTGACCACGAAGAGCACCAGCGCGACGGCCGCGCCCACGAACGACGCGACCACCTGGGGGCTGGCCCAGCCCCAGTCGGCACCCTTGACGATGCCGAGGTTGAGCAGCGCCAGGCTCGTCACCAGCAGGGCCGCACCCACCAGGTCGGGCATGGAGCGGCGGCCGGGCGCCCGGCTCTCGACCAGCTCGTGGCGCGCCGCCCACACGGCGACCAGGCCGAAGGGCAGGTTCACCAGGAACGCCCACCTCCAGCCGCCCAGCTGCACCAGGGCTCCGCCGATGGGGGGACCGACCCCCGCGGCGACGGCGGCCGAGGCGCCCCACACCCCGATGGCGTGCGCCCGGCGCTCGGCCGGGAAGGCCGCGATGACCAGGGCGAGCGACGCGGGCACGAGCATCGCCGCACCGAACGCCTGCACGACCCGCGCGAGGATCAGCAGCTCGACCGACGGGGCGAGACCGCAAGCCGCGGACGCGACGGTGAAGACGGCGACCCCGGCGACGAAGGTCCGGCGGCGACCCACCAGGTCGGTCAGCCGGCCACAGAGGATGAGCGAGGCCGCGAAGACGATGTTGTAGGCGTTGAGCACCCACGAAAGCTCACCGATCGTGGTGTCGGAGAACGACTCCCGGATGGACGGGAACGCCACGTTGACGATGGTGGCATCGAGGAAGGCGAGGAACGCGCCGAAGCTGGCAACGAGCAGGACGCGCGACGGGGGAACGCGCGTCGTAGCGGCTGCTGCCATTCGCACCTCCGGTGGTCCGCGCCGAACCTAGCGCCTCGGACCCCCGATGAACAGGGCGGTTGCTGCAGGTCGGGCCGAACCGCCGAACCCCGCGCACGGCCGGTCAGTGGACGACGAGCACCACGCGCCCGGCGCGCTCCACCACGCGGCGGCTCACCGAGCCCATCAGCAGCCCGCGGAACCCACCGGATCCCCGCCGGCCGAGCACGACGAGGTCGACGTCCCTCTCGACGGCCACCTCGACCACCGCGCGGGCGGGCGTCCCGTGCCGTACGACGATGTCCACCGGCACACCCGGGTGCTGGGCGGCCACCGGGTCGACGACACGGTGCCCCAGCGCTATGTAGCGCTCCTCCACCGCTGCCCAGCGGCTGCTGGAGCGCTCGGTCACCACGACCCCGTCCTGGACCTCAACGTTCCAGCCGAGCACGCACGTGACGCCGGCTCCGGCGACGTCGGCGATCGAGAACGCCAGCTCGGCGGCGCGGCTGCTGGCGTCGCTGCCGTCGACCGCGACGAGGATGCGCCGCGGGGCGTCCACCACCGTGTCGGAGGGCACGACGGCGACGGGGCAGTGGGCGTGGGCCACGACGGGCAGGGCGACCGACCCCAGGAGGATGCGCTCGAGCCGGCCCCGCGCCGGCGCGCCGACGACGACCCGGGCGGCGTTCTCCGACAGCCGCACGAGGGCGGCCGCCGGCGGGCCCCACGGCACGGCGACGGCGACGTCCTGCACGTCGTCACGCCGGGCGCGGGCCCGCTCGGCGGCCCGGTCGAGGATGCGGTGCGCCCCCTCGTCGAGGTGCCCGGCGAGGCTCGGCGACCCGGAGACCAGGGTCTCGTAGGGCGAGAGCTGCACCTGCGGGTCGACCACCGTCACCAGCCGCAGGGGGGCGCGCAGCCGGGCGGCCTCGTCGGTTGCCCAGTCGACGACCGCCTCGTCGGCGGCGGACCCATCGACGGCGACGACCACTGCACCGCTGGTGCCGAGGATCTCGTCGCCGGTCGCGCCCGACGTACTGGTAGGAAGGGGGGTACTGACCTTGTGCTCGGCCATACCTCCATGATCCTCCGGGTGCGGCGGGGCGACACGGTCTCGTCGGTCACACCACCCCCTCACATTGGGGGGTTGTCCATAGTCCGTTCGGGTGATAGCCGCCCCTGACCCGCGGACGTTACGGTCGTCGAGGACTCGTGCAGGGCGGGTCCTCGCCAGCTGGGTGTGCGGGACCACGCTCACCGGCGATGCAACGGCCGTCGAGTGCTGGTGGCTCGAGCGGAAGGGTGGGGTCGTGGCAGCAATTTTGATCGTGGACGACGAGGTCAAGCTGCGGACGCTGCTGTCCCGCGACCTCTCGGCCGCTGGGCACCAGCCCGTTCCCGTCGCCGACGGCGAGGCCGCGTGCGACTACCTCGACTCCCACCGGGTCGACCTGGTGCTGCTCGACCTGGTGATGCCCGGAATCGACGGGCTCACCGTGCTCAAGCACGTCAACGAGCTGCCGGCCAGGCCCCCGGTGGTGGTGCTCTCCGGCGTCGGCCACGTGGGCGCCCGGGTACAGGCCATCAACGGCGGCGCGGTCGACTACGTGACCAAGCCGTTCGTCCTGGCCGAGCTGATGGCCCGGGTCAACCGGCACCTCGGCACCCCGCACGAGCGGCTCGAGGACGGCCGCTTCCTCAGCCACCCCGGCTTCCGCCTCGACACCCACCGGCGCATCCTCCTGCTGCCCGACGGGGTGCGCCCGCTCAGCGAGCGCGAGACCGCGGTGCTGGCGCACCTGCTGCGCCGCCGCGGCGATGTCTGCGGCCGTGAAGAGCTGTTGCACGACATCTGGGGCTACGACTTCGACCCCGGTAGCAACGTGCTCGAGGTCTGCGTCGCCCGACTGCGGACCAAGCTGCCCAGCCTGACCACGATCGAGACGGTGCGCGGTGTCGGATACTGCATCGCCGAGGACTGACCAGCGGCTGGGGGCCGGGCTGTTCGCCGCCTGGCTGGGAGTCCTCTGCGCCGCGGCGGTATGCCTGGTGCTGGAGCCGGTCGAGGAGATGGTGACCATCGAGGTGGTCATCTTCGCGTTCGCGGCGCTCTACGGGTTCGGGGTGTGGCCGGTGGTGCCCACCGCGACCTCCGTCATGGCCTTCGGCGCCTTCTCGGCGGGGGTGATGGTGCCGCGCACGCTGCGCGGTGAGCTGCCGGCCGTCGAGCTGGTCGAGGTCGTCGCCTCCGTCGCACTCGCCGCCATCGTCATGTTCCACGTGCGGCGCCGGGTGCAGGCGGTCGAGCAGGCCACCCGGCTCGCCGAGGCCGACCGACGGCGAGCGGCCGCCCGCGATCGACTGAGCCGGATGACGTCGCACGAGCTGCGCACGCCCCTCACCATCGCCACCGGCTACGTCGAGCAGCTGCTCGTCGACGAGCGCGGTGAGCAGCGTCGCGAGGACCTGCTCACCGTGCACGACGAGCTGGTACAGCTGGCCCGGGTGACCGACCGCCTGGTGCGCGCCGTGGCGCTCGACCTCGGGGCCCCCGACGAGCGCACCGACGTCGGTGCCCTGCTCCAGGACGTGCGCCGGCGGTGGAGCGGCGTCGTCGACCGCGACCTCGTGGTCGACAGCAGGGTGCACCTCGTGCCGGTGAACGGTGAGCGGCTGCGGGCCGCCGTCGACACGCTCGTCGAGAACGCCGTGCGCTACACCGTCGACGGCGACCGGATCTGCCTGTTCTCGACGTCCGTCGACGGGCACGCCGAGGTGGGCGTCGCGGACTCGGGCTCGGGGCTCTCCGACGAGCTCATCATCCGCATCGCGGGCGAGAGCGACGGGCTCCACGACGCCGTCGACACCTCCGTCGGCGCCGATGCCGCCGCTCAGCGGCTCCGGGACCTCTACTCCCGCACCGGGTTCGGGCTACGGATCGTGGCCGGCATCGCTCGCACCGCCGGTGGCCGGATCGTCGCGTCGCACTCGGTCTACGGCGGCGCGCGGGTGGCCCTGTCCATCCCCCTCGCCCAGGTCGCCGGCGACGGCATCCGGATGCCGGGCTCGCACCACCACCTCGTCGGCGCCGGCGCTGTCAGCTCACCTTCAGCGACACCGTGACGGTGTGCGTGCGGCCGCCCGACGTGCCGGTGACCACCACGGGGTAGGTGCCCTTGCGCACCCGCGCGGTGACGGAGAACCGCAGCGTGGCCGACCCGGGTGCGGTGATCGGGTTACCGGTCCACGCCACGCTGACCCCCACCGGCATGAGGGTCGGCGTCGACAGCGCGACCGGGGCCGCGAGCGCCCCGCCGGCACCCACCACGATCGTGGTCGCCGCCGACCTGCCACGCTTCACCGGCAGCCGCGAGGGCGATGCCGTGATGCTGAAGTCTTCAGCCGTGACCACCAGGGTCGCCGCCACGGATCGGGTGAGACCACCTCCGGTTGCCGCCACCGTGAACGGGTGGTTGCCGGGTGCCGTGGCACCGGTCGTCGTCACCAGGAGCGTGGACCCCCACCCACCCGGTCCGAGCACCGTCGGGGTGAGCGTGGCCGAGGCGCCGGACGGCAGCCCCTGCACGGACAGCGTCGTGGGCTCGGCGAAGCCGTTGGCCGGTGCGACCGTCACGGTGGTCGACGCCGACCCTCCCGCCACGGTCGTGAGCGTCGGTGTCGTCGCCGCCACCGAGAAGTCGGGTGGTGCCGTCGCGGCCCGGGCGTCGGCGGCCACGACGTCGAGCCGCCCGTTGCCGTAGCGCTCGTCCGGCCCGACGGGGCCGAGGTCGACCGCGGAAGCGGTCAGGGCCGACTCCACGGAGGTGGTGGACAGGCCCGGGTGCGCGCCGAGGAGCAGTGCGGCAGCACCCGCCACGTGCGGCGCCGCGATGGAGGTGCCGGTGAGGTACTGGAACCCGCCGAACCGGTCGGCCGAGAGCACCGACACCCCTGGGGCGACGAGGTCGGGGAAGACCCTCGTGCGCCCACCGCAGGTCGACGGCCCGGCACTGGAGTAGGCCCAGATGGTGTCGGTCGCGCCCACCGCACCCACCGACAGGGACTCAGGGTAGTTCGCCGGGCTGGCGCTGGTCGCCGCGGCGGGTCCGAAGTTGCCGGCCGAGAACACCGGCAGGATGCCGGCCGCCCGCAGGGCGCGCACGTCGGGCTGGAAGGCCAGGTTGCACGAGGGACCCGCGCCGAGCGCCCAGGACGCGTTGACGACCCGGGGGGCGTCGGCCGTGGCCGGGTCGTGGTCGGGGTCGAGCAGCCACTGGAAGGCGAGATGCATGGCGGTGGCCGTCGTCGCGCCCCGGTCGTCGAAGACCCGGGCGGCGATCAGGGTGGCGCCGGGCGCCATCCCGTAGCTCGAGCCGCCGTCGGACCCGCCGACGACCAGGCCCGCCGCGGCCGTGCCGTGGCCGCTCAGGTCGACGGGGGCGTCCGGGTGCTGGCCGTAGGGGTCGTACCAGCTGTTCGTGCCACCCCGCCAGCGGGCGGACAGGTCGGGGTTGGTCAGGTCGACGCCCGTGTCGAGGGTCGCGACCACGACCCCCTGGCCGGTCTGCCCCGCGGCCCACAGGTCGGGAGCGCGCACGGCGGCGATGTTCGGCTCGACCGGCAGGGCGGTGGGCACCACGGTGATCGCGTCAGGCGTCACGCTGGCGACGTCGGGACGGGCCGCCAGCTCGCGGATGGCGGCGGGCGTGGCCGTGACCGAGATGGCGTTCGCGACCCACAGCGGCGTCTGCGAGCGCACCTCTCCCCTGGTCTGGAGGGTCCGCAGCCGGGCGCGCAAGGGTGCCTGCGAGGTGTCGGCATGGGTGTGCAGGCGGCGCACCAGTGTGCTGAGCCGCTGGGTGCGGCCCAGCTTGGACAGGCCGCTCAGGTCAGGGGCGTCGCGCAGGGTGACCACGACGCTGGTGGTCGCCGGGCCGGCGAGCGCGCCACCGGTCCTCCCGGCTCCTCCCGTTCCGCCGGGGCCGAGCGGGGCGCCGGAGGCCGGCAGGGCCGACCCCAGGCCGAGGGCCGCCATCAGCACACCCGCGGCGACGGCCGTCGTGGCGCGGCGGGGGCGGCAGGGCTGGTCGGCGTTCATCGGGAGGTCGCTTCCGCTCGGGGCCGGGTCACGGTGTCGGGGTCGTGCTCGCTGTCGTCGTTCGGTGCGCTGTCGCGGAGCCGCTGGGTGCGCAGGTCCGCCGCTCTCCGCCGGAGCCGGGCCATGAGGAGTGCGAGGACCGACGCCATGCCCGCGAGGAGCAGGAGCGCCAGCGCGGACGTGGTGCGCTCCAGTGCGGTGGGCTGCTCCCCCACCCCGGATGACCATGGCACCACGACGACGGAGTCGTTCGACCAGGTGCGGTGAAGCACCAGCGTGGCCTGCCAGTCGCCCTCGCGGGCACCGGACAGCGACCCCTCGTAGCGCCCTTCCTCGGTCTTGCGGAGCGCGACCCGCTCGACCCCGGTGACACCCTGCCCGGCCGACGCTGCGGTGGCCTCGACCTCCACCCCGGTGACGACGGCGGACATCGGACGGATCACGGGCTCGGTTCGCACGAGGAGGCGTTGGCTCGACCCGGTGGGCACCGCCTCGAAGGTGACGAAGAGCCCGTCCACCGTGGCGTGGGC